>CADECG010000011.1 GCA_902825795.1 uncultured Bacteroidota bacterium
GTAGGTCTCATCGGCTTCACTGTCTTCCAGATCGAGGCGCAGGTCTTCATCCTTGTTCTCGAAGCTCCATGTGCCGCTGGTCGTGAACGAAAAGTCCGTACCGAACAGGGTGTAGGTAGCAGTGAGCGAAGCGTCGTGGTCTTTGGTCAACCGCAATTCGTACTGGCTGAAAGCCGAGGTCACGTCATCGCTACCGCTCATAGCGCGATCGATGCGCCACGTATTGGCGATGCGCTCCTCACGGCTGCGCAAGCTGAAGGTGGGGCCGTCGTCGTACTTCTTGCAACCCATTAGTCCGGTGACAGCGACAAGCGCGATCATGGTCCGGGTCATTGGAGTGGTCATGGATATTCACGGTTTGGTTCACCGCATCCACTGCCACAAGTCGCGCCAAGCCGAGTGCAGGCGCCAACACGTAGTGAATTGTCCAACGGAAGGGGTTCGCCGTGCACGATCTGTGGAGCGGCTTGCTCGTGTGAGCGCCACCGCAACCACCACAAGCCGAACGGCCGAAACCTGAGAACACGAAGCGGACAGCCGACGGCTATTCCCGACAGGCGTTCATCCAGGTCAGGGGCCGACTACTCCAACCCCAACTTGATCCGCTTGCCCGGCTTCTTGCCGATCAGCGGATGATCAGGGCGCGGCTCGGTTCTACAAGGCTGTACCTGAACTGAGTATCCGCTCCTTGAACGACGGTGAGACGCTGTTCATGTCCACCACATCAACTTTCATTGGCAAGTCACTGTCGGACAAGTCCTGATCGATGAGCGCCAACGTTTTGAAGGGTACAGGTGCGGCGGCTTCCAATGCGAGGTCGAGATCGCTGAACCGTTGGGCGTTGCCCTTCACCCGGCTTCCGAAGGCGATCACCCTGCCTTCCGGCAGGTGCTTGCGGATCACGTGAAGCACCATATCCAAGTGCCGCGGTTCCAGATCAAGCATGCAGATCGAGGAGCTTGGCCAACAAAGCACGGGCAACAGGCAGGAAAGCCCGAGCTGCATCGTATGAAGCGGCAGCCTTGTGTTCGTCGTAGTTGTGGCTGGTGATGTTGCGCGCTTTCTGGAAAGCGAACCACGCCTCCGGGTCTGCGATCAGGTCGCGGCGCGCGGCTTCGCGGAACAATTCCTTTCTACCAAGCAGATCGGCATCCTGGGCGCTCACGAGCACGAGGTGCCTGCGCATCATTTTCCACGCCAGTTCGTAAGTGTACTCGAACCGCTGGATGCAGCCATCGCGCTCCAGATCGTTCGCGGGTTCCTTCGCCAGCGCTTCCGACAAACGGGAAACGGCACTGGCAAAACCGCTCAGGTCAAGATCCTCGCTTCCCATGTGCCGAATGTAGCTCCTCGGTAAGCGACGACTAGTCCAACCCCAACTTGATCTGCTTGCCCGGCTTCTTGCCGATCAGCGGATCATTCGGTTGCAACTCGGGTTCGGGGGCAAGAGCCGCCTGCTCGCGTTTGAGTCGTGCCATGGGACTTTCCTCGAGGTCTTCTTCCTCGGGTAGCTCCAAGTTGCCGACCTCATCCTCCGAGATGAGCATCTGCTGGCGCTCCTCCAATTCGGCGGTCATTGGAATAAAGACCGGGTCGAGCAGTTCCAATTCCTTCACCTTGAAGGAGCTCAGGCGGTTGCCGATGGCTTTCACACCCTTCACACCGATGAATTTGGCGAGGTCCACTTGCTCGTCGCTCTTCTGCGCGCTGCGCTGATCATAACGCACATGCATGCGCGGGGTGTCCACCAAACTGTGCAGTTCCAACTTGCTCTCGGGGTGTTCGGTGATGAAGAGCACCGGGTCGCGTGCTGGTTCCACTTCGAAGCGCTTCACATGGTGCAGCTTCTTATCACCGTCGAAGTACACCGCGCTGATGATCTGGCCTTCGCGGTACTTCACCACGGTAAGAGCATCATCGGGGAAGTGCGTGCTGAGCGCATACGGCAGTAGCAAGTAGTGGCCACTCTTCGTAACGCACAACAGCTTGTCGTCACCGGAAAAACGCCCGAGGTAGCGGCCATGTCCGGTGTCGTTCATGCGGCGCACGGTCTCGTCGTACCAAATGGGAATGGCACCGAGGGTACTGCCCCCTACCTGCAGTTGCGTCACCTTTTGCACCATGTGGCGCGTGAGCAGATTGCCTTGGCTGCTGCGGCCTTTCACGGCTAGCTGCGCGAAGTCCACATCGAACTTGTTCTTGCGCAGGTTGGAACGTGCGCGTAGGAGGATCTGCACTGTTTCCGCGCGGCCATCGGGGTGCGCTGTGAAGTAGATGATCTTGCTTCCGGTGGTTCCCTTGGTCAGGTCGTAGTCCTTATCCCGCGTGATACCGGTAACGGCGAAGCGCTTCATGAAGCAAGCGCCTTGTGTGCCGTCCTGGTAGATCATATGGTAGATGGTGCGCTCGTCGCCCTTCTTCCACACACCGATGTGCAGCAGGTCCTTGCCCATGAATTTCTTGTCGGCCACCTTGGTCACCATCATGGTACCGTTGGCGCGGAACACGATGATGTCATCGATCTCGCTGCACTCGTCCACGAACTCGAAGTTGCGCAGGCTCCAGCCGGCGAATCCTTCGGCCCGGTCCACGTAGAGCTTGCGGTTGGCCACCGCGACTTTCGTGGCTACGATGGTATCGAAGGTGCGCAGTTCGGTCTTGCGTTCGCGGCCAGCGCCGTATTTCTTCTTCAGGTCCTTGAACCAATCGACGGCGTGCTCCACGATGTTGTTGAGCTTGTCCTTCACCACCGCGATCGCATCCTCCAGACCCTTGATGTGCTCATCGGCCTTGAAGCTGTCGAACTTGCTGATCCGCTTGATCTTGATCTCGGTGAGGCGCACCACATCCTCGTCCGTCACTTCGCGCCGCAGGTCTTTCACGTGCGGCTTCAAGCCCTTGTGGATGGTGGCCATCACCTCCTCCCAGCTCTCGGCTTCCTCAATGCGGCGGTAGACTTTCTTCTCGATGAAGATGCGCTCCAGCGAGGCGAAGTGCCACTGCTCATCGAGTTCGTCCAGCCTGATCTCCAACTCGGTCTTCAGCAACCGCAACGTGTTCTCCGTGCTGGTGCGCAGCAGTTCGGACACGGTGAGGAAGCGGGGCTTCTCGTTCTCGATGACGCACGCATTGGGCGCGATGCTCATCTCGCAATCCGTGAAGGCGTAAAGCGCGTCGATGGTGTTATCAGGCGAAACACCGGTGGCGAGGTGCACGATGATCTCCACGTTCTCGGCCGTGTTGTCCTCGATGTGGCGCACCTTGATCTTGCCCTTGTCGTTCGCCTTGATGATGCTTTCGATGAGGCTGGCGGTCGTGGTCCCGAAAGGGATCTCGCTGATCACAAGTGTCTTTGCGTCCTCCTTGCGGATACGGGCACGCACGCGTACGCGACCGCCGCGTTCGCCGTCGTTGTAGTTTTCGCAATCGGCCAAGCCTCCCGTGGGGAAGTCCGGCATCAAGCGAGGCCGTTTGCCCTTCAGCACGGCCACGCTGGCATCGCACAGTTCAAGGAAGTTGTGCGGCAGCATCTTGCAGCTCAAACCCACCGCGATGCCTTCGGCACCCTGTGCCAATAGCAGCGGGAACTTCACCGGCAGGTGGATCGGCTCCTTGTTGCGGCCATCGTAGCTGGCCTGCCATTCGGTGGTCTTGGGATTGAAGACCACCTCCAGCGCGAACTTGGAAAGTCGCGCCTCGATGTAACGCGGGGCAGCGGCGGAGTCGCCCGTGAGCACGTTGCCCCAGTTCCCTTGCGGGTCGATGACAACGTCCTTCTGGCCGAGCTGAACCAACGCATCGCCGATGCTGGCATCGCCGTGCGGGTGGTACTGCATGGTGTGGCCGATGATGTTCGCCACCTTATTGTACCGCCCATCGTCCAACACCTTCATGGAATGCAGGATGCGGCGTTGCACCGGCTTCAAGCCGTCGTTCAACGCCGGTACGGCGCGCTCCAGGATCACGTAGCTTGCGTAATCCAGGAACCACTCGCGGTACATACCGCTCACGCTGAAGGCGCTGCCGCCTTCGCCCGGAACTCCTTTGTGGTCCGGCGCTGCATGACCATTGGCTTCAGTACCGTTCTCTTCCGGGGCATTCAAACTTTCGTCTTTCTCGTCGCTCATCTTGCTTCTGTCGTCCTGAAAATTGAACTCCTATTGCACCGCCGTCCCGCAGAACCGATAGCTCCGCGAATTGCTACCGACCGCGACGACGCTTATGTCCATGCAGTATTCGTTGCCGTATAACACATGCCGGTGTTCCACCGAGGCTTCGGTCGTGGCAGGCACCAACTGTTCGGTAATGTCGCTGGTGCCATCGTTCGTCTGCACACCCTCCAACTGATAAGAGATCGGCGACGGGAAGAGATCCGTGCGCACACGCATGTTGAACACCACTACCGTGTCGATCACCACGAAACCGTTGTAGCGCAGCTCCGTGTCGGTGGAGAGGAGTTCAAGGATCGGTGGGCCGTCGTAATCAGGGTCCAGCGCGTTGGTAGTGAGGTCCGCTTCAGCTACTTCGTCCTTGTAGCAGCCCGCCAACAACGCGGCTGCGAACAGAACCGGGATGATCGCCTTCATCGCTTCACCAGGTTGAAGGTGAATCCACCGGCCCATGTGCCGCCACGCTCGCCCGGCACCCAAGCGAGGCCCTCGAACTTCAACCGCTCCTTGTCCTCGAAGAGCGGCACTTTCATGCGGGCGCTCTTCACGTACAAGTAGGTTGTCAGCACTGCAAGTCCGCTGGTAATGCTGGTGGAGATGATGAAGTTCCGCTCCGCCTTTTCGAAGTCGGCCTGGTGCGCGGGCATGGTCTCGTTCTTCAGTCGCGATATGGCACCGGGGGAGGTCAGGGAATTGTATTGATCCACATCATCCGCCAATTGGTCGTGGGCATTCTTGTACCTCACGAACATGGAAACACTGACGATGGCTGATACACCGGTAGCGGCCATGGGCAACAGGCGGTTCAGTTTGCGGTTGTTGCGGTACCGGAGCAATTGCTCCTGATAGACCTTGTACTCGTCGCTGTACGGCAGGCGCAACGTGAAGTCTCGGGTGATGTCCGGTAGCACCGTCAGTGTTGTATCGACAATGCGGCGTGTAGGCGCCCAGAACTGGAAGCGGTGTTGGCCTGCGGGCAACGTCACCTCCCGCTGTTGCATCCGGTATTTGTCATCGAGCACGAAACTGAACTCATGTCCGGGATCAATGAAGAGACGCAGCGTGCCGGGGATCTGCGCCGACGCTGATGAAATGAGGAGATGCGTGAAAACGAAGATGAACGCAAAGGACTGCAAGCCGCAGGCCACAGGCTGCAGTCGCTTTCGAGCAGGATAAGTGGGGGCTGAATACTTCATGCCTCCACCTCTTCAATGGTTGACTGCGCGGCGCGCATGCGGCCTACTGCTGCTGCCAGAGGTGTCTTGGGTTCCTCTTCCTTCACCACATCCTTCTCCACTTTCAGGTTGTTGATGATGAACTCCTGGCGCTGTGGCGTGTTCTTGCCCATGAAGAAGTCGAGCAGTTCCTGCACCCCGGCGTCCTTGGTGATCATCACCGGCTCCAAGCGGATATCAGGACCGATGAAATGCTTGAACTCGTCCGGACTGATCTCACCCAACCCTTTGAAGCGGGTGATCTCAGGGTTCTTGCCCAGCTTGTGTATGGCGTTCTGCCGTTCCTCGTCGGTGTAACAGTAGATCGTTTCCTTCTTGTTGCGCACCCTGAACAACGGGGTTTGCAGGATGTACAAGTGGTCGTTCTTCACCAGGTCGGGGAAGAACTGGAGGAAGAACGTGAGCAGCAGAAGGCGGATGTGCATGCCGTCCACGTCAGCATCCGTGGCAACGACGATCCGGTTGTAGCGCAGGCCATCCATACCATCCTCGATATCGAGCGCTGCTTGGATCAAGTTGAACTCTTCGTTCTCGTACACCACCTTCTTGGTCAGCCCGTGGCAATTGAGCGGCTTGCCCTTGAGGCTGAAGACCGCTTGCGTGTTCACATCGCGGCTCTTGGTGATGCTTCCGCTCGCGCTGTCGCCCTCGGTGATAAAGAGCGTGCTCTCCTGTTTGCGCGGATCCGTCTTGCTGTCCGTGAGGTGCACACGGCAATCGCGCAGCTTTTTGTTGTGCAGGCTGCTCTTCTTGGCCCGTTCGCGCGCCAACTTCCGTATACCGCTCAACTCCTTGCGCTCGCGTTCGCTCTGAAGGATGCGTTCCTGCAACACCTGCGACACGTCGGGGTGTTTGTGCAGGTAGTTGTCCAGTTCGCGCGCGATGAAGTCGCCGATGAACGAGCGCATGCTCTGCCCCCCGGGTTCGATCTCCTGACTGCCGAGTTTGGTCTTCGTCTGGCTTTCGAAAACCGGCTCGATGATCTTCACGCTCACCGCCGCAACGATCCCCGTGCGGATGTCACCGGCCTCCCAGTCCTTCTTGTAGTAGTCGCGAATGGTCTTGGCCACGGCCTCGCGGAAGGCCCCTTGATGCGTTCCGCCTTGCGTGGTGTGCTGGCCGTTGACGAAGCTGTAGTACTCCTCGCCATAATGGTTGGCGTGCGTCAAAGCCACTTCGATGTCGTCGCCCTTCAAGTGGATGATGGGGTACAGCGGCTCGCCGTCCATCTTGGTCACGAGCAGATCGAGCAACCCGTTCTTGCTCTGGAAACGCTGGCCGTTGTAGTGGATGCTGAGGCCCGTGTTCAGGTAGCAGTAGTTCCAGAGCAAGCGCTCAACGTGCACATCGCGGTACTGGAAGTGCTTGAACATGGATTCGTCCGGCACGAATTCCACGAACGTGCCGTTGGGCTGATCGGTCTTCTGTTCCTTCTCATCCTTCACCAAGTGACCCATGTCGAAGAACGCCCGCTTGATGCGACCATCGCGCACACTTTCCACGCGGAAGGTCTTGCTGAGCGCATTCACGGCTTTGGTACCCACGCCGTTCAACCCCACGCTCTTCTTGAAGGCTTTGCTGTCGTACTTGGCCCCGGTGTTGATCTTGCTCACCACGTCCACCACCTTGCCCAGCGGAATGCCACGACCATAGTCGCGAACGCTTACGGTGTCGCCTTCGATCTTCACCTCCACCTTCTTTCCGTGACCCATCACGTACTCGTCGATGCAGTTGTCGAGCACCTCCTTCAGCAGGATGTATATGCCGTCATCGAAACTGCTGCCGTCACCCAGTTTGCCGATGTACATGCCCGGCCGTAGGCGGATGTGTTCCTTCCAATCAAGGGTTCGGATATGCTCCTCGTCGTACTTTACTTCGCTCATCGTTCAAAGCCGGAACTTCAATGCCCATAAGGGTTCCCGGCGACCGGCCGAAGATAGGATCGTGGTGTTGGGCAAGGCGGTTGAAGTGCTCCCGAACCCCGCCGCTTTTTCAACGATCCCAAGTGCGTTATCAACATCCGGTGGAAGTCTCGGACGCCTAGGTTCCATTGCTCCGGCACGATACTGGCAAAGCGCCGCCGCCCGCAACGGGCAACAACCTACATTTCCCACCCCAAAAACCCTATTTGACATGCAAGTGATGAAAACGCTGACGGCAATGACACTCGTGGTGCTGACCACCGGTGCAATGGCGCAATCGATCAAGGTGACCAAAGGTGATTTCTCGGCCCTGAAGGGAGAGAAGACCGTGGACGTTGATTTCGTGTACACCGACATGATCGTTGGCAAGGACCAGACGAATGACGAATACATGGCGGAAAAGACCAAGGAGCACAATGAAAAGGAGGCCGGCAAAGGCGACAAGTGGGCCGAAAGTTGGATCGGCAACCGCGAGCGCGCCTACCACCCGAAGTTCTTCGAACTCTACAACAAGGTGATGGATGGGGCTCAAACAGCAGCGCAAGAAGCTGGTGATGCGAAGTACCGTTTGATCGTGCACACCACGCGCACCGAGCCCGGCTTCAACGTTGGCGTGATGCGCCGCCCTGCCGGTATCGATGTGAAAGTTCAACTCGTTGCCGTTGCCGACCCGGGCACCGTGTTGGGCGAGATGACGGTACTGAACTGCCCTGGCGCGGACGCTATGGGGTATGACTTCGACGCTTCGGGTCGAATCGGCGAGGCGTACGCTAAGCTCGCCAAAGAAGTGGCGAATTACCTGAAGAAGAAAGCCTTCAAGTAGTTCCGTCGTTCGGCCAGGACCGAAGATCAACAAGCCCGGCAGCGCGTTACCAAAAGGTAGCGCGTTCGCCGGGCTTCTTCGTTCAAGGTGAACAGTCTGCTAGACCTTTCCCTGCGCCACGGCTCGCGCAATGAACTCGATCATTCGCTTGCGCATGGTTTCGTCATGCACTTCGTGCAAGCGCGCCTCGATGAACGACTTGTCGGTTTTCCGTTCTTCCCCATAACCCAGAATGCTGGGGACGTTCACTTGAATAGCGAAGCGCAGAAAGCGCAGTTCCACACTGTTGGGTGCCGTAACAATGGCGGCCTCAAGAATGTCCCTGCCGTCGTTGAAAGTGCCCAGCCGTGAGAACGGATTGATCTTGTGGGTGCCTTTGGCCATGGTGAGCACACCCAGATAGCCCTGTTGCAGGGGTTCGTTTCCAAGCTTCTCCGTGGTGATCCTGGTGTAGAGCCGATCGCATACGGCTTCGTCGGTGAACATCGGGCGGATGTTGCCACGGAGTTCGGCGAGCAGATCCACTTGCGCATACACATGCGGCGCGTGCAACAAAGCTCCCGCACTCAATAACAGGACAATGGTTTGGGACAGGTTCATGCGTGATGCAAAGCAAGCAATTGTTCAAGCGGACCTGACCCCTGCTGCCCTACAAGGGGAAAGGGGTGCTCGCAAATACCTCAGAACCGCAGGTAGAACGACGGCTTGATGATGAACGGCAGCACTAGCTCGTTCCCCAAATGATCGAGCCGCCAGATGAAGTCCACACGAGCGATCTTCAGGATGTTCTCGATGCCGAATCCAACTTCGGTGTAGGGCCGATCGAGCGCGCTCTGCCAAGAACCGAGCAGGTATGGGCCGCTGGCGTTCTCGCTGCGGAGACCGCCATAGAACACTTTGCCCAACACGAACTCGCGCAGTTTCAACCGACGCACAAGCGGGATCTTGTTGAAGAACAAGCCCTCGAAATGGTGCTCCAGTTGCAGCGAGGCATGCTCGTCACTGGCGAACTCCATGTAGTTCATCAGGTTGAACGCATGGTCGTCGTTAAGTAGCAGTGGGTTGGCTTCGGGCGTGTGTAGCAAAGGATACGGCACCTGTCCGCTGACCATTCCCGCTTCGGCGATGATGTTCAAGTAACCCCATTTGTTCGCGCGCAGTTGGTGTTCGACTTTCAGCTTGTAGCTCTGGTGATCGTAGCCGCCATCGAGGAACCCTTGCATGCCGTTCAGCAATTCGAACGTCACCATCGGGTACTTGAGGAAGAAGAGCCTACGGTCGGTGTCGCCATAGTCGGCGGGCAACTTCCCGGCTCCCCATGCAAAGCGCAGGACAAGCTTCACACCGGCGCTCGCAATGCTGTTCATGGTGATCGTATCACCCTCGCTCGTGGTCCGGTGGAAGTCATAACCAACTGGCGCCATACGATCGCGGTACACCCCTGCCCGGCTGCTGAACCCGGTGAACCACTGCCGCTCCAGCCAGCCTTCGCTGCCCTCAGCCATCATGCGGTGATCGCGGCCTGCAATGCGGAACGGCGAGGTGAGCACATGATCCAGCGGGATCATGAAAGGGCTGCGGCCCTGCTGCACTTGATCGTTGCGGTACCGCCCACCGAGCGACCAGCGTTTCCCATGCTCATTGGCCAAGTGCCATTGTGCGCTGGCTCCGCCTTTCCATCTACGATCACCGAAACCATAGGCGAGGTACCCTGCAAGTTCCACTCGCTTGCTGAAACGGTCGTTAGTACGCAACCCGAATTTGGCCCTGCTCCCCTCCGCTTCGTTGTAGCTATAGAACGTGAAGGCATGGCCGATATCGATCGGACCCGCTGGCAACCAGCCTTCCGCGATGAGCTTCGATGCGTTGACGATGCGTTTCCACTTCGGGTCGTTGTTCATGCGGCCCACCATCTCTTCAAGGTCCCGCTCTTCCTGTGTCAGCGCATCGCGCCGTGCAACCTTCCACCACGCGCTATCGCGCTCCAACGCCAGAGGATCCATCACCACCGGATCCACGCCGGAATAAAAGTCATCGTCGCGCGGCCGGTCCATCACGATGTTCCTGACCTCCGTTGATTTCCTGCCGAAGAACCCGGTCATCTCCTTGCTGTTCTCCACCACGGTGAAGTCGGCCAGCACTTGGCTCCTGTGCATGAACCACTGGGTGCTATCGAGCCACTGGTAGTTGTATCGCAGCCAATAGTTGCGCACGAAATTCACGTTGGCTTCGATGCTGAACGCGAGATCGACCTGCACAACCGCATAGGTGCTGTCGTGTATGAACATGGAACCGGTGAAGGCCACATCGCTGCGTCCCTTCGGTTCGAAGTCGATGCGGTGGCAGGGATGACCACCAACGACGTAGATGCTATCGAACAGTTTGTGATCGTAGTTGCGATTATAATGGTCGTTGATGGGACTTGGGAACGCGTGATCGAGGATCACCACGTAGTTCTCGTAGATGTCCGGGTCGATGTACATATCCTCGACGAACTCCGTGATGCGAGGTGCCTTGAAGAACTTCACGGTGCGCCTGCCATGCACCACTTGTTTGTATTCCGGTGGTTGCTTGCGGTAGAAGTGTTCTTCACTGCTTTCGGTGAGCAGGATCGGCAAGTAGTTGACCCCGTCGGCCGTGGTATCGGCATAGTCCCAGATGTAATCGAACGGCCGCAGGAGCAGATTGCGCTTGGCCTTCTCGGTGAATTGGTTCAGGTCGAAGCGCACGCGGTGGTAGAGTTCATACTCGTAGGCCTTCAGGCGCGATGGACGGTTAACGGGTTTGTGGGCGATCACTTCGCGCAGGATGGCAAAGGCCGGGTTCTCGTGCGGTCGGCTGATGGTGAAGGCGCCGAGTTCCATGGCGTCCGGCACCAGTTCCACATCGATCTCTTCCGTGACACCAACGCTCACGGCCACCACTTGCGATCGGTAACCGAGCATGCTCACCACAAGCGAATCGAAACCGCGACCGGTCTCCAGATAGAACCGGCCGCTGCTATCCGCATCGGCACCCACGTTGCTGCCTTTGAACACCGCCACGGCGAAGGGGACCGGTTCCAACGTAGCGGCATCCAGCACTCGCCCGAAGATCCTCGTGCGTTGGGCATTGGCCATTGCAACAAGGCATAGCGCGAAAGCCAACAACACGGATCGCCGCATCACCGGGCCTGCACGCCAAGACGCCGGACGGCCAACGCCCCCAGAAGAACTCCATACCAGTGCAGCGCGCATTGCGGATATTGCGGCCAAGCTATCGCACGGTAGCGCACCGAACATGTCCACCATCAACGGCACCCGCTCACCCTTCAGTGCGCACGCGGCATACGGATCGAGCCTGCGTGCGTGGTGCCGCGTGCTGTTGAAGCATGGAGGAACGATCGGTGTAACGTACGTCCCGAGGGTTTTGGCCATCACCGCCATGATCGCGCTGAACGCGCCGTTGCGCTGGCTCGAACACCTGCGCTATGATCGCCGCATCCGGAAGGCCATTGTCAAGGACCCCGTCTTCATCTTGGGACATCCGCGCAGCGGCACCACTTACCTGCACTATGTGATGAGCCGCGATCCGCAGTTCGCTTTCGCATCTGTGTACGAGAGCCTGATGCCGTGGACGTTCCTCGGCATGGGCCGCTTCCTGCGAAACGTGCTCGGCAAAGCCCTACCAGCCACACGGCCCATGGACAATGTGAAAATGACCGCCGATGCACCGAAGGAGGAGGAGTTCGCGCTGGCGTGCATGGGTCCGGAGTCTTTGGTCATAGGCTACTTTTTTCCGCGCCAGCTGGGCGAAGTGTTCAATGCGACCGTGTTGTTGAAGGATGAAGCCAGCAGACGTCACTGGCAACGGCACCTGCTCTACTTCATGCGAAAACTCACGGTGAAGTACGGACCGAAGCCTCTGCTCATGAAGAGCCCGGCCAATACCGCAAGGGTGAAGGAGATCCTGGAACTATTTCCGAATGCACGCTTCATTTTCATCCATCGCGAACCGTTCACAGTGTACGCAAGCACTATCCGGCTTTACAGCAAGATCCTGCCGCAACAGGCACTTCAAAGCGTGAGCGCGGAAGCTGTTCGCGACTTCGTCCTTTCGAGTTACGCACCAATGCGCATGAAGTATGAAGACGATCAGGCGCTCATACCTGCGGGGCACTTGGTGAAACTGCGGTACGAGGACTTCATCGGCCGCGAGCTGGAACTGCTCGAAGCCGCTTATCGCCAACTCGGGCTCGAAGGTTTCGCGCTGGCGCGGCCGTTCATGGAAGCCGAGATCAATGCTACAAGCGGCTATGAGACGAACACATACACGTTGAGCAAGGAGGACGTGGCTGCAGTGAAGAAGTCCTGGGGACTTTGGTGAGTGTCGTCGTCAACCGCGCCTCACCTTCCCCGTTACAGTCATGGGCAATTGAGCGACGAACCGGATGCGTTGCGGCAGTTTGTGCACCGTCAAGTGCTTGCGGCAGTGCGCGATCAGGTCCTCCACATCAAGAACCACATCCGCCTTCAGCACCACATCAGCCTCCACGATCTCGCTCAAGAGTGCGTGCGCCCCACCACGCACGCGTGACCCAACAACGAATGGATGCGCGTTGATCACCGCCTCCACTTCCTCCGGAAAGACTTTATTGCCGGCCACATTGATCATGGACTTACTACGGCCACGAACGGTGATGAGACCATCTGCGCCTCGCGTTGCCAGATCGCCCGTAAGGAACCAACCATCGCGCAGAATGTCGCCTCGAAGCACCGGTGGCGCCAAGTAGCCATCGAACATGCCCGGGCCTCTCAAGGCCAGCTGGCCGACCGTACCATCAGGGATCGGATGCAGCGCGTCATCCAATATGGCGACTTCAAAATCGGGCAGTGCGTGGCCGACAGCCTCCGGGTGTTCAGTCGCGCTGCGCATGTTGATGATCGGCAGCCCCACTTCAATGATCCCGAAGGCTTGCGACACCGGTAGTCCGAACTTCTTGAAGAAGCTCGCGCACAGCTCTGGCGACGACCCCGCACTGGTGGAGATCACCCGCTGCAACGGCCCAAGCGAAGTACAGGTCGGATCGGAGACGAGCAAGCGAACGTGCATCGGCGATGCATAGAGCAACACCGCATTCGAGGCTTCCGCCGCACGGACGATCTGCTCCGCCGTGAAATCCTCGCTGAGCACAATGGTCGCTCCGTGGTATAGGTAGAGCATCACCGACACCACGAAGTGATAGGCCATGGGCAGCACCCACACCACAGCATCGCCCGGCGCGAGCTGCAATCCCTTGTTCGCCGCCTCCACCCGCTCGATCACGCTGCGATGGGCGATGATCACACCTTTCGATGTGCCGGTGGTTCCGCTCGTGAAGCGGATGAACGCGGCATCGGGCACGTGGGGGGCGATGCGATGCTCTTCCCGCACGAACAACTCGAGTGTGTAGCGCCGGACACCGATAACTACAGCACCGGCCGCCGACTCGCGCAGCACCGCATGTAACCCTGCCTCGTGTATCAGTTGTCCCTGCTCCGATGCCGTGAGGTTGCTGGCGATCGGCAAAACGACCGCATTGCACTTCAACCCGGCCAACATGGCGATGATGAACTCCGGGCTGTTGCGATCGACGACGCCGAGGCCGTTGCCGGGGACCAAGCCGAGCTGCCGAAATACATCCGCCAGTCTTTCCACTTGTTGCAACAGCGACCCATAGCTGATCGCTCCTTCGCTCGTGCGCACTGCGGCATTCGGTGCATACAGTGCGTTCCGGTCGTGTATGGCGTCAAAGAAGTTCATGGCTCAGTGCGGAAGCTGTTCAGCCCGAAGACGTGCAATGGCCTCATCCCTCGACTTTCCGAGCGCATGATACGCCGCAAGCATCCCGGCCGCATAGCCCGTGCTGAGGCACGTGCCGATAACACGTGCGCTGGCGATCGCCATTTCCGATGCGCTGATACCACGACCCGCGAAGTACAATCCTTCAATTGCAGCGGATTCGAGAGCTCCAGCGGGAATCAAGTAATGCTCTCCCTCGGGCAGCCATTGCATATCCGCCCCGGGTCCGTCCCCCCAATGCTCAATCGGCCACGCGCCTACAGCAACACCATCTGTGGGCTTCTGCGCTCCGAGCACTTCAGTCTGTGTGAGAATGTGCTTACCCACCGGTCGTTGCTCCGTGCGCACACCGATCTCCGGTGCAATGGACTTGATGGTGCACTCGCTGCACGCTTCAACTTGTTGACGGAGGAACTCAATGATCTCCAACGCGGTGCGATGCCCGAGCGCATTCAATTCGTTCAGGTCCTCGCCTTGTTCGGGTCGGTGGCGCAGGGTCACCTTCACCCCTACCGACCCATCGCGCAACGAACCGTGCAGTATTCCAATATGTTTCACCGCTGCTACACGTTCATCGCCGCTCTCGGTCGCCCGCATCAACGCGCGCATCATCGCCGGCGCCAACGTCCGCGCATCGTCCGTCCGGATACCGCCCAAGAAGAACACCTGGCTGGGCGCTTGATACTGCTGCTCCGTGATAACGGCCGCCTCGCACAGCTTGGACACTACTGCACCACCCGCACAATCGATCACGGCGCCCGGTGAAATGGCATAAGGCCCCGTCGGGCTCTCAACATGCACACGGCTGATCCCGCGGTCATCCACCTCGCATGATACAACGGTTGTGCGAAGCCTTGTGAGTTCGTTGAACCCGATCAATGGCATCATGGCAACTTCGTTGAACGCATCAATGCGGTACGGGATGTACCACAGACCGTTCGCCCCGCGCTCGGGCACGGTTCGTCCACAGGCCATCACATCCACACAGAAATCACGCACTTGGCCGATAAGCGCCCATCGCGGCTGTTCATCGTGTGAACGCAGGAAGGCACCACAGATGGTTCCGACCATGGCATTGGTCGCCTTGCCGCCGAACCGATCCGCTCGGTCCAGGATCATGTAGCTCGCCCCCGAGGCATGCAACGCCAATGCGGCGCCATAGCCCGCAGCGCCGCCACCGACAATGAGCACATCACACCGTTCCTGTTCCATCCGTTGGTGCGTCATTGCCCGTGAGATGCTGCACAAGATCGCGCTGGAAGCGGTCGAACTCGCTTGGCGAAAGGGCTTCGTACACAGCACCGAGAACGACTTGCATCCCTTCCGCATTGCGCTTGAAGGTCACCGTGAGTCCCGGTGGCGATGGAACTGAGGCGTAGTCCACGATCCCGAGAACAGGTACACCTCCAAAATTGGCGATGCCTTCGCCTTCGTTGCCCAGATCCGAAAAGGACAAGCTGGCGTAGTCGCCGCGCATCGGTAGGTTCACCAGAGTGCTGTACAGCCAAAGCGGCACACGGCGGAAGAAGTTCAACAGCGACGAATAGCGATGAGGAATGCCGTCGCCAAGCTGCTTCTTCACTTGAGTATGGACAGTCGCGATCGCTCGCTTCGGGTCGCTCACTTCATCCGCCTTCAACCGCGCGAAGACGAACGACAAGCTGTTCGAGAAGAGATGCCCTACGCTTCCCTTTTTGCGCGTGCTCACGGGCATGCTCAGCCAGAAGTACGGAGGCTGCTCGCGTCGCTGATCGAACACCTGTTGCAAAGCCTTGAGCGTGATCGCGAGGTGGAAGTTGCTGTTGCCGAAACGAGCGCCGTGTGCCCAAGCATTGCGGTCCACGACCTCGCGCTGTGCGCGGGACAATTGGACCACCTTGAATACAGGGTTGGAAACATGGCCAGGTGTTCCACGCAGCAGCCGGGCCATGAACCAGAACGGCGAGCCGAGCATGTAGAACATGATGTATACCGTATTGCGGAACTCGGGCCACCAGTGCTCTTGGCTCCGCTTCGGGAAGAGTTGCTCCTGCGGCCACGGAGGCGCACCGGGTTGTATGGCATTCGCCAGATTCACCATACCACGCTGATCAAAGAGCGCATGATGCGCCGAGATCACGAGCCGCTTGCTGCCATTGGCGAAATGCAGAAGATCCGCGCGCACAGTACTTCCCGTTAACGGCAGATCGCGGTGCAGGACCATGACGTTGAAATAGTCACTTGTGCAGCGCTCGTGCACGTCAACGTTTTCCACAGCATCCACGCCACTCCTGCTCTCCCAGCGCGGCATAACAAGGGTTGCGCGCTTCATGCGCAGGGAAACAGCGAGTTGGAAATTCCGGTTGACGGCGATACCCGCTGCCAACGCTTGTAGATCGGCGGATGGGTCGAGTTCGAGGGAAAGCCGAACCACATTACCCACCCGGCTGCGCTTGCGCATGTGACGGTCCAATAGGACCTGGAAATTGTCGGCACCGGAAAGTGGGTAACGCAGTTCCATCAACGACCGGTTGCTGAGGCCGTGGCGATGGCAACGGCGCAACGCGCAAGGGCATCGGCACTGCGCAGGTTTTCAGGGCGCAACGCGTCGTCCGGCAGAACGATACCGTGTTTGCGCTCCAAATACATCACCAATTCGATGATGGACATGCTGTCTACGCCCAGCTCTTGGAACGGAGTGCTAGGCGTGCACACCACGTTCCTGTCGAGCACCCGTTCGCGCAGGTAGTCGCAGAGTTCATTGGCCAACTGGGTCGGGTCGTTCGTCACGCGCTGAACAAGTCGCGGCGAACGTACGCACGGGCGGCATGCGCTATTTTGCCCTCCGATCCGAAGGCGTACCGAATAGCATGGAACAGGTGGAACTGGCTGCATCCCCATCAGCCGAAGTCCGAATGAAAGGCCCAGGCGCGTCGCGTGGGCGCACCAGCGCGAAGGGCACCTGCGCGGTGATCGGATCGGGGATCGCCGGATTGGCGTCAGCGATACGCTTGGCGCATGCCGGGCACAGCGTAACGGTGTTCGAGGCTAACGCCTATGCCGGTGGGAAGATCAGCGAGCTGCGCATGGGCGGCTATCGTTTCGACATGGGCCCCACGGTGCTCACCATGCCACGATACATCGATGAACTGTTCGCATTGTGCGGCGAAGACCCGCGTGCGCACATCAGCTATCAGCGCATCGACCCCGGCTTCCAGTACTTTTTCCAGGACGGCAGTGTGATCCGCACGTGGGCGGATGCCGACCGTTTTGCTGACGACGTTGCGGCCAATACCACGGCCACTCGCGAAAGCGTGCTCACTTTCCTGGACCGCTGCCGGGTGAAGCGGGAACTCACGGAAGAAGTGTTCCTGGAGCGTTCGCTGCACCAGTTGAAGAACTACTTCAACAAAGCCACACTGCGCGGGCTGCTCAACTTCCACAAGGTGGGGGCCTTCACCACCATGGCGAAAGCGAACGCTGCGTTGTTCAAGGACGAAAAGGCGGCTGCGGTGCTGAACCAGTTCGCAGGCTACACGGGCAGCAATCCATATGCGGCGCCAGCCACGCTGAACCTCATCGCCTACTACGAACTGGCACTGGGCTCGTTTGCGGCGCATGGCGGCATGCACGCCATTACGCAAGCACTGGTGGAATTGGCAAAACGCCAAGGTGTGCGGTTCGAACTCAACGCACCGGTTGAACGCATCCATGTGGAAGGCAAGACCTGCAAGGGCATTTCGGTGAACGGGCGCGAGCTGCCGTTCGATCGCGTGGTGACCAACACAGATATCCAAGCCACGTATGATCGCCTATTACCGGACCAACGGAAGCCCGAGCGTGTGCTGCGTCAACCACGCAGCAGCAGTGTGATCCTGTTCCACTGGGGTGTGGACCGGACGTTCCCCGCACTGCATTTGCACAACATGTTCATGAGCAGCGATGGTCGGGCCGAGTACGATCACATCTTCAACAAAGGCACCTTGCACCCCGACCCGAGCGTTTACCTGCACATCAGCAGCAAGGTGAACGCTGCCGATGCACCGGCGGGCTGCGAGAACTGGTACGCCATGGTGAGCGTGCCGCACAACACCGGACAGGACTGGGACACGTTGGTGCGGCAGACCCGCGCTACGGTGATCGGGAAACTATCGCGCATGTTGAAAGTGGACGTGGAAGCGCATATCGCATGCGAACACACCATCGACCCGCGCACATTGGAACAAATGACCTCCTGTGCGTTCGGTGCCATCTTCGGTATGAGCAGCAACGGCATGTTCGCGAGCATGCTGCGGCATCCGAACTTCAGCAGGCGCATCAAGGACCTCTACTTCTGCGGTGGAAGCGTGCACCCCGGCCCCGGCATTCCACTGTGCCTGCTCAGTGCAAAGATCACTGCCGGGCTGGTGGAAGAAGATGTCGTTAGACGTTGAAGAGGAAGTGCATCACGTCGCCGTCCCTCACCAAGTACTCCTTCCCTTCAACGCGTAGTTTGCCCGCAGCGCGGCACGCGGCTTCGCTGCCAAGCGTTGTGAAGTCATCGTAGCCCATTACCTCGGCGCGGATGTAGCCCTTCTCGAAGTCGGTGTGGATGACACCCGCGGCTTTGGGGCCGGTGTCGCCTTGATGGATCGTCCAAGCGCGCACCTCCTGCACACCCGCGGTGAAGTACGTCTGCAATGCGAGCAAGCGATAGGCCGCGCGTATCAATGCGTTCACGCCGGGTTCGCTTAGGCCCATGTCCTGTAGGAACATGCTGCGTTCCTCGGCGCTTTCGAGCAGCGCGATCTCGGCTTCAATGGCGGCGGCGATCACGATCACCTCGGCTTTCTCAGCCGCCACGGCCTTCTTCACGGCTTCAACGTGGGCGTTGCCGGAAAGCACGCTTTTCTCATCCACATTACACACGTACATGATGGGCTTGGTGGTGAGCAGTTGCAATTCCTTCACCATCTCCGGATCGTCGTTGGCCTCAACTGCTGCGCGTGCGCTTTGGCCCTTGAGCAGTGTGGCCTTGATGCGTTCCAATAAGTCCATCCGCTTGCGCGCGTCTTTGTCGCCCGTGCTGGCCTGCTTGGCGATCTTGCTGATGCGCGCCTCCACGGTTTCGAGGTCCTTTAGTTGAAGCTCCGTGTCGATCACTTCCTTGTCTCGCACCGGGTTCACATTGCCATCGACATGGATCACGTTCGGGTCGTCGAAGCAGCGGAGCACATGCAGGATGGCATCGCATGCTCGGATGTTGCCGAGGAACTGGTTGCCCAAGCCTTCGCCCTTACTGGCGCCCTTCACAAGGCCAGCGATATCGACGATCTCGACCGTGGTCGGGACGATGCGTTGCGGCTTGACGAGTTCGGCCAGTTTGTTCAGTCGGGCATCGGGCACGGTGATCACCCCCACGTTCGGCTCGATGGTGCAGAACGGGAAATTGGCCGCTTGGGCCTTCGCGTTGCTCAAGCAGTTGAAGAGGGTGCTCTTGCCCACATTGGGCAGGCCGACGATACCGCACTGAAGTGCCATGGTTCCAGGAATTGGGGCGCGAATGTAGAAGGCCCGGATACCTTGGCCGCCGATGGATCAACTACCACAACTGATCGGTGCCGGTTTGCTGCTTCTCGGCTACGGTCTTTCGCAGACGGGCCGCATCAAAGCGACGAGCTTGGGCTACAACCTGTTCAACCTTTTGGGCGCGCTGCTGCTGCTGATAGATGCCATTCGCGCCATGCAATGGGGCTTCATCATCCTGGAAGGAGCATGGGTCATCCTCACGGTGCCTGCGCTGTACCGCGCTTTGACCAAAAAGAACTGAACCGGCTCACTTCGCTCCAGCGGCGTTCTTACCCGCGATCCAGCCTGTTGTCCATGCGGCTTGGAAGTTGAAGCCACCCGTAACGCCGTCGATATCGAGCACCTCGCCAGCGAAGAACAGGCCGGGCAACGCCTTGCATTGCAAGGTGGTCGGGTCAATGGCTTCCAACGCCACGCCACCGGCGGTAACGAACTCCTCCTTGAAGGTGGTTTTGCCCTGCACGGGATGTTGATCGTTCACCAACAGGTCCAGCAGGCGGTTGCGGTCGTGCTTGCCGATATCGCCGCAAGGCTTCACCTGCGGAATGCCTGACTTGTCGAGCAGCCAAGCCCATAGGCGCTCGGGCAAATCGAACGGCGAGCCGTTGATGGCTTGCTTCTTCGGGTGGTTGTTCCAAGCCTCGTTCATTACGGCACGTGCCTCGTCCTCCTTCAAACCGATCCAGTTCACCTGTGCCGTGTAGCGGTACTGCACGGCCAGAAGATCGCGGGCGCCCCACGCGCTCAAGCGCAGCACCGGTGGACCGCTCAGGCCCCAATGCGTGATGAGAACAGGGCCCTGCGCATCGAGCTTCAGCGCCGCGATACGTACGATCGCATTCGGCGCCACGACACCCATGAGGCTCGACATGCGCTTGTCGATGAGATTGAAGGTGAAGAGCGAGGGTACGGGCGGTACGATAGGCACGCCCAGTGCAGCCAGCCAAGCATAGCCATCGAGCCGAGGGTGACCACCGGTTGTAACGATAACACGGTCGGCGTTGATGGATGTGTTGTTCTCCAATTGCAGCGTGTAGCCCGCATCAGTGCGCTCGAACGCCCTCACACCGCAGTTCAACTTCATTTCGACACCGGACCGCAGCGCCTCCTTTACCAAGGCATCAATAACCGTCTGCGAAGAATCGGTGATAGGGAACATGCGGCCATCGTCCTCGGTCTTCAGTTGCACACCGTGTGCTTCGAACCATGCGATGGTGTCCTTGACGCTCCATTGCTCGAAAGCCTTCTTGAGGAACTTGCCACCACGCGGGTAATGCTGGGCGAGCTTGCGGGGCTCCAACTGGTGGTGCGTTACGTTGCACCGCCCACCACCGCTCACGCGCACCTTCGCCAAGAGCTTGTTGCTCTTTTCCAGCAGCAGCACTCGGGCACCCGGGCAATGGGCCTTAGCGCTCAACGCCGCGAAGAAGCCCGCCGCTCCGCCTCCAACAACCACAATGTCCATAGGTTGCCAAAGATGGCAGGCTCAATGGCCCGTGCCGATCGGCAAGTCCACTACTTTCATCGGCCGAACGCCTTACCCACCCCGCATGGCACGCAGCACCGCCCTTATTGCTTCTTCCCTGCTCTGCATTTCGTTGATGGCGCAATCGTTCGATCGGGTGGTGGAACCGGCGGGCAGCGGCCTCAACCATATGCTCGCTTGCCACTTGATCGACGGTGGTTACCTGATGTGCGGCACCGACCTCAACAACGGCAACTTCAAGCTGGTGCGTTTGACCGCCGACGGTACACCGCTCTGGGGGAAACAAATGCCCACATCAGTGCCCGGTCAGGGCATCTACAGCATCAGCACCATGGGCCAGTTCGCGAATGGCGATCTGTACTTCATGGCCAACGTGTACGATATGGGCGTGTGGGCCGACCGCGTGCTGGCGCGGTTGGATGCCGACGGAAACATCCTTTGGTTGCGCAAACTCACTTTCGGCATTGCCGTGGGCGACGACTACTGGTTGCGCTCGGCGCGGGTGGTTGAAATGGCCACGGGTGAACTGATCGTGAATATGCCCGCCACGGGTAGCCCAGTGATCGCCAAGTTAACCGCCGCAGGCGATGCCATCTGGTCGAAGAGCCTCACCAGCACCGAGGATACGGCCTACAACAAGCACCCCACTTTCGATATGGTGCCCACTGATGATGGTGGCGTGATCGTGTGCGGCAAGGACCGCGATTGGCCCTATGTGATGCGCTTGGATGGCAACGGCAACGTTGTATCTAGCCGTACCTATTATGCCGTAACCGACTACACCCACCTGCGCGCCATGGACTTATTGTCCAACGGAGACATGCTGTTGGCGGGCATGAACGATGGCGCGGGGATGATGATGCGCCTTGCGAGCGATGGTAGCATACAGTGGCAGAAACAATTCAACACGACAGGATTCACCGAGATGGAGGCGCTGGGGAACGACAGCTTCATGCTCAGCACCGAGTATGGCGACATCGTGCGCGTGGATGCTGACGGCAACGTAGCCAACGCCTTCAACGGCTACACGGACAACACTCAAGCGTGGCTCTATTGCTTCAGCGGTGCCGGTGGCTACGTACACATGGCAGGTAGTGTGTACGACAACATCACTTGGGACCAGAAAAATTACATCACGCGCTTTTTGCCCGACGCACCGCCCGAGTGCGTTTTCGTGGCCTTAGTGGTCACTACCACCGATGAACCAGCGGTTGTCGGAAATACCGGAGTGACCACCATGGTCGCCGCCGACGAACCGATGACCATTGCTCCGCTGAACTGGCAGTTCGACCCCACGTTCTGGAACAGTGAAGTGCTCTGCGGTTTCCCGGAATCGGTGGAGGCCATTGATGGGAACGTGATCGTGGTTTCCCCAACGCTCCTATTGTCGGGCGAACCGTTGCAGGTGCAGTGCAATGAACCCGCTGTGCTGATGGCCGACTGGTATGCCGCCAACGGTGCTTGGGTGCGTGGCATCAACATCGGCGGCCCCAGCGCGACACTCTCCACGGCAGGCTTCGCCCCGGGTCTCTACACGCTGCGACTTTCCGAAGGCGGCACTGTGTTGCATTCGTCTCGGGTAGCTGTGCAGTAACCCGGACAGGAGCACCTCACCCACGCCACTACTTTCACCGCCCCGTAACCCGGGCCGTTCCACATGCGCATCGCCACCTTGTTCTGCTTGCTGCCGCTGGTCAGCATTGCCCAGCCGCCGCCCGGTTACTACGACACCGCTGGTGGATTGAGCGGTGAGCCCTTGCGCGAGGCGCTGCGTGACATCATAGACAACCACAGTGTGCAGACCTATAACTCGCTATGGACCCACATGCAAACCACCGACGACCGGGCTGATGGAAAGGTGTGGGACATCTATAGCGATGTGCCGGGGCCTAACGAGCCCTACCTGTACACCTTCGGTACGGACCAGTGCGGCACATACACCGGCGAGGGCGATTGCTACAACCGCGAGCACAGCTTCCCATTGAGCTGGTTCAACGATGCACCGCCGATGAACAGCGACCTCTTCCACATTTACCCGACCGACGGCTGGGTGAACCAGAAACGGGGCAGCTTCGTGTACGGCGAGGTGGACAACCCCACCTGGACCAGCCAGAACGGAGGTAAGGTGGGCCCCTGCGCCACACTGAGCTGCGGTGGTGTTGACGCCTTCGAGCCGATCGACCTGTACAAAGGCGACCTGGCCCGTTCGTATTTCTATACGCTCACACGCTATATGAACCAAACGGGTGGTTGGCCCTGCCCGATGCTCAGCGGCGGGGAGTTCAGTCCGTGGGTGGAAACCCTGCTACTGAACTGGCACGCGCAGGACCCTGTGGACACCAAAGAGATCGAACGGAACAACGCCATCTTCGGCATACAGGACAACCGCAATCCATATATCGACAACCCACAATGGGTATATGCCATCTGGGGTCCAGCGGCGGGTGTCAGCGATCTGGGCGCCAACGCTTTGCAGGTGCGTGTTTCAGAAGGTCAGCTCATACTCTCCGGACAGTTGGACGGCTCGGCGGCGTGTACGTTCTATGATGCGCTGGGGCGGGCAGAAGTGAGCATGCCTATAAGCAACGGTGCAACCCGGTTGCCCACCTTATCTGCGGGCCTGCACTTGGCTGTCGTGAGCAGCAAGCGAGGTACAGTGGCTGTGCGGTTCACTGTCTGAGGCCGCGTTTTGCGGCTTTCCGTATTGTTTGCCCCGCGACTCAGCGCTTCCGCGGGAGATCGGACGGCACCCCGGGCTGCGTGCAAGGCTTCCCGTTTTTCAAGCAGCTTGGCCCGGAACACGGCTCATTTAGCCCTCATATCTCGATTTTTCCACGTTCGCCCCTTGCGGATATGCCTCCCACTGCGCAGTTTCACGGCCGTAACTAATCAAGCTGGCCCATGTCCATTACCGACGCGAAGATCTCCGCTGCCCATAAAGAGTTGAAATCAGCACACGGTGGCGCACCCCACGACTACTTCGGGATGCTCTATTTGGAAGAGATCATGGGCGTGCCGCGCGAGGATGCGGTGCAGCAGGTGGCCTTCGGTGGCAGCCGGACGGGCATCGATGGGTTCCATGTGGATGTGAAGAAGAAAACCCTTCACCTGTTCATCTTCCGCAACACCAAGAACGCCGACACGTTCCGCACCGGTTTCGAAATGCTCTTGGGCGGGGGCTTGGAGCACATCTTCGGAACCACTTCCGCCGATGATGCCTTGACCAAGCGCTTGCGCCGTTGCCTGAAGGATGACCGTGACAACATTGAGCGCGTGCAATTCCAGTTCGTGTTCTTGGGCGATCCGGCCGAAGCCGAGCGCGGGATAGTGCTGGACAAACTGCGCGAGGATCTGGAGAACAAGCAATTCGTCATCAACGACTTCTTCAAAGGCAAGCGTGTGACCATGGTTGTGGTGTTCAAGAGCGTTACGGGCAAAGCCGGCACGAGCAAGGAACACCGCACACACCGGTTCGAACTGGAACTGGGCAATGTGCTCGACGCGGAAGGACCCGATGGTGAAGCGATGCACGTGGGCTTCATGCGCCTGTGGGACCTTCACCAGATGCACAAGCAGATGGGCGATCGTTTCTTCGAGCGGAACATCCGCTACGGCATGCCCGATACCAGTCCGGCCAACCGGGCCATGGAAAAGGCCTTCAAGGACATGCTCATCGACGGCAGCCAGGACGAGAGCCGCTTCCTCTTCGACCACAACGGGGTAACGTTCAGTTGCGAGCGCTTCACCCACAACAGCGGCACCATGAGCGAGATCCTGGAGCCACGCTTGCTCAACGGCGCGCAGACGGTTACCACCATCGGCCGCTTCCTGGAAAAGCACGAGGATCACAAAGACATCCAACGCATCAAGAACCGCCTGAAGCACATCCATGTGATGGCCAAGGTGGTGAGCGAAGCGCCCGATGAATTCGTGGTGAGCGTTACGATCAACAACAACCGCCAAACTCCGATCCAGCCCTGGAACCTGCGCGCCAACGACATGATCCAGTTGCAATTGCAGGACGCCTTCCGCAAGCTGGGCATCTACTACGAGCGGCAGGAACGCAGTTTCGAAGGGCACACGGCCGAGGAACTGGAGGAACTGGGCATCGTGGAAAGTCGCGCCATCGGCCTGTTGAAGTTGGCGCAGACCTTCCTGGCCAGTGAAGGGGAGATCGACAAGATGCGCAGCATGCGCACCGCCTTCGAAGACGACAAGATCTACGAGATGATGTTCGCCGCCGGGCGCCTCAATGCCGATGTCCGGAAGATCGTCCTGTGCTACAAGATCCAAGAGCGCTTGGGCCGTATCACCAAAGAGATCCTCGATAAGGGAAGCATCAAATATGCCTTCTTGCCCAAAGCCCGCCTGCTCCTGAATGCGCTGATGTGCCAGGCCGTGCTGAACGACTCCAGCTGCGAGAAGTGGGCCGAGGAGCACGGCACCGATATGGTGGTGAGCGTGGACTACGTGAAGCTGCTTTACAATCTGGCGAGCACCAAGTGCCGCCCCATCCTGAGCGAACTGATCGGCCTGCCGCAATACGCCGACAAGGTGGCCGAGGAGCGCTATGACTTCCTGCGCACGCACGCTGCCTTCAAGCACGCTATGCGGATCGCGGAAGAGCGCCACGGCTGGAAAGTGCAGAGGCTGCGCTGAACATACCGATCACCAATGCAAGAAGCCCCGGTAGTTCCGGGGCTTCTTGCATTGGTAAGGGTTGGAAGCTGGCGTTGCACGCTATCCGCACCTCCGATCATTCAACCGTTCGTACAAAACATGGTACTTTGTGTTGCATAGTACCAAGCCTAACCCATATGTTTGCGTCGTCAAGTACCGGCCGAAGCACAGAACGCTGATCCCGATACGAGGCGCCGCAACATGAACGTAGAGAACACCAAAGCGCAGATGCGGAAAGGCGTGCTGGAGTATTGCATCCTCAGCACCCTGAGCCGGGGCGAGGCATACCCCACCGACATCATCGATAGCTTGAAGGACGCGAAGCTGATCGTGGTGGAAGGCACGCTCTACCCACTGCTCACCCGATTGAAGAACTCAGGCTACCTCACCTACCGCTGGGAGGAAAGTCGCAGCGGCCCGCCGCGCAAGTACTACAAGCTCACCACCGTGGGCCAGAAATTCCTGAAGGAGCTCGACGATACCTGGGATGAGCTCGCACTCGCCGTTAAAAAGACCACCAGCAAGAACCCTTGAGCCAAGCGCTATGAAAAAGACAGTCACAGCAAACATCAGTGGCACCGTGTTCCACATCGAGGAGGACGCCTTCCTCCGCTTGGGACGCTATCTCGATAGCATTCGGGCCAAGTTCAACGGCACCGATGGCCGTGAGGAGATCATGGCCGACATCGAGGCGCGCATCGCCGAGTTGTTCCAACAGCGGCTGGAAGGCCGCAACGTGGTGAGCATCGCCGACGTGGAGCATGTGATCGGCATCATGGGACAGCCCGAGGACTACGCCGGGGACGAAGGAGCAGGCGCGGGAGCAGGCCCTACCGGAGGCGACCCCACACGAGCGAGCAAACGCTTGTTCCGCGATCCCGATGACCGGTGGGTGGGTGGTGTGCTCTCGGGCTTGGGGGCCTACATCAAGATGGACGCACTATGGCTACGTGTGATCTTCATCGTGCTACTCTTCCCCATGAGTTTCGGCACGCTTGCTTTCGTGTACATCCTCATGTGGATACTGGTGCCGCGAGCCGATAGCGCCGCCGACCGCTTGCAAATGCGGGGCGAAGCGGTGAATGTGGACAACATCAAACGTGTGTTCGAGGAGGGCGGCGAACGCTTCAAGAAAGGTGCTGAGCAGATGGCCAAAGAAGCACAGGATCTTGGGAAGGAATGGGAACCGAAAGCCAAAGCATGGGGACACGAGGCCGCGCAGACAGCGCGCCGGACAGGTCGCAGTGTTGGCTCGGTGTTGGGCAAGGTGATCGGCATCTTCTTCATCATGATCGGTATCGCCATGCTCATGGGCCTGCTCAGCGGCGCGGTCGGTTTGTCCGCCGCATCATGGACGGGTAGTTGGGCTGGTGGCAATACCGACTCCTTGGATCTTGGTGGATTGCTCTTTACCACCAGCGCACATGCCATCTGGATGGTGGTGTCTGGATTTCTCTTGCTGGCCATTCCGGTGATCGGCCTCTTGATCGCCGGCTTCCATTTGCTCATGAACACGCGCACACCGCGCTGGCTCGGCTGGTCGCTTTGCCTGATCTGGTTGGCCGCACTGATCACTGCGATCACGCTCGGTGTTGGCTTGGGAACCGACTTCCGGCAGCGCGCGCGCAACCGCACAGAGGCACCGATCGTGCAACCGACGGGGAACGTGGTGCACCTGGCCATGCACCAGCAGCCGGAGGAGTCATGGAGTTACGGTTGGACCTTCGATCACAATGGTTTCGATTGGCGCGATGAAGGACTGCAGATCATGGATGGACAGGTGAACGGCTGGTGGGCCGAGTGCGACGTGGAGCGCAGCCCCGACACCCTCTATCACTTGGTGGTGCAGCGCGAAGCCCGCGGCATGGGCAACACGGTGGCCGCTGCACGCGCCGAGCACATCACCTACACATACGCACAACAAGGCGACACACTGCTCCTCTCCCCCATCCTCAACTTCCCGCAGGCGGACAAGTTCCGTGGGCAGTGGGTCCGGTTCATTCTGCAAGTACCCGCCGGTGGCGCGGTCCATTTGAACGAGGGCACCCAGCACATCATCGACGACATCGACAACGTGACCGATACGTGGGACAATGAGATGGTGGGCCGCACGTGGACAATGACCGGCAAGGGCTTGGAGGACCTCGATACCACCCACACCGAAATCCGGGACCGTGAGATGCGGCGACGCAACCAGGAGGAACAGATCCACAGAGAGCACCAACGTCTGGATTCACTCCACAACAAACGCGTAGCCGCTATCGTCTTCCGCGGTCCCGCACCCAAAAGAGCCTCCGCACCGAAGGCAACGACACCCATCGCCATCGGCGAGGAGCCCTTCGCCTTCCGGATGCCCAACCTGTTGAACATAGTGCCGTACTTGAGGTGAAGTGCAAGTGACCCGTCAGCGCAACAAGGGGTAAAGACGGGTTGCGGCGCCCCGACATGTCGGGGCGCTTTTGTTTTGGTGATGTGATCGCTAAGCCATGTGATCGCACTGCGAGGTGCGGCTAACTTGCCCGCGCAATACAGAACCAGCTTTCCCTTGGGCATACTCCGCAATTGGTTCTACTACATACTCGTCGTGGTTGCTGGTGCAGCGGGCGTGTATGTCCTTGTAACGTTTGGCCGATCGTTGGAAGTTGGCCCCGCATTGGAATTCCCGGCCGGTTCGGAACTGGGGCATTGGCAGCACTTCAAGGCAACGTATCAGGACAACATCACGCACCCGTTGGCGAAACTGCTGTTGCAGATCCTCACCATCATCATCACGGCGCGTGTGTTCGGTTTCTTTTGTAAGAAGATCGGGCTGCCGACCGTAGTGGGTGAGATCGCTGCTGGCATTTTCCTAGGTCCGTCCTTCTTGGCAAGCTATTTCCCTGGCTTCAGCGGATTCCTTTTTCCGCCGGAATCGTTGGGCAACCTCCAGTTCCTGTCGCAGATCGGGCTGATCTTGTTCATGTTCGTTGTTGGCATGGAACTCGACCTGAAGATCGTGCGGCAGGGTGCCCAGCAGGCGGTACTCGTGAGCCACGGAAGCATTGTCCTGTCCTTCACCATGGGTGTTGGTCTCAGCTACTTCCTCTATGGCAGGTTCGTAACGCATGCTATACCGTACCTGCCGTTCGCCTTGTTCATGGGGGTGGCCATGAGCATCGCCGCCTTTCCGGTCCTCGCGCGTATTGTGCAGGAACGCGGCCTGAACGGCACTCCGCTCGGGCGCTTCACGATCACTTGCGCTGCCATAGACGATTTCACCGCTTGGTGCCTCTTGGCAGCCGTGATCGCTATTGCTAAAGCGGGTTCCGTTGTCAGTTCACTGTGGACGATCGCGCTGGCCGCTGCCTACGTGGCGTTCATGATCATGCTCGTGCGCCCCTTCCTGAAAAAATTAGGGGACGTCTATGCTGACCGTGAAAGCCTCAGCAAACCGGTGGTCGCGCTGTTCTTCGTGATCCTCTTGTTGAGCGCCTATGCCAGTGAGGTCATTGGTATCCACGCATTGTTCGGCGCGTTCTTGGCCGGGGTGATCATGCCCACCAACGTCGGGTTCCGCAACATTTTCATTGAAAAGATCGAAGACGTTGCGCTCGTGCTACTGCTTCCGCTCTTCTTCGTGTACACCGGATTGCGCACTCAGATCGGCCTGCTGGACGATCCGGGTCTGTGGAAGTGGACCGGCGTGATCATTGCCGTTGCCGTTTCGGGCAAATTCGTTGGAAGCGCATTGCCTGCACGTTTGCTGGGCAACAGTTGGCGCGACAGCTTGATGCTGGGCGCGTTGATGAACACGCGCGGATTGATGGAACTCGTTGTGTTGAACATCGGCTTCGATCTGGGCGTGCTCAGCTCGGAGATCTTCGCCATGATGGTGATCATGGCGCTGGTGACCACCGCGATGACCGGTCCGAGCCTCTCCCTTATTGATCGACTGTTACCGCTGCGACGGAAGTCACCGGAGCTGCAGGAGGCCGAGGAACGCAAGTTCAAGGTGCTTGTGCCCTTCGGGGATCCACAGCGCGGGCGAAGCATGGTGCGTATCGCGCATGCCTTCGTTCGGCGCAATGAAAAAGCGCACATCACCGCCATGCACCTCAGCCCGAGCACGCAGCTCAACCAGTTCAACTTGGCCGAGCGCGAGCGCGAGAGTTTCGCACCGGTGCGGGCCGAGCAGAAGAAGATGTCCATCACCTTGGAAACGGTGTTCAAGGCCACACAGGACATCGACAAGGAACTGGTGGAAGTGGCCAACAACGGACAGTATGATCTGGCGATCGTGGGCGTGGGCCGCAGCATCTACCAAGGCACCTTGATCGGTCGTTTGGTGGGCATCGGCCGCCGCATCATAGACCCGGAACGATTGATCGATACGCTTACCGGCAAGGAGAAGCTCTTCGAGGAAGCCGTGTTCGACGACCGCGTGCGCATGTTGCTGCGCGAACTGCGGTTGCCCATCGGCATCTATGTGGACAAGGGTCTGCAGGAGATCAACAGCGTTTTCGTACCGCTCTTCAGTAGCGGCGACAGTTTCCTGTTGCCCTATGCCCAGAAACTCATCTACAACAGTGGCGTCCACGTATCGTTGGTCGATGTTGCAGGCATCTTCGAGCAAAGTCCCGAATTGCTGGCCACCGTACGCGCTATGCAGGCCGCCTCTGAAGGGCGGTTGTCCTTGGAACGCCGCAACACGTTCGACAAGGATTTCCTAGGGAAGCATGACCTGATGCTCGTGGGCTTCGATAGCTGGAAGAAGACCGTGGAAACCCAGAGCGTTTGGCTGGAACACATCCCGAGCACGCTGGTGATGAGGCCGTGAGCGCTCGGACGATCTTCGTGAATGGCGGTGACCATGATCAGTCTATTTCTTGATCCGCAAGGCCCACCGGATGGCAGGCATCTGCTCCGAGCGTTGATCTTGGTCGGAATGATGATCATCGGTTGGCTCGTAAGCAGCAGATTCCGAAAGTCAGAACCGTGGAAAACCGGCAAGTGGCTCCTGCTGGTGGTGGTGATCGTTGTCATCGCCGTGTTCATTTTCCTAGCCGCATCTTCGCATTGATCTTCTGATTTTCTGATCCTCTGATCTACTGATCCCTTCCATGAGCAAAGCTTCCAAGATCAAATCGTTCGACCCGAACAGTCCGGCCAATGCGAACGCACAGCTCTATGGCCTGCCTTTTACCGTAGGCGAAGCCGACGTTGTGATCATCCCCGTGCCGTGGGAGGTGACCACGAGCTACGGTGGCGGCACGAGCCGTGGGCCGGAAGCCATTTTCGATGCGAGCTTCCAAGTTGACCTGTTCCACCCGGAGTTCCCAGAGCTGTGGAAACGCGGCATCGCTCTGGATGAGATGCCAAAGCCGTTGCTGGCGCAAAGCATTGCGCTGAAGAAGGAGGCCGGCAAGATCATCGACCTATTGAGCACGGGTGGCACCAAGAAACAGAAGGACAAAGCCGCCAAGGCGCTCAAACACATCAACCGCGAATGCGAGGTGATGAACGAATGGGTGGAGGAACGCACCGCCGAATTGCTCGATACCGGAAAGATCGTTGGACTGCTAGGCGGCGATCACAGCACACCGCTCGGGTTCTACCGCGCTTTGGCGGAACGGTTCAAGTCCTTCGGCATCCTGCACATCGACGCGCACATGGACCTGCGCCAAGCGTACGAGGGATTCACTTACAGCCACGCGAGCATCATGTACAACGCGCTCGCGTTGAAGCCCATCCAGAAGATCGTGCAGGTCGGCATCCGCGACTACTGTGCGCAGGAGAACGATGTGGTGAAGAAGGAGAAGGGACGTGTGAGCGTATACCGCAGCGCTGAATTGCGCAGGCAACAGTTCGAAGGCAGCACGTGGAAGAAGCAGTGCGACCGGATCATCGCGGAGCTGCCGCACAACGTGCACATCAGTTTCGACATAGACGGGCTCGACCCGACGCTGTGCCCGCACACCGGCACGCCTGTGCCCGGCGGCTTGGCCTTCGAGGAAGCCACCTACCTGCTTTCAAGACTGGCGCACAGTGGCAAACGCATCATCGGTTTCGACCTGGTGGAGGTATCGCCCGGGCCGAAGGATGAATGGGACGCGAACGTGGGCGCACGCCTGCTATGGCATTTGTGCGGGGTGCTCGCGGGTGCTCGGTAATGGACAAAGGGGAGTCGTGAAGAAGGGATGATGGGAATGTCAAAGCGGGAGTTCATCGTATTCGCCATCGGCGATCCGTTCAAGGCCGCCACGTGGAGCAACGTGCCGTACTTTCTTGCCAATACGCTGGAGGACGGCGGGCACATGGTCCACCGGGCCGACCTGTCCCCCATCCGTCCGCTGCAAGTAGGTTACGATATGTTCATCGGCGTGCTGCGCAAACTGCGGATCACGCAAACGCGGCACTACTTTTTCCGCAGCAGCTTCAACGCGTGGCTTACGCAGCGGAAGATCGAGCGCACGTTGCGCGAGCACCACAACGCGCTACCCATCTTCACCACGTTCTCGTTCGGTCGCAACCGGCAGCGGCGCCCCTACGTCCAGTTCTGCGACATGACCTTCGAACGGCACTTGCGCTACTTCGAAGGGCGCGGCCCGAATACCATGGAGAGCCGCACGATCGCTCGTGAAAAGAAACATCTGGCCGGTGCGCATCTGGTGGTTTCGCTCTTTCCGGAACAGGCCGAGGAACTACGACTGGAACTGGGTGATCGGGTGCGCTACTACGGCAATGTGGTGAACACCGAAGCCGTGCGACCGGACCAAGCGAAGTTGCTGGCGCGTGACCTTGAACATCCGGCCATCCTCTTCATCGGCGGAAGCAAGTACAAGCCGGGTTTGATGCTCCTGCTGGAAGCATTGGAACGCATGAACGCCGGACGCCCGCACCCTATTGAGCTGCACGTGGTGGGCATGGCGCGCCACGAGGTGCTGCGCCCCTTGGCCAATTGGACGACAGTGCACGGCTACCTCGACAAGTCAGATCCGGACGACCAACGGAAATACCGTGCGCTCTTGGACCGCTGTGCACTGTTCGCGAACCCCATGCCCCGTTGGGGATCGTTCTCCGCAAGCTGTGAAGCCATGCACCACTACATGCCGGTGATCGTGGATGCCTATCCCGAGTTCATTCGCACGTTCGGTGAGTCGCCCTCCATAGGCCACCTGCTGCGCACCGCTGAGCAGGATGAACTGGTAACAGCCATAGACCGGTTGCTGGAAGACCAAGAGCTTTGGCGCACGTGCGCTGTCAATGCGCACACAGCCGTTCAGCCGTTCACTTGGGCGAGCTACGTGCAACGGCTGCTAGCCGACATCGGTGACTCCCGCTGACACAATGCACCCCGCCACTGGTTGTGCGCTCACGTCCACGCATCGGTCTTGACTTCTCCCGCGATCACATCAGACCGGGCCGAACTGGACGCTACTCCATCACCACGACCCGCTCCGCAAAGCGTTCGCTTCCGTTCGACAGGTTCAGCACGTAGGTGCCACCTGCCAGTGCCGACACATCCACGGACCATGGCGCACCAGTGTTCGCTTGCTCGCTGATGACCAGCGCTCCGAGCGCGTCATGCATCGTCAGCGTCCATGTACCGTTGGCCAGGCCGGAGATGACGAGTTCATCGACCACCGGATTTGGATACGCTGCGATGTTGGATGCCGCGAGGGGCTCCGCGACTCCCGTGAACGGGTTGTAGACGGTAACGCCGCCCGGCACCGTGTTATGTCCGCTACCCGGACCCGTGTTACCCGGCGGAACAAGGCCGTAGTACGTGGGGCCGAGCACATAGGGAAAGGCCGGCTCCAGGTCCGCATCGAGCGTTACGAAGTAGGCGTAGGTGCCTGACGGATACTCCGGCGTAACGCAGAAGCGGCCATTGTGCACATCGAGCGTGCCAATGCCGCTCACGAACTCATAGTCCTCGATGAACGAGCCCCTAGGATACTGCGCATTGAACGGCGGACCATACTGCCCCGCATTGAGCACCGTGCCATCCGGCAATGTCGTACGATCGGTGATGGCTCGGAGGCGATAGTTCGACAGCATGCGGGTGATGGGCCCAGTGCCGCCGGTGTTCTGGTAGCCATATGCACCATAGATGGGGAAGCCATCGAACGCGAAACCGATGATGGGCGAATGCTGTGTGCTATCGGTATCGTCGTACAGGCACGTCGGGTTGATGTGCGTGTGGTACTCCATCTGCTGGTTCGGATGGCCGAGGCACGCGTCGAAACTGCCACCTTCGAAGTAGTACGCGTTCTGGTTCCAGATACCCTGCATGTTGTAGCTCATGCCATCGCGCGGATTGAAGATCGTGACGCCGTTGGTCCAAACGCCAATGTGGCCAAGGGGCGTATTCACAGGTACCCAGCTGTTCTGGAAGGGGAACAACGTGATCTTGAATTCCCAATCCTGGTCGCCCGCATCGTTGGGGTTGCCATTCCATGGACCTATGGAATAGCCCGGTATGCCAGCGCAACCCACGTACACATCAAGATTGTCGTACACCACTTCGCGCACGTTGCTGAGGATGCCGTTGTAACCGGTCTCGCTTCCAGGGTTGATGACCCAAGAAGTGATGGCGGGGCTGAGCTGCGCGCTGGCTGGAACAGCAATTGCGGCAAACGCGATGACGATGGAACGGAGACGCATGGGGGGAGAAATTGGCCGGAAGACCCGAACCGATGGTGAAGGTTTGATCACGACTTCAGTGAGTTGCGGTACCGCGCCAAGTTGATGAGCAGCACGCCGCCAAGGATGATGACCAGTCCGGCGAACTCCCGCCAGCCCAGCACCTCGCTTCCAACGAAAACACCGAGCAGCACTGCCACAACGGGGTTCACGTACGCATACGTGCTCACCTGCGTGGCGGGCCGCACTTGCAACAACCACACATACGCGCTGAAGCCGATGATGGAGCCGAAGACGATAAGGTAGGCCAGCGACAGCCAAGCGGTCGTTGGCACGGCGCTCCATGCCATGTTCGTCCACTCCCCTCTTCCGGCGCTGACGAGCAGGAAGAAGAACGCACCCACCAGCATCTGCCAACCACTGTTCACCATGTTGGGCATGGATGCCGGATGGTACTTCGCGTAGATGGATCCCGCCGGCCAGCCGATGATGCCGAGCAGCAGGATGAACATGGCCGAGAACTCAGCTGTGACTTCCGTGGCCTGCAACTGCAAGGCGATCTTCTCACTGAACAAGAGCAGCACGCCCGCGAAGCCCGCCACCACGCCGAGCAGCGTGCTCCAACTGCGGAAGTTCACCTTCCACTGCGGCCGGTCCATGACGATGAACGACAGCGGTGCCACCGCGATGACGATGGCCACCACGCTGCTGGCGATGCTCTGCTCCACCCACACCACGGCGCCATTGCCCACGAAGCAAAGGAGGAAGCCGGTGATCGCGGCGTTCTTGAAGTCGACACCCGGCTTGATGCTGACGCCCGTTGCCACGCACCAACCGAACATGAGCAGCGCGGCAACAAGGAAGCGGATGCCGCCCAACATGAACGGAGGAAAGCCATCCAGCGCTTCGCGGATGAAGAAGTAGGTACTGCCCCAGATGATGTAGATGGCAGCGAAGGCCAAGTAGACTTTCGTCCGCGATGGTTCCCCCGCCACAGTTCCGTTCGTTCCGCTCATCGTTCCACCGGCGCCGAAGGTCCGGGAAGTATCAATTGCATGAACACCAGGTCGAGCCAACGACCGAATTTGTAGGCGACATCCTTGATGCGCGCACACTCCACGAATCCAAAGCTGGCGTGGAAGGCGATGCTGGCGGCGTTGGCCGAGTCGATGCCGCCGATCAACGTGCGCAACTCCATGTGCTTGGCCTCTTCAATGAGCGCCGACAACAGGACGCGGCCGATGCCTTTGCCGCGGTGTTCCGCATGCACATGCACAGTATGCTCACCCGTGTATTTGTAGCCGGGCTTGCTGCGGAACACGCCGATGCAGCCGAAGCCAACGATCGTTCCTTCGCTCTCCACCACGATCACGGGCCAGCCTCCGGCCTTCAATTCGGCGAACCACTGCTGCCGCATCTCCAGCGTATGCGGCTCGAACACATAGGCAGCGGTGGTGTTGGCGATCACCTCGTTGTAGATGGCGAGGATCGCCGGAAGGTCGGCTTCGGTGGCGGGACGAACGCGTGTTTCCATGCTCACGCGCGGGCGATCGCCTCAACGAAACGCTCCACTTCTTCCTCGGTGTTGTAGTAGTGCAACGATGCGCGCATGATGCGCTCGATGCCGCGTGCTTGCAGATCGAGCCAAGCCCAATCGAAGTTGGTGACGCTGGTGTTGATGCCCTGCGTGCGCAACGTCAACAGCAGCGCATTAAGATCCTTTCCTTCAATGGTGAAGGTGTTAATACCGCTCGGACGGGTGCCTTGATCGCGCACTTGCACACCGGGCAGTTCGTTCAACCGCTTGCGCAACAATTTGGAAAGACCGAGGATCCGTTCCTCGATCGCGTCCAGTCCCCAACCCAGCGCATGGTCCACTGCGGCACCCATGCCCAAGCGGTCGGCGATATTGAACTCCATTTGCTCGAAGCGGCGCGCATCCGGGCGCCACTTGAACGTATCGCGGCCGGTCCATTGCGCGGCGTGGATGTCGATGACGGCCGGTTCGATGCGGTCGAGCACCGAGCGGCGCACGTACATGAAACCGGTGCCACGCGGCCCGCGCAGGAATTTGCGCCCAGCACCCGAAAGCAGATCGCAGCCGATGCGTTCCACATCCACCGGCATCTGCCCGACGGCCTGGCAAGCGTCCAGCAGGTAGATCGCATTCGTGCCGCGCAAGGCAGCCCCGACTTCCACCACGGGGTTCACCATGCCGTTGCTGTTGGTGATCTGTGTAATGGCCACCAACTTCACGCGGTCATCGAGCATGTTCTTCAGCGCCTGAACATCGAGCAGGCCGTCCGCATCGCTCGGCACCACTTCCAGCGAGGCACCCACTTTGTCGCAGGTGCGGCGCAGCGAAAGCCAGTTGCTGTTGTACTCGTTGTTGGCCGTGAGCACGCGGTCGCCCTTCGCCAGCGGCACCGAGTGGAAGGCGCGGTGCCAGGCCTGCGTGGCGCCATCGGTCAAGGCGATCTCATCCGCGTTACAGTTCAGCAGCTTGGCGAAGGAGGTGTACACGGCATCGAGCGCATCGGCCTTCAGCGCAGCGGCTTCGTAGCTGCCCATGCGCGCTTCGAGCTGGGTGTGCGCGATAACAGTATCGAGCACGGGTTGGCTCATCAAGCCACAGCCCGCATTGTTAAAGTGGATGACGCGCTCGCAGCCGGGCGTGAGGGCGCGGGCTTTGGAGACGTCGAGATCGGTGGTGGTCATAGTGGCGAACCTAATCAGGGCGCAATGATCAATGGCATTGGAAGATGCAGACCACGTTCTCGAAACGGTGATGTTGTAGATCGTCTTTGCGGATCATGAAATAGAGGTAGCCCGCATCCCCCCACATCATGCCAGCCTCTTCTTCACTATCAAGCTGGAAGAGCAGGCACCAGCCTTCAATTGCCTTGGCCTCCTCCTCCGACCTCAGGCTGACTCGACCCGTGGTACGGAACCGAAAAGCAAGCTCTGCTTCATACTCAGGAGGGCCTTGGATCATATTGACATAGCCCAAGAGGTGCGTACCCATATTCATATCGGACCAGAAATCCGAGAGCATGTCCTCGTCCACTTCCATGCGCGCTGTTACCTCTTCATGCCTCTGCTCTGGGTACGTTCGTACAAGGCCTCCCCCGAGCGAGCATGATCCGAACCGATCATCTTCTGCGAGCGCTGAGGGAAACTTCTTCCGCTTCAAGTCGTCTGTTGGTGGAGTAAAAAGCACAGCACTCTCCAAGGCACCATCCGCGGGAAGCTCGTCCTCGAGAAGTGCGAAGAACGAGAGGCTGCCGGAAGAGGGAAGTGGTGAGTTCGGCATGACCTCATTCATTTTGCCAAGGTCGAATTGGGCGAGGAACGACATCGGCTTGCCAGATCTCGTCAGTGGCCAGCTTCGCTGGGATGGCAGGTCCGGCTGGCCTCCAATGCGCGTGCGGCCAAGGGCCATTTCCTCTTCGCGCACTGGCTGCGGTTCGAACCGTATGGCAGGGGCAGCAAGGTCCTTGAGAAGGGCTTCCAGCGGCCCATAGTCCCATTCTCCCTCTTCATTGGTCGCATCCTCATTCGCCGAGGCGTGCATACGGGTCTTCTTGGCCTTGAGTGAACGCCTCCAACGGTCCAGCATCCAAGTGACACTGGCCGTAGCGACCGCCGTGAGCATGAAAGTCAGCATGGTTGCGGTGAATTGCCCGATAGAGAATTCGTTCGGTCCGTGGGTTTGCGCGAGCGTGCAAACCTATTCGGCTGCACCAAGAGTACCGGTGCTCAGGGCAACTGCTCGTACCGCACTGCCAGCACGTTACTTCCACCGATGGACTGGAGAATGATATCCCGATCGTTGTCGAGGCCTGTGTACTTCACGACACCATCCATGCTCGTGTCCTCGCGGTGGTACCCACCAATAGTGCCCAATACGTTGCTCCCGCCGATGGCAAGCAAGATCGGATCGCGGTCGTTGCCCAAGCCGGCGTACTTCACAGCGCCGTTACCCGTGGCGTCGCCGGGCCAAAGCATGCGCACGCCGTTCACCTCTTTCTGCGCATCGGTTCCGAAAGTGTTCGTTGCAGGAGAAGTGAAGTCCACGGAAGTCGGGCTGTCGCTCAGTTGCAACGGATCGCTGCACGTGGCAGACAAATGGTTGCGGTGGCGGATGCGGAGGAAGTACGAACCCGCGCCACAGTTCATGTCCACGGGCGAACGGCCGTCGCGTTCCACCACGCAACCGTTGCGCAGTAGGAGCGCCGCGCGAGAGCCGAGCACCGTTGCGCTATCCGCTGCCGACAACAACTCCAACCAGACCCAATCCACAACAGCGGAATCACCCGTGATGTCCATGGTGCCGGGCCATGCGAACAAAGCATCCGGGTTCGACACTGCACTATCGCCCAAGGCGGCGTACGGCTGTTGTTGCGGAAGCAGACCATTCGTGCGCAAGCCATCGTTCATGCGCTGGTCCAGCGCGTTGTACGGACCGCCCAGAAAGACCTTGGCCGAAAGACGCGCGCGGGGGTCGGGGATGTTGTGGTAGCGGGCGAGTGCGAGGTGCTGAGTTCCGTTGATATCGGCAATTCCAGCTACAATGACCTTACCATCGCTTTGGGACCTTATCACGTACGCGGTGGCATGCTCACCGATCTCAAAGACCGTGTTCACGTGCCCGGAACCTGCAAACGTTGAATCCCACGCACCATCCGCATCGAACTTCCATATGTCCCATCCGCTCGCAAACGACGGGTAATAGGCTCCTGCGAACAAGAAGGCATCATCGGTGTCAGTCTCGACAGCGTGGTAACCGCCAGTGACCGGACTCTGACCGGGGCCAGAGTAGAACATCTGGTGCGCAACAACTGATGGGAATGGAGGCCATGTGTCAGGAGCCGTGACGTGGATGAAGTACCATGTTGCTATGTTCCAGAACCCTTGCACCTGAAACATCATGAATGCACCGGAACTGTTCATCGCCATTGGCAAGTAAACTGAGTTACCACCGTAGAACTGATAGGGCGGGAGTTGGCCATTCTGATCTAATCTGAGGCAGGCTGTAGTACCTACACCGACGGCGATCGCCCCATCGCCGCGGACGTCAATATCACGCACAGTGCGTGAAGAATTCGGAAGCGAGTCGCTCGGAAACAATACGAATCCACCAACCCCAAAAGTCATGTCGATGTCGCCAGATGGCATCAACCGGGTTAGCCAACCATCGGAGTACGACAATGGATAAGGATGCGCTACATGTCCACCGACCAACAGACTTCCATCCGGAAGCATGTAGGACGCATGAATGGTGTTGTTGCCTCCGGGGATGCTGGGCAGGAACGCACCACCATCACCGAAGGTGGTATCTAGAGATGAATCTTCATGGAGCCTGCTGACTGTGGTCGCGCCCACTATCAATAGACGTGAGTCGGGCTGGCACCAGACCGCACTTGCTTGACTAGGAGCACCAGAAAAGGTCCTGACACCATTCATAGCATAGGAACTGTCCAACAAGCCGGACCCACTCAATCTCACAACAGCTAGTTGATCACCCATAGAATCCGTAACCGAGGTAAGAACCATGATCTTTCCGTCGGGTTGCATCGCCAGCGACCGTGCCTGACCAAACCCCGCTATCGTCAGCTTCCCATCCCCACTGAACGTCGTATCCAGATCGCCCGGTTGCTGGGCAACGGAGGTCAGGCAACAGAACAATGCGGCATGCATTCCTATCAATGACCTCTTCATAGGATTGGCGTTTGGAGAAACCAATCTACGGTAGTCCAGGGGCGGCGGCCAAGCAGCGTCCACGAAGCATCAACACCGGGTGGTGAGCCACAGCGCGCAGGAACCTACTTTCGCCACGTACCATTCCTGCCCATGGCCACCGACATTCTTCATAGTCCCGATCCATCGGGGTCGGGGCGTTCCGCCCGCACCAAGACAGCCACCGCTGAAGTCCAGATGACGCTGGATGAATTGAAAGAGGAGATCCTGCGCGATTACGAGTTGTGCGTTACCAGCCGCGAGGCCAGTTTGATCGGCCGGAAGGAAGTGCTGGGTGGCAAAGCCAAGTTCGGGATCTTCGGCGATGGCAAGGAGCTGGCGCAGGTGTGCATGGCCAAGCAGTTCCGCAACGGCGATTGGCGCAGCGGTTACTACCGCGACATGACGTTCATGTTCGCGATCGGCGAGTTGACGGTGCAACAATGGTTCGCACAACTCTACGCGCACGCCGACGTGAACGCCGACCCCAGCAGCGCTGGCCGTAGCATGAACGGGCACTTCGCTACGCGCAGCTTGGACGAGAACGGTGAGTGGAAGGACCTGATGGCGCAACCGAACTCCAGCGCCGATATCTCCCCGACCGCAGGGCAGATGCCGCGCTTGCTCGGTCTTGCACAGGCCAGCAAGATGTTCCGCAAGAACCCCGCGTTACATGGATACACGCAGTTCAGCGACAAGGGCAACGAGGTGGCCTTCGGTACCATCGGCGATGCGAGCACCAGCGAAGGACCGTTCTGGGAAACGATGAACGCGGCCGGTGTGCTGCAAGTGCCCATGGCCATGAGCGTGTGGGACGATGGCTGGGGCATCAGCGTGAGCAAGGCCTACCAGACCACGAAAGGCAGCATCAGCCAAGCGCTCGCTGGCTTTCAGAAGGAGGAAGGCACGAACGGCATCCGCATCTACAAGACCAAGGGCTGGAACTACGCCGACCTGAACAAGACCTACGAAGAAGCCATTGCGCTGTGCCGCGATGAGCATGTGCCCTGCCTCATCCACGTGGAAGAAGTGACACAGCCGCAAGGCCACAGCACCAGCGGAAGTCACGAGCGCTACAAGGGCAAGGACCTGCTGGAATGGTACAAGGAGTACGACTGCAACGTGAAGTTCCGCGAGTGGATACTCGGCTTCAAACCCGGTGGTGCGCCGATCGCTTCTGTGGAGGAACTCGATGCCCTCGACGCGAAAGCGAAGACCGAAGCACGCGCCGCACAGAAGGCCGCATGGAACGCCTTCCAAAGCGAGATCAAGGCGGAGCTCGGCGATGTTGCCTTTATGATCGAAGCCTTGGCCGGTGCACGCTTCGAGGACTCGTCCGTTGCGGCAACGATCACTGCGTTGGCCAACGAGCTGCGCACCGAAATGGCTCCCGGCCGGAAGGAAGTATTGAGCGCCGCGCGCAAGGCGCTGCTGCTCGGGCGCAACGCCGACCCCATTGCCCGCCAGCCGCTCACCGACTGGTTGGCCAGCGCCATGGCGCTGAACCACGACCGCTATGGCAGCCACCTCTACAGCCAAAGCGCGAAGAGCTGCTTGAACGTACGCGAGGTTCCCGCCCAATACGCCACGGATGAATTGGTGGACGGCCGCATCATCATCCGCGACAACTTCCAGAAACTCTTCGAGCAGGAGCCACTGCTATTGACCTTCGGCGAGGACACCGGAAAGATCGGCGACGTGAACCAAGGCATGGAAGGCATGCAGGCGCAGTTCGGTGAGTTACGCGTGAGCGACACCGGCATACGCGAAGCGACGATACTCGGCCAAGGCATCGGCATGGCGCTGCGCGGCTTGCGACCTGTCGCGGAGATCCAATACCTCGATTATCTACTGTACTGCCTGCAGATCATGAGCGACGATCTCGCCATGACGCAGTGGCGCACCAAGGGCGGACAGAAAGCTCCCCTCATCGTGCGCACGCGCGGCCACCGCTTGGAAGGCGTTTGGCACAGCGGCAGCCCCATGGGCATGATCCTCGGCGCGCTGCGCGGTATAGTGGTATGTGTGCCGCGCAACATGCAGCAGGCCGCAGGCATGTACAACACGCTGCTGCAAAGCGATGACCCCGCGTTGGTCATAGAATGCCTCAACGGCTACCGCAGCAAGGAACGGTTGCCGAGCAACCTCGGCGCGTTCACCGTGCCCATCGGCATACCGGAAGTGGTGCGCGAAGGCAACGACGTTACGCTCGTGAGCTATGGCAGCACCTTCAACTTGTGCATGCAAGCGGCAGAGCGCTTGAGCGACCTCGGCATCGAAGTGGAGATGCTGGATGCCCGCACCCTCCTACCCTTCGACCGCGAGCACGTGATCGTAGAGAGCCTGAAGAAGACCAACCGCCTGCTGGTGGTGGACGAGGATGTGCCCGGCGGCGCCAGCGCGTACATCCTGCAACAGATCCTGGAAGTGCAAGGCGGCTACCGCTACCTCGATAGCGCACCGCGCACCCTGAGCGCCAAAGCGCATCGCCCGGCATATGGAAGTGACGGCGACTACTTCAGCAAACCCAGCATAGAGGATGTGGTAGAGACGGTGGTGGGGATGGTGAGGGAGTAACCGACAGTCAATGCGCTACATACCCTTGATCGTCGCAACCTCACTTGCGGCATGCGGACCGAGTGCAACAGAACTGGAGGATGCGCGACGCGCTGAAGAGGCAGTTCGGCATGAACGGCAAGTGGAACAGCGCATAGGGTTGATCGCCGACAGCGCGTACAGCGCGGAAGAGGATTGCCTCCGAGAGGAAGAATTTCTGGCGATGAGCAAGTATGATCTTCAGTTGGCTGTGGACAGCATGGAACTCGTGTTACAGATCCAACTAGGTCGCTCACCGCAGGAACGAGAAGAGGAAAAACGCGCCGCCGCGAAGAAGGTTGAACAGGCCCGACTACAGGTCCAGCATTCTGAAGATAGGATCGTCACGGCAAAGCAGCGTGCCGCCGAGTGGCGTAAGAAGCTGGAAGAGGCTATGGACGCCGAATGAGGTCTGCACTTCCCCCCGCACAGGCTCGGCTGTGCGCGGGCAGGCCCCAGCACACCTCTAGACTTGCGGCGATAGATCACTGAAGAGGACTGAGCGTGGC
>CADECG010000012.1:0-6006 GCA_902825795.1 uncultured Bacteroidota bacterium
CTTCGCAATGACCATGAAGGCAAGGAGCCACCACGAGCGTACGAGCCTTCCTTGCCTTAAGGCCAACAGATACCACGGCAACGCCATTGCCGCGACAACGCTGGAGTGGAAGTCGAACGCGAACACCGGATAGACGCCAAAGAAGGCCAGACCACAACACATCAATACCGTGGCTAAGGTCCGATCCGGGTGTACCTCCATCATGAAACGATAGAGCCCAAGGCCACCCATGGCCACCGCCGCGATCTGCACGATCAGCAACGTCCACTGCCCAAAGAGGTAGGTGAGCGGTGACCAAAGCACCAAATGCACATCGAAATGGTCGGCCAGCAGAAGGTCCCGGTTCACCAGGAACAGCGATCGGTCGGGCAACATGAAGTGGGCGTACTTCCAAGCGGAATGGGTGTACAACCCCAGATCCAGCGCATAGGTGCGATAGAGAGAGTGGTTCACCAAGCTGATGAGGCAATAGATCGCCACGAAAACGGTCGTTACGATCAACGCCGGGTAATGCGCCCGCAGTCGTGCACCGATCGTTCGGGTGGGGGGTCGCGCCTCAGGCATTCACAATGAGGATCACATCCGTTCAGGCACTTCCATGCCCAAGCACCACATGGCCTTCTTGGTCGCCTTGGCTACCGCGGCGCTCAAACCCACGCGGAAGTCGCGCTTGGCGGCATCTTCCTCCTTCAATACGGGAACCACTTGGTAGAAGCTGTTGTAGGCCTTCACCAACTCATAGGTATGGTTGGCAGTGGACGAGGGGTCGAGGTGCGTTGCGGATTCATGAAGCACCGCCGGGAACTGGTGCAAGAGCTTGATCACCGTGCGCTCTTCGGTCAACAACCCATCATCGGCAGCGACATTGTCTGATGGTCTGATCGTCTGATCCTCCGACCGCCCAGCCTTGCCGAGCAGGCTCTTGATCCGCGCGTAGGTGTACTGGATGAACGGACCAGTATGCCCTTGCAGGTCAATGCTGGCTGCGGGATCGAAGAGCATGCGCTTCTTCGGGTCCACCTTCAACAGGAAGTACTTCAGTGCGGCCATGCCGATCTGCTCGAAGAGCCTCGATTTCTCCGCCTCGGTGATGTCGTCAAGCTTGCTGAGTTGTTCCCCTGTCGTGCGGGCTTCGTTCACCATCTCTTCCATCAGGTCGTCGGCATCCACCACGGTGCCTTCGCGGCTCTTCATCTTGCCGCTGGGTAGGTCCACCATGCCGTAGCTGAGGTGGAAGAGCTCGCTTGCCCATGGGAAGCCGAGCTTCTTGAGGATGATGAACAGCACCTTGAAGTGGTAGTCCTGTTCGTTGCCGACGGTATAGATCAGTTTCGAGAGCCCTGGAAATTCCTCGAACCGCTTGATCGCGGTGCCGATGTCCTGCGTCATGTACACGCTGGTGCCATCGCGGCGCAGCAGCACTTTCTCATCGAGCCCTTCCTTGGTATTGTCCACCCAAACGGCACCATCCTTATCGTAGAACACACCCTTCTTCAGTCCATCGAGCACATCGTTCTTGCCGAGCACGTACGTCTGGCTCTCGTAGTACAGCTTGTCGAACTCCACACCCATCCGCGCGTAGGTGGCATTGAAGCCGTCGTAGACCCAGCCGTTCATCTTCTGCCAAAGCGCGCGCACCTCGGGGTCGTTCGCTTCCCACTTCAACAACATGGCTTGGGCCTCGCGCAGGATAGGGGCTTCCTTCTCGGCTACCTCCTTCGTCTTTCCTGAGTTGACAAGGACTTCCACCTCACCCTTATACGCCTTGTCGAATTCCACGTAGTACTTCCCCACGAGTTTGTCGCCCTTCAGCCCACTGCTCTCCGGCATTTCGCCGTTGCCGAAATTCTGCCATGCCACCATGCTCTTGCAGATGTGGATGCCACGATCGTTGATCACCTGCACTTTCACCACCTCGTTGCCCGCGCTTTGCAGGATCCGGCTCACACTATGGCCCAGGAAAATGTTGCGCATGTGCCCCAAGTGCAGGGGCTTGTTGGTGTTGGGGGAAGCGTACTCCACCATCACCTTCTTTCCGGTAGGCTCCAATTGAAGGATGTCCCGTGAACCGGCCTCGACCAGAAAGTCCGTCCAGTAACGGTCGGCGATCACGATGTTGAGGAAGCCCTTGATCACATTGAAGCGATCAACGATGGCCACGTTGGCCTTGAGGTGCTCGCCGATGGCGGTGGCCGTTTGCTCCGGACCGAGCTTGCTGGCCTTGAGAAAAGGGAATACGTTGATCGTTACATCGCCCTCGAACTCGGGTCGTGTGGGCTGGAAGGTGAGTGCCTTCGCCTCCACGGCGCTGCTGAACAATTGCTGGAAGGCCTGCTGGATCGCAGGCACCAATACCGCTGCGGGCGTGGAAGTCGCAGTTCCCGAAGTAGATGGTTCCGAACGCTGTGCCTACCGGCGCGGCAGGAAATTCTCGGCGATCATGCACCGCACACTGCCCCCACCCACCTCTTCGATGGTCGGGATGGCTACGGGCACCAAGCGGCCATGTCGCTCCAACGCCATGCGCTGTTCGGGATCCAACAGGTTGAAAGCACTTTCGGAAAGCAGTATGGACGACTCGCCCTTGGCGTTGCGCACCTGCAGCAGGTTGGCCACGTAGCCCATCATCTGCTCCCGGGTTATAGCGATCACCTCCTTGCCGCCGCGTGTCAGTTCATCGCGCACGTCTTCCCGTTCCACGGGATAGGGAATGGCCTCCAAACACACTACGGCGAACTTCTCACCGATGCTCATGAGCACGTTGGTGTGGTATACGGGCTGGCCCGTGAGCGTGCCGTCCATAGTGGCCAAAAATGGCACCGGACCGCATTGAAGTGCACCGCACCAGTAGTTCACCGCACGCTCGGTGGTGCGTGGACCCATGGCGGCGTAGGCAACGCCCCGCAACCGATCGATCACCAAACTGCCCGTGCCCTCGAGGTAGCGGTCATCGGCCTCCAGTGTGGTGAGATCGATCATGCGGCGCACCTTGAAGCCGGATGCTTCGAGCACTTCGTCCAGTTGCCGGTCGCGCTCCCGGCGGCGGCTGGGGGTGCACATGGGGTAGAGCACCACCGTGCCGTCCTCATGGGTACTGAACCAGTTATTGGGGAACACGGCATTCGGCGCCAATGGATCGATCGGATCAAGCACGGTGATACCAACCCCGCAGTGGTCGAGGGCGGAGATCAAACCGTCGAACTCCAGTTCGGCCTTGGCCTTTACCTCGGGATCGCTCGTGCTGTGCTGGAACGGATTGCTCGCAGCCGTTTCAGGATCGTAGCCGAAACCAACAGGACGGATCAGGATGACGTTCGTGGCGGCTTGCTGGTTCATCGATTCCTGAGGATGGGATACAGTGGCTCCAGAATGTTGAGGGTGGCTTCCGCCATGGCGTTGCCTTGATCGAGCGCAGGGTTGATCTCCACGACATCCAGGGTCGCGGTCTTCTCGTCGGCGCAGAATCCGGCCAGCAACCCACTGGCCTCCTCCAAGAACAGACCGTCGGGTACCGGCGTTCCTGTACCCACGGAAATCGAGGGGTCGAGACTGTCCACGTCGAAACTCACGTGCACACGACCGCAAGCCGTAAGGTGTGCCATGGTTTCGCTCACTATCGCCGCTGGTCCCTTTTCGCGCACATCCTTCACCGTTATCACCTTGATACCGAACTCCTTGATGATAGCCGCCTCCTCCGCTTCATAATCCCTCAAGCCGATGAAGACCAAGTCGCTTGGCAGCAGTTTCGGACCGCTGGAACCGATCTTCCGCAATCGGTCCCACACGTCAAGGGTGTACACGCGGGGTTTGTTCCGCCGCTGCTTTTTGTTCTCGATATCCATCAACAATGCCAAGGGCATCCCGTGCACATTGCCGCTGGGCGTTGTGAAGGGACTGTGGAGATCGGCGTGCGCATCGATCCAAACCACCCCGAGGCGCTGCTCGGGGAACGCCATTTTGGTTCCCGAAACAGAACCGATCGCGATGGAATGGTCGCCTCCGACCACTATCGGAAATACATTGTTTCTCAGGTATTTGTACACCTCATAGGCCAGATCGCTTTCGAAGCGGATGAGGCCGTCGATGTGGTGGGCATTGGGGCTGCGATCATCCTCGTACAGCCCCTCGTTCTCGTCGCGCAGGATGCTCTCCTCTGCGTGGCCGAACAGCTCGCTTCCCAGCTTCCAAGCAGCCACACGCAAGGCGGCCATGCCCATGCTCGCGCCGCGTTTTCCCGCCCCGATCTCGCTGGCGGCCTCTATCAATCGTAGATCCATGGTAGGCCCGTGTATGCGATCCGCTCCGGGCGGCGGCGAAGGTAGGCGGGGCTTTCGGGGGCAGAAGGGCTGCCGGTTCAACCTACCAAGAGGGTGTCGTGGACAATCCGGCAGCTTAGTGGGAACCGTGGAGCCATGGATCGCGTTCAAAGCGGGCTCTTACCCGGACAAGAACATGCGAACGATGATCATCAAGTACGGACCACTGGTCTTTGGCGGTGCAGCTATCATCATGCTGGCCAATGGCTGCAGCAGCGGTTTCATGCAACAGAAGATCACGGCCGGGGTCATTGAATACGCCTTGAGTTTCCCCGATCAGGACCCGAACGGCCTGATGGCCGGCATGCTTCCCGAAAAAACGACCCTCTCCTTCACGGAAAACCAGCAAGTGGCCGAACTGAGTGCCGGCATGGGCGTATTCCGCACGGTGATGATGGTGAACAACGACCAGCGCAGCATGGACTACCACCTCAGCGTGCTGAGCAAGAAGCTCGTTAGCAAGCTGCAGGAGAAGGACATGGCCCTGTTCAACAAGGAGGAAAAAGCCATGGTGATGCTCCTCACCGACGAAACCGACACCATTGCCGGATACCCCTGCAAAAAAGCCATCGCCATCTACGACGGCGTGGACCAGCCGGAGATAGAGCTGTGGTACACCGACCGCATCGAAGTGAAGGACCCCAACTGGTTCGGGCCGTACAAGGAGATACCCGGTGTGCTGCTCCGCTACAGCATTGTGCAATACGGCATGCGTATGCACTTGGACGCAACCAGCGTTACCCCGGGCGAGATCGACCCGAGCAAGTTCGTGGTCAAGACCGATCATGAGGCGGTGCCCCCAGCCGTGCTGAACTACGAGCTGATGGAGGTGCTGAGCACCTTCAGCATTTGAGGACCTCATACCTGCCCGCGAGGACCTCATCCCTGCCCTTCTCCAAAGGAGAAGGGTCAGAAAGGGAAGACCGGCATTTGCGTTCTGCCTCAACCCTGCACACGATGGCCTCATCCCTGCCCTTCTCCCAGGGAGAAGGGTCATAAAGGGAGGACCAGCCTTTCTGTGCTTAGCGCGGTGAGACTTCCCCTTTCCCCGATCCCCTGTTCATAATAGCCGCGCCACTTGGCCGTTAGGCCTTGGCGTGCCCCGCTACGTTTGATCGCCTCGCGTGTGCACGCGCCCGTCCCCGTTTTTCGGGCACTCCGTGCATGGCGATCATCAACGAAAGCACAGCATTCCCGTGGCCACCAAGAACAGTCTTCGCGAAGCGGCGGAGGAAGAAACACCCGAGCCAGCGCCGAAGCGCACCCGTTCATCCAGCAAGAAGGCTGACGCCAAAGGCGAGAGCAAGTGGACGCGCTTCAAGGGTTTCATGGCCGATGAGCGCACGCACAAGGCCTTCGGTCTTTTTCTCATCGTGGCTTCCGGCCTGTTGCTGACGGCCTTCACCAGCTACCTGTTCACATGGAAGAGCGATCAGGACCTGATGGCGCGTCCGTGGAGCGAGTTCTTCAGCAAGGAAGTGCACGTGGACAATTGGCTGGGCAAACTCGGTGCGTTGCTGGCGCACAAATTCATGCACGGCTGGTTCGGCATCGCGTCGTTCGCCTTCGTCTTGTGGAGCTTCCTCGGCGGGGTCCGCATCCTTCTCGGCACATGGTTGCTGCCCAAGGGCAAAACCATCCGCTGGACGTTGATGGCCCTGTTGTGGCTCCCTGCCCTGCTCGGCTTCGT
>CADECG010000012.1:6016-42482 GCA_902825795.1 uncultured Bacteroidota bacterium
ATCAACGCGCACCTACAGAGCATGATGGGACAGGTGGGTGCGGGCGCAGTGCTGCTCCTCGCGGCCGGGGCCTTTACCATGTACATGTTCAACCCGTCGTTCGATTGGGTGTTGCGGTTGTTCGAGAAGAAGCAGGTGGTAACAGAGCCTGAAATGGATCGCTTCGCGGAGCCTCGCGATGACGAGGGGGTGGAACAACAGCCAGCCAAGAAGAACTCCTTGAAGATGGAGGTTGTGGAAAACGAACAACCCGACATTGTCACCCCGAACGCGGTGGAGGAAGAGCCCGCTGCTATGGAACTGGAAGTAGAGGCGCCCACGGAAGAAGAAGACACCGAAGAAGAAGGCGAACTCGAGTTGGAACTCGAAACCACCGAAGCGGAAGATCTGGCCATCGATCCGATCATCCCCGCCATGCCGATCGTAGTCGATGGCATGAGCGTGGTGGCCAATGCTGAAGAGAAGACGTTGAGCGAGGCCGAGATCGAGAACAAGCTGCAGGAGTTCGGCGAGTACGACCCGAAGCTGGACCTGAGCGATTACGAGTTGCCACCGCTGGACCTGCTCGTGGACCACGGTAGCGGCGAACTGACCGTGAGCAAGGAGGAACTCGAAGCGAACAAGGACCGCATCGTCGAGACGCTGAGCCACTACAACATCGCCATTGCCAAGATCAAGGCGACGATCGGACCGACGGTAACGCTGTACGAGATCGTACCGGAAGCGGGCGTGCGCATCAGCAAGATCAAGAACCTGGAGGACGACATCGCGCTGAGCTTGGCCGCCCTCGGCATCCGCATCATCGCGCCGATCCCCGGCAAGGGCACCATCGGTATCGAGGTACCCAATAGCAAGCCGCAGATCGTGGGTATGCGCGGCCTCTTGGCCGGTGAGAAGTTCCAGAACAGCACCATGGACCTGCCACTGGTGCTGGGCAAGACCATCACCAACGAGACCTTCATCACCGACCTCACCAAGATGCCGCACTTGCTCATGGCCGGTGCAACGGGTCAGGGCAAGTCGGTCGGCTTGAACGCGATCCTCGTTTCGCTGCTGTACAAGAAGCACCCGAGCCAGATCAAGTTCGTGCTGGTGGATCCGAAGAAAGTGGAGCTCACCCTCTTCAACAAGATCGAGCGCCACTTCCTGGCCAAGCTGCCCGGCGATAGCGACGCCATCATCACCGATACCAAGAAGGTGGTGGCCACGCTCAACAGCTTGTGCATCGAGATGGACGACCGCTACGAACTCCTCAAGAACGCGCAGGTGCGCAACATCAAGGAGTACAACGCCAAGTTCGTCAGCCGCCGCCTGAACCCCGAGAACGGCCACCGCTTCCTCCCCTACATCGTGCTGGTGGTGGACGAGTTCGCTGATCTGATCATGACGGCGGGCCGCGAAGTGGAAACGCCGATCGCGCGATTGGCACAGCTGGCCCGCGCCATCGGTATCCACCTCATCATCGCCACGCAGCGTCCGAGCGTCAACATCATCACCGGTACCATCAAGGCCAACTTCCCGGCGCGCATCGCGTTCCGTGTAACGAGCAAGATCGATAGCCGCACCATCCTCGATACCGGCGGCGCAGACCAGTTGATCGGCCGCGGCGACATGCTGCTGAGCACCGGCAATGACCTGATCCGTATCCAGTGCGCCTTCGTGGATACGCCGGAGGTGGACAACATCACCGACTTCATCGGCGCGCAACGCGGCTACCCCGAAGCGCTGCAACTGCCCGAGGTACCGACAGAGGAAGGCGAAGGCGGTGGCATAGACGACGACGGCGATCGCGACAGCATGTTCGAGGAAGCGGCGCGACTTGTCGTGCAAACGCAGCAGGGCAGTACCTCGCTTATCCAACGCAAACTGAAGCTGGGCTACAACCGCGCAGGCCGCATCGTGGACCAACTGGAAAGCGCCGGCATCCTAGGTCCCTTCGAAGGCAGCAAGGCCCGCCGCGTGATGATCCCGAACGAGGCCGCGCTGCACGCACACCTCAACGCGGGCATGACGGAAAGTGCTGGGCCGGGGATGGGGGGGTATTGAGTTGCACTCGAAAGCAATTGGCAGAAAGCCCTGCCCTTAGGCGGGGCTTTCTGCGGTGCTGCTCTACCCAACTGCCAGCACGCTCAGGTACCCCTGCTGAAGCTCCGAGCCGGAGTCCTCAGGTGCGGCATACTCGCTAAGGCAAGCGCGGAAACAAGCGGACTGCGAAGCCTGCGCAGGTACGTATTGGAACGTCGGTGAACTATTTGTGAAATATTCCTTGCATAATTGACCCCCTCCTCATTCCTTTGGCAGCCAAACACAAAGACGATGAGGAAATTGCTACTACAGGAAGAGGCTCATGAGCTGCTGATGCCCCACTACCCGCTTCTGGCAAGCGCTATGAAGGAGGCCGTGACCTGCACACGACAGCGAATGGATCAGGATATCACCGCAGGCCACGTTATTCATATGCCAACGTGGAAAGCTTGGGACATACATCGGTACAGTCACAACGTGTTTGTGAGAACCTTGGCATCAGTGGCTGATTTGAAGTTCGTAGGCACTGACAAGTCCTACGGAATACGTTGTCATGATGTGGTCGAGTTATGGGTAAAGAAGGTTGACCGTGATCTTGTGCCTGCAAACAACCATACCCCGTCATCAAAAGCAAGGCTCAACAATGAGTCGACCCTGCCGGGGCTACAACCTTGTTCGGTCGTTCTAGGCTACCAAGTGGATGTCACTTGCAGCAATCTTGTAAGCCTTCACCTCGTCTGTCACCACAAGGGTGAGCGCATATGGGCAATTGATGTGTTGAATAGCCAACTTGGCAATATGCCTATCCCATTTGAGGCCTCCACGGAGCCTGTGGCCCAAGAAGTGGAGAACGTGTTGCAAGTACTCGCTCACCTTAGGAAAACGAAGAAGAAAGCTGGGAACGATGGCACAAACTGATCGCAGGCTCGTCAACGGTGAGATGATTGTGCTTGGTAGGCAATACCGGGGCATGACAGCGAAGGACCTCGCCGATGCCATGAGCATTTCGAACAGTTTGTTGAGCATGATGGAGAGAGGAACGCGCACGGCAAGCGACGAAACCATTGCTTCCCTTTCTCGGGTGCTTCGCCTCAACTCCACCTTTTTCACAAGGACCGATCGTGTGTATCCGTCCAATTTGCATTGGAGGAAGAGCGCGAAGGCGGGGCCACGATATGTGGCTGCCGCCGAAGCTGAGATGAATGTGCACCGATTGACGGCAGAACAACTGCTGCGTTCAATACAGGTCACTGCGAAGCCACTACCGAGTATGGACGTCGAAGAGCATGATTCGGCGGCGGCTATCGCGCGGTCTCTCCGTCAGCTATGGAAAGTACCCAAGGGGCCAATACTCACTTTGTATAATTTGATTGAGCAGAACGGTGTTCTGGTCTGTCTCTGTGACTTCGAGTCCCCAGATATCGACGGGCGGAGCATGTACACCAAGGACAAACAGCCAATCCTCTTCGTCAACCGCAACAGTCCAATGGATCGGCAGCGGCTCACCGTGGGGCATGAGTTGGGACACTTGGTGATGCACACGAACTACCCTGTATCAAAGGACCGAGATGTTGAAGCCGAAGCGATGGAGTTCGCTTCCGAATTCCTGATGCCAAGTGCAGAACTACGACCGCAGTTGTCGGGTCCGATCAAAGTGGAACTGCTGGCTGATTTGAAGCGGTACTGGAGAGTCTCGATGCAAGCCATCCTTTATCGGACACGGACCGAGCGATTGATTTCAGATACCAACTGGCGGCGTATGTGGATGGAGTTCAATCGCCTTGGCATTAAGCGGAGAGAACCATTAGAGTTGGACCCCCCAACGGAGAAGCCTGTACTTCTCAAACGCTTGGTTCAAATGCACCAAGAGGAGTTGGAAATGACGTTGGATGAAATTGCCGAGTTGTGTGGGATTCTTACCGCTGAATTGCAGGAGAAGTATGTGGAGCAAGGTAAGCGAAAACAGCAATTGTTCCTATCGTAGTGCAGCTCCAATGACACCTTCGAATTGACACACGCTACACGCCTCGACTCACCTGATGGTTACTGACAGCTGCTATCGAGATGAATTCCACCTTGCTGAACCGACCGTTCAAAACGGCTGACACAAAGTGGGAGGGATTCTTCCTCCTTCTTAGCGGCGCATGCATGTCAGGCGCGTTAGTCGCCCTTGTCTATTTATCCTTTCAGCTGATTTACATTTTCCATGAGGACTACCTGACATTCAGTGATGCCGCATCGGCTATTGGCAGTGTCATGGCTGGCTTCGCTGGTTCGCTTTTCGCCTTTGCAACGGGCTTGCTCTTCTACTTGACATATCGCACTCAAGTCAAGCAGTATCGACAAGCTGCCGTTGACCACAAGGAGACGCTCACCATTATGAAGCACGAGAAGGACTTCCACGTAGTGCTGGCGGCAATCGCAGAAGTGCGTTCGCACTTGTTTGCTCTTCGCTTCCGTGGTTACAGTGACTACAAGGCGCTTGAAGAAATTGGCAATGCATGGAAGATTTTTTTTAAGAAGGAACGCGTGCTCAATGACGCTCATACCAAAGCGGTGCTCAATGCGAATCCAATGCGCCCTGAGGATGTCCTGCCTTCATTCGATGCAGTGGATGAGTTATACGTTCAGATGTATTGGGTTCTACACTCACTTCGTATCAAGGCTCTCGATGCCCGGGACACGGAGTTCCTTCACGCAATGATTAGTCCTATCATTCGCGATGTCTCCAAGGCTATCGGCCTAAGTGCTGCCCGGGCCGCACAAAGGGCTCAGGAACTGATTGACGATACGGCTGCACTACAGAACAACGGAATTGCCGACTTTGGAGTGAAATACTATTTAGGCCTACTGACTCAACTGAACGAGCGCCAAAAGCTCCCACCCTCCGTGACAAACTAAGATCTAATGAGTACTGCGTACAATCCAATTGATGAACACGCGAAAGCTTACGCCAAGCGTGCCTTGAATGACGGTGGACCTAAGCACAGGCCACATGAATACTTGGACGAGCAAATCGGACGGTACCATTCAAGCCCCAAGCGTCATGAATTTCTACTAGCGGCCAAGGGTCAGCTACGAGAACAATACCATGAACACCTAACCCAGCATCATCCAAACGCGAATCCCGAGACCGCAGATTGTGGTCAACGCGAATGGTTTGCCAAAAGCGCTGTACTAGTTGAGGACCGACTAGTGGCCATAGAAGAGCATCGACGGGAACTATCGCGATAGGACGTATTGCAGTCTAGATACCAATTCCTTAGCGTTAGGGTGCCCCCTGAACGGCACCCGGATGCCTAAAGCGCTCCCCCTCATACCAACCCCAACCGCACCGCCTCGCGCGTCATCGCGGGTCGGCCGTGCACCTTCAGGATCTCGTAGATGTTGTGCAGGTGCCCGGCCAAGGTGCGCGGATGTATGTGCAGGTCATCGGCGATGACGGAGAGTTTGACGTCGCTTTTGCGCACCACGGTGCGCATCACCTTCAGTTGTCTTTTGGTGAAGAGCACCAGCCGCGCAGCGCGGATGCTGGTCTTGCGTTGCTCGCGTATCAACTGCTTGAGCAAGGCGCGCAGCTGGGCGATGCCGCTGCCCTTCCCTTCCGCCGGAGGCTCCTGCCTCCGCCGCTTGCGTCCTGTTGGACCGGTCTTCCGTTCCATGGCTCCTGTCCTGTATGCGCGTAAAGCGCACGGCCCGCCTGCTTATTGTGCAGGCGGGCCGTGGCTTCCGGGCGGTTGAGGCAACGGTTGCTCACACTCCACTAGCGGGGCTGTGCCACCGCGATGTCGCTGGCCGGCCCTGCCCCAGCCGCGCCCACGGCCAGCACCCGGAAGCTGTACGTCTTGTTGCGGTCCAGACCTGTCCGGGTATAGAAGTTCTTGGGCGTGATGTCCATCAGCGTCCAATTGGCTTCCACCAGCGGGTCGCCATCGGTCCACTGGATCACATAGCTCTTCTTGTTGCGCACACCACCCCAGCGGAGGCGGATCTCGCCCAACTTGGTGGTGGGCACTGCCCGTAGGTTACCCGGTGCAGGCATCAACTCGGGCGGGCTTGGCAGGGCGCGCACACCGAAGGCGGTGCTCGTGATCTTCTCTGCGTCGCCACCACACACGGCCTGCACGTAACCGCCGAGGTCCTTGATCAGCTCGCGCAGTTCCCGCCAGCGTTCGTTGCGCGCCAGCAGATCGAGCCGACCGCGGTTGCTCTGGTAGATCAGGTCCGCTGCCTCCAGGGCATCGGCGGCGGCAGTTACCAAGGCCAGCGCCGGTATGGGTGTGGGGGTCACGATGTTGCCCGTCATGCTCACCACGTGGTTGCGGGCGCGTTCCACCGTTTCTATGGGGGAGAGTCCTTCGAGGTCGATCTTAACGGTATACAGAATGATGATCGTCATGGTATGGGGCCGTTTCTTTTTTGCGTGTGCCAACGCTTTGGTTCGGCTGGAGAGCGCAGCCGTAGTGCGTTTTATTGGAATGACCACCCCACACATATGCTGGGGTTATACCCCCATCTATGCTGGGGTTTCCGCCTTGGGAATGCGGTTCGGCACCGCCCGATAGCATGGTGTGAAAAAGGTATCGGATGCGCTCGGCATCCCATAGGGTTCGGGTAGAGTGTGATAGCGTTTTGAGAGAGGGTGATAGGGTTCTGACAGGGAGCGATAGGGTTCCGGCAGCGCGTGAACGAGTGCGGTGAGAGGGTGATAGAGTTCCCTCAACGAGCGATAGCGTTCTGGCAGGGAGTGACAGAGTTGCGAGAGTGTGTGATAAAGTTGCGCCAGTGCGTGATAGGGTACTAGTGCCGTGTGATAGGATGCTGGAAAAGAGTGATGGAGTTCCGTCGGAGTGTGAACAGGTTCTCAGAGCGGGCGATAGGTTTATCCGGGAACTCTATAGCCTGCTGGTAGCAAGTGATTGGGTGGCGGCGCCCCTTCCCATCCAGCTTCAAGTTCCGGATCAAGTCCCCGATCGAGCTGACCCGCCAACACGTGCATTCGATCATGGTACCTTAACCCCCATGATGCGACTTCTTCTCTCCTCTTTGTTCGTGGCTTCGGTCGGTTGTACTATGGCCCAACCTTTCGCGATCGGCAACACCGCACGCACTTGGTACGACAGCGGCCGCATGCGCAACGTGCCCGCCGAACTGCACTACCCTGCCGTGGCCGATGGCGACGATCAACCCGCCGCTGCCGGGGCCTTCCCCGTGCTGGTGCTGGGGCATGGCTTCGTGATGACGGTGGATGCGTACGACTACATCTGGCAACACTTCACGCCGCTGGGCTACATCGTCGTGTTGCCCACCACCGAAGGCGGCCTCGCACCTGACCATGCAGCGTTCGGTGAGGACTTGGCGTTCTGCGTTGCACAGATGCAAGTGGAGAACGCCGATGCGCTCTCCCTCCTCTTCGGCCATGTGGATGCGGCCAGTGCATTGATGGGCCACAGTATGGGCGGCGGTGCGGCCTTTCTTGGCGCATCAGGAAATTCGAGCATACAGGCCATGGTGACCATGGCGCCTGCCGAAACCAATCCGTCAGCGGTCGCGGCGGCTACCAACGTGCTTGTGCCCACGCTCGTCTTTGCGGCCAGCGAGGATTGTGTAACGCCCATCGGCACCAACCAGCAACCGATGTACTATGCCCTCGGCACCTGCAAGGCTTTGGTGAACGTTACGGGCGGCGGGCATTGCTACTTCGGCGACAACAACGCGCTGTGCTCGTTCGGTGAATTCACGTGCGGGCCTGCGCTGACCATTTCGCGAGCGCAACAGCACGATGTGGTGACGGACCTCGCCACGCTCTGGCTCGATCATCACCTGCGCAACGATGCCGCCGCGCTGACCGCTTTCGCTGATAGCATGCTGACCACACCACGCGCCGTAACGCAATACGACTGTTTCTCGACCGGTCTCGGGGAAGCCGTATCCGCTACACCGCGAATGTGGCCCATGCCTGCCACCGATGTTGTGCAATTGGAAGGCGTACCGCCCACCGCAACGCTCCGCGTGGTGGATGTGCTGGGAGCCGAACAATCCGTGCTGTTTGAACGCGGCGCACCTACCCTACTACATGTTGCAGCACTTGCGTCGGGAACCTACCGGTTGCTGATGAACGACAACGGCCAGGGGTATGGGGTGTCGTTCGTGGTGGTGAGGTAGGGAGTTGGCGATTGTCGGTTGTGGCTATTTGGGGTTAGATGGGCTGGCGGCCCTAGACCGAAGCGCACTCGCCGAGGGCAAGAGCGTGCTTAACGCGACAGCCGAGCATGTGCGTGGCAGGGCCTGGTGCTGGGCCGGGCGAAGGGCAAACGGCTGATCTGCTGCGACACGTTCAAGAACCACGACCTGATGAGCGCGGAGGAGAAGGCACTGTGGGAGATGATCAGGAAGATGGGGTAGCAGGGGATGACGGGCTGGGCCACGGCATGCAGTTACTTCATTGGACTTGTCATTTCGTGCCAAAGGCCATGGACGGAAGCGCACTCGCCGACAACGCGTGCGTACACGATGCTACCCAACAATGGGTCGCTGTCTTGCGTCTGTACGACCGAGAATCTGGTCGATCAGGAGATGGTAAGGGCTGCCCTCAGACCAAGCCACCATCCGAATACCATCACACTGTTCCAGTCCAACCTTATGAGTAAGAACCACGGCATCGTTGACTGCAAATTCGATGTAGTACATAGATGCACCGGCATAGAACAACTGAACCGAGAACTGCAGTTGAAATGGATTGGGAATCGTGATGGGCTTACGGATTATTGACCTATGGTAACGGATAGATGCTTCGAGAGAATTCTCCTCGGGTGCTTTGGACAAGCAAAACGCCAAGTCGCCTGTGAGTCGGAACGGACCACCAGCCTTGGAATGAGGAGTCGATTGCTTGCTCTCAATGACAGTCGCAAAGTTGAACCCTTTGCTGAGCGAGCTAAGCTGGGCCCTGAACTCACAAACAGCACCACGCAATCCATGGAACGCGTATTCTTTGATCGTGGCATGGGATTCAACGTCCCAGTGAGCATCGACCGTACCATTGATCTGATGCACCATTTGTATCGGCAGTGCTCTACCGCGATCGGGATTCTGCTCTGGTACAGCTATGCGCTCAATATCGCCATAAGGGTGTTGACGACCAATGGTCGTTGGCCCTACCTGCGAAGAGTTGGCAGCAGCGGGTTGTGGATCTGCCTTGTTCTTACGATGTGGAACGTACTTATCAGAGCCTCCGAAAACCTCCAGTGATTGCACCTCCGAGGCCAACTTCGGAACTCTTGGTTCGGTATTAACATGTCGCCTTGCGCGATAGCGGATAACCGTCAGCATGGTGTACACCACAACCGATGTTCCTATGATCCAGTAGAAGACCGGGATTTCCAAAGTCACGGTGTATCCCGGCAGCGCAGGAAGAGTGTCCCACAACCATTGGAAAAGATGAAGTTTCTCCAAGATGAAGATGAGTACAGCCCAGATCAAGGCCCAAATCGCAGCAGTCCTATCGAGATACCATGGTGTATGCTTCTGCGGGGGGCTTACCATGTGGGGAAAAGTAACGGGTTATCCGCACGCATACCCGTGGACATTTGCGCACGACGGCACTACGTGCGCAGCTACGAAGGGAGGGGGTAAACACGCAGCTGAGTATGGGCGGGGGAGACTACCAGACCTTTAAGGTCGGGCTAAGAGGCCCAGACGGAAGCGCACTCGCGAAAAGCACGTGCGTCGCCCCGAGATGCTAAGTTCTTCCTCTCTGCTCGTCAATCCACTTCCATGCATCAGGGTTCAAGAGTCCGTCATGATCATGGAGATCTATTCGAGCAGTAAAGAACGACTTCCCTTTGGCAATTGAACGTACGTACTCAGCAACGTTACTCGCAGTGTTGTCGTCCTCGACGATGATGATGTATGTCCCCTGCAAGTAGTGCCACCACGACTGCACCCCCTGTGCCGTGGTCAACATTCGATGGAACTCAGCATAATTGAAGCGGTCAGGCCCCCCTCCCTTGTCAAACGTGATGATATAGGCTTTCATGGAGAGGGCTGACTTAGGCTTCCAGTTCCACTTCCAAGTTCCTTCTGCGCATTGGGACTGGCCACAGCGGCTATTTCCTTGGCGTTGGGGACCAAGCGCGTGTCGTCACCAAGCAGTTCAAGCGATTGCATGCGGATTTGGAAGTCCTCTGATCTGAGGTAATCGGGCTTACGCACCGCATAGTAGCAGTAAAAGGAAAGACCAACTAGGAAGGCCAGAAGGGCCATTCCGAAGATGACATACACTAAGAGCGTTTCCACTTGAGCTACCGCTGCCACGCAACCCAGGATGCTTAGCAAGAGTGCCCATTTGAAAGGCGCATCAGTAATGCTTCGAACACGAACTCGGTTCACTTGGTTCATTATATGCACGAACTCGAACATAGGCTGCCGAATGTAGGCGACAACTCAAGTACGTTCATGAATTACCCGCATCACCTTGGCTGTTGCTGGTGCACGCGCTCGGCTCCAGCCCATGCGGAGGTTGAGTTCGTTGGAGCCGAGTGTGCTTTTGTCTAGGGCGTCCCGCCCGTCACTCTCAACTGCGTCACTTCCCTCTACCTTGCTTCCTCATTCTCCACGCATGCTCCAACCCACCGCATACCTCAACTTCCTCGACAACTGCGAGGAAGCATTCAACTTCTATAAGAAGGTCTTCAACGGCGAGATCGACTTCATGGGGCGCTTCAAGGAGATGCCGCCCGAAATGCGCGTGCCTGAGGGCTACGGTGAGAAATTGATGCACGTGTCGTTGCGTGTGAAGGGCCAGCCCTTTCTGCTGGGTAGCGATACGCCGCCGGGTTACGGGCCTGCGCACCAAGTGGGCAACAACATATCGCTGAGCGTGAACCCCGAGAACGAAGCGGAAGCGCGCAGGCTGTACGATGCCCTGCGCGAGGGCGGCCACGTGATCATGGAACTGGCGCCAACGTTCTGGGCCGCGCAATTCGGGATGGTGCATGACCAGTTCGGGATCAACTGGATGATCAGCTACGGAGAGCCGAAGAGGTAGATCGGATCGCACAAGCCCATCCCTGCTTTCATCCGCACCGTCGGCTGCGTTGGCCCGTGGAGTGTTTTGTTATTGCCTGTTAACCGGGCAGCGTCATGCCCCTCCGCATCTAATCTCGGGGTCGGCAAGGCCGCGTAGCATGCACCTGTGCATGCGACTTCCACGGAACAACTGATCCACTGAACACCCAACATGAGCAACCCCGCTATCGGATCGATCCTGTTCCTCTCCTTACTCACGAGCTGCCAAGCGCAGCAGCAGCCGGAGGTGAACCTGTACGAGCGCTACCTCACCGTGGCGCACGCCCGGGGTCAGTTCAACGGAACGGCGCTGGTGTACGATCGAGGGAAGATCGTTTACCAAGGGGCCTTCGGTATCGGCAGCATCGATCCCGTTGACTCACTCGACCTGAACTCGCAGTTCCGGTTGGCGTCGGTGAGCAAGCAGTTCACGGCCATGGGCATTATGGTCCTGAAGGAGCAGGGCAAGCTGAAGTATGATCAGGACATCCGCGACTTCATGCCCGAACTGCCTTATGAGGGGATCACCGTAAGGCACCTGCTGCACCATGTTTCCGGCTTGCCGGATTACGAGCCGCTGATGGACCAGAATTGGAAGACGGATCTGAATTACGACGACCCAGCCCGCTACACCGACGGCAACGCGGATGTGATCAAGATGCTGGTGGAGAAGAAGCCGCCGGTGTACTTCAAGCCCGGCGAGAAATGGCAATACAGCAACACGGGCTACAACCTGCTCGGCACCATCGTCGCGAAGGCTTCGGGCGTGTCGTTCGCGGAGTACACGCAGAAATACATTTTCGATCCGGCCGGGATGTCGCGCACGGTGATGTACGACTTCGTCATCGGCCGGGACCCGAAGATGCCGGACCGCGCCTATGGCTTCCAGGTGGGATGGGACGGAACGACCAGAAGCCCTGCGGATTCGCATTACCTGAACCATGGGCAGGGAGAGGATGGGGTCTATTCCACCGTGGGCGACCTGTTGAAGTGGGACAGGATCCTCTACACCGAAAAGCTGGTGAGCAAGGCCACGCTTGAAGAAGCCTTCACCCCGGCGGTGCTCAACAACGGCGACACCACGGAGTATGGCTTCGGCTGGTTCGTTCAGAAGTCGCCCACCGGAAAACGCATGGTGTCGCACTCGGGTGGCTGGCTCAGTTTCACCACGTACATCTTCCGGGGGATCGAAGAGGACAAGTGTTTCGTGGTGCTGAAGAACAGTTCCGGGGTCGGCGGCTGGGGCATCATTGATGGCTTGACGGACCTGCTGTACGGACAGTCCGCCAAGCTGCCGCCCCGCTCGATCCGCGTGGAACTGGGAAAAGAGGTGGCGCGCGGAGGAGTGGAGCACGCGATCGACCACTATCGGAAGTGGAAGGCCGAAGGATCGGCGGATCTGATCATCAATGAGGGCGAGCTGAACATGCTGGGGTATGAACTGCTATGGGCCGGTCGTGTGGATGATGCGGCGGCGATCCTCCGGCTGACCATGGAAGAGTATCCGGGCTCCGCCAACGCCTATGACAGTTATGGCGATGCCCTGATCGCTAAAGGAGACACCGTGAACGCACTGCTGAACTTCAAGAAGGCGTTCGCAATGGACGCTACGATGACGGCGACCAAGGAGAAAATTGATGGGCTTGAGGCGGTGAAGCCGAAGGATTGACCTCAAGTGCACATGCGTAACAAAGGCTCTGGATAGCTTCGCTGAATGTTCCTTCACCGATGCATTGTGCTTTGTGCTTGCTGGGTGCCTGCGCTTTTCGGCACATGTCAAACGTCGACACCCTTGGTACGTGAGATACCATGGTATGTGAGCGAAGATTCTCTTTTCGCCCTGGCAAGTGCTTGGTTCGCCGACACCACCTACTTATCTACCGTGGTCTTAGGAAAGGCAATTCCTGAAACAAAGACGGTGGTTGGAGCAGGTTCGAGTGTTGTGAGATACGAGGCGGGTACCGGGCCTAACGGGAAAAAAGGAACGATGACTTTCGTTTACAATGTGAAACTGGAAGCCTATCCCGAGCTTTTCAAACTGACCATCTACGATCTCAAATTGGATGGTTTACCGCTAGTGAACGATACGTGTTGGCAACCTTGCAACAACGACCCTTATCCCAAGAACCGGGACGATCGCCATTCCAGGATGATCGAGGATTCGATCTGGCGGCAAGTAGCGGGCAGTGCCCGATCTGAAATGGCGAGTGTGATTGACCGTTTGTTCATGTTCCTTTTGATGACGCGGAACCCTTCGCCACGTCGATAACACGATCAGACATGCTCCATGTGCCTAGGCTCCATGCAGGCAACCCGTTCCTCTTCGCAATAGTGACTGTGTTGCTGATGTCTTCCTGCACGGAACAAGTCAAGACACCCGACCACGCCACGAGTGGTACTACCGTAGCCGTGCAACCGGACAGCGCAACACTTGCGGCCCGCCTTATGCAGCGACCCGGCGAAACGGAACAGATCAGCCAGTACATCCGCCGCATGTTGCAGGACCACGAGGGCAACATCTGGTTCGGCACTACGAGTGATGGTGTGGCACGTTACAACGGTCGATCGCTCGAATACTTCACGCCTGCGAACGGCTTCAGCAGCAATTGGGTGGGGAGCATGGCGCAAGTCGCGAACGGCGACATCTGGTTCGCCACGGGCGGCGGTGTGTCGCGCTATGATGGCTCCGGTTTCACCAACTACACAACAAAAGATGGCTTGGCCAGTGATGAGGTGTGGAGCGTGCTGGAAGACCGTAACGGCGGCCTTTGGTTCGGTACGGAAGAAGGTGTCTCGCGCTTCGATGGCCGGACCTTCACCCCCTTCCCCATCCCCGCCGCCGACTTCAGCGAGCATCCGTATTACAAGTACCCGAAGCAGATCAACTGCATTATCGAGGACAAGTCAGGGAACATCTTGTTCGCCAGCAATGGCGGCGGTGTCTACAGGTACGACGGCAAGGCGTTGACCAACCTTTCGGAGAAGGATGGCCTCTGCAACAACTTCGTGCAGACCATTATGGAGGACAAGTCGGGGAACCTGTGGTTCGGCACGCGCTACGGGGGGCTATGCAAGTACGATGGCAAGGCCTTCACATCATACGGCAGGAAGGACGGCGTGCTCGGCGATCAGATATGGGTGATCCATCAGGACAGCGGAGGGACCATATGGATCGGGGCAAGCGGCTATGGCTTGTGCAGCTACAACGGCAGTGTGTTCACGTGCTACACGGAACAGGACGCTGCTGGCCTCAAGAACGTGCAGAGCATTCTCGAAGACGCCAACGGGCAGCTTTGGATCGGTACCTCAAGTGGCGTGTATCGCTACAGTGGTGGGACGTTCAGCAATTGGACGAAGGAGGACGCGTTGCGCGGAGAATGAAGACTATCAGCGGCACAGCCAAGCTGAAGAGCCTGCCGGGTTACACCCGAACAGGCTCTTCATGAACGTGCACCTTGCAGAGTGCAGGTTGTTGCGCCGAACTCCGATCAGAACACCATCGGCTGGTTCTTGCGGCCCACCATCAGTTTGCGGGTATGGTCCACGGCCACGCAACCACCGTCCTTGTCGAAACCGATGTTGCCCACGGGGCCCATATAAGTGAAGCCGGCCATGTTCTGCTTCAGTTCCATGATCACCGCGAACCGCACGTGGCGGGTCTCGTCGCGGAACCCGGCAGCGCGGGCATGATGCGTATCCACGAGCACTTCCTTGGGCAAGTGGCCGGGATGGGCGAAGCGTAAGACCACTTCGGCGTCGGCCGGTAATACCAGGTCGAAGCGGCCCATGTTCGAAATGGGCACGCGTTGCACCTCACCGTTCACTTCCAACTCCACGGTCGTTGCATCGAAACTGAGGTCTTCCACGTGCACCCAACCCGTTACGGCCACTGCATCATCCTTCGGTGGTGTGTACGGACCCTCGCCGGATGCTGAAACCGTGGTGGAGCAACCGAGCAGGACCGCCAAGGCGGCCGTGTGGAGGTGAAACGTTGGGGTTTTCATGGATGCTGTTTTGCGCTGGATACGCCACCCATTCGATACGAGTTCCTCTCAAAACACATCCGATCCGACCGGCAGCCGACCGGCATGGCCGAACCATGGAAAGCCTTCGGTGAACGGCAGGAATATTTTCAGGGCGAAGGGCAGGCGGTCGGCGCTGCCAGCCAACCCCTGTTCGGGCCGATCGAGGACCCGGCTTTTCTGGCCGTTCGGGTACCGCTCCTCGTTCTGCGGCCCGTTCGGCAAGGCCATGCACATGATAACCCCGTGCGCGTGCGTTACGTAACAGTGCCCGCAAACGCTTGTACAGCCGTGATCCGCTCAGGAATGACCCCAGCGCAGGTGGCATCGGCCGCCCGCAAGGACGTGGGCCAACTGCGGCAGCATGTGCTTGAGAAACACGCCGACCTGGTGGGCCTTTGCCCCAAAGCGAACAGCAACGAGGTGGTGGAGCGCGGCGGAAAATTCAGTTCGAGCAAGGGACTTCAGTGGGTGTATGTGATCACGGCCTACAAAGGCGCGGTGACGTTGTATCCGTTGTTGTGGTATGCCACTACCGAAGGGATACATGCCATGCAGATCGATGCCCAAGGACCAGCGCAGTACTTCCAGCCGCATGTGCTGGACCGGTACCTGAAACGCTACCTCCACCGCAGGGGTGGCCGGGACGGTGCGATCCGGCAATTCCACAAGCACAACTACGACAAGGTCTTCCAGCCGGACACGTACAAGGGCGATCGCGAGAGCTTCGTAGCGGTGATCGACGACGGATACGTAATGGGTGAGAACCTGCGGGACCAAGCGATCGTGTACTTCCGGACGTTCTACAACAAGACGATCGGTCGCAAGCGCTTCGGCGAATTGCGTTCGGCCTTGAAGTGGCGGGCCCTGATGAAGTCCATCGCCTTTGAGCACAAGGGCCGACGCGATACCCCACACACTGCTTGGGGACGCGGCTATCCGGTGGTCTTCGCACCGCTGCGCGCTGCGGCTTAGTGCAACCCGCCCAACAGGGCCTTACCGACCTCTTCCTCCTTCCACCCGCGCATACACGGTGTCGTTGACCGCGCTTTGGCCCATGGACCAGAGGTATTGCTGCACGGCCTTGGGCAGGGGCGCCGGGCCACGGAAGATCGTCACCTCCTCGTGCACCCCGCGCCGTGACTTTCCGTAGCGGTGCAACACCACCGTGTAGGGTGGTGCATTGGCGAAGGTGCTCTGGTCAAGATCATAGGAACCGAGGCCGCGTACCTCCACGCGGTGTATACCGATCGAGTCCATGCGGGCCCGGATGGCAGCATGCAGCGTGTCGGTACGTTCCAAGTTGAAGGGCGCCTCGAATTCGATGGCGTTCGAGAAGCGCAATAGCGCATCGGGGTTCTTCAGGATGTACTGCGTGCGATAGGTGATCTCGACGGGCCGCACCAAGTAGTACTTGTTGCACGCGGTGGCGCCAACAAGAAATAGGAGGAGCAGACCGGTGCGCACCATCAGGTCCCAAAATAGTGATGGCACCACTGATGCGCGGTACGCCTTACTTCGGACCGTGGAACTTGTTCGCCGCACCATCGAGCGTTATGTGCCGTTGAGCCAAGATGACTGGGAGCGCATCGCACCGCACTGGACCGAATACGCATTCAGCCGAGGTGCATCGGTTTGCGCCGTGGGTCAGGTGGAGCAGCGTTTCTACATCGTGAAGAGCGGTGTGCAGCGGTTGTCGTTCCCGCACGACGGCGAGGACCTCTGCGTGGGCTTCGCATACGACGGTAGCTGGAGCGGCGAGTATGCCTCGTTCGTTACGCGCAAACCTGCGCGTTTCGATGTGGTGGCGATAACCGACAGCGTATTGCTGGGCATCGACCACGAAGCCTTGCAGCGGCTGTACAACGACATGCCGGTGATGGAGCGCTTCGGGCGGTTGATCCTGGAGGAACTGCTCGTTGGCCGCAGCACCCGCGAGATCGAGCAACTGAGTTTGAGCGCTGAGGAACGTTTCGATCGGTTGGTGGCGCGCAGTCCGCACTTGCTGCAACTGGTATCGCAGAAGGACATCGCGAGCTACTTGCGTATGACGCCGGAGACCTTCAGCCGCTTTCGGAGGAAACGTTCTTGATCCACATCAAGTGTGCTTCGCAGCCCTGCGGGATTCCTTCGCCCCATGAACACACAACAACTGATCGACGACCTGAGCGCGGTCCTGCACACGCAGATCGCCCGGGCGAAGGAGATCCAACAACTTCCGGCGGAAGTCCTGCTGCGCCGCCCAGCTGCCGACCAATGGAACGCGGTGGAAGTCTTCGAGCACCTCAACCTCAGCAGCGGCATTTATGCGAGGGGATTGCAGCAGGTCTTCGCCAAGCGCGCTTCAACGTTGAAGCCGAATGGGGAATTCCACCCCGGCCTGCTGGGCAACTACTTCACCAACGGCATGCTGCCCAAGCCCGGCGGACGTATCGCATGGCGCATGAAAACGATGAAGATGTTCGACCCGGCGCGCAACCACGGCGCATCATCCGAGAGCATCGCGCGGTTCATCACCCTTTGCGAGTCATTCCTGCACCTGCTCCAACAAGCGCGCACCACGGACCTGAATGCGATGAAGGTGACGAGTTCCTTGGGGCCGATCATCCGTTTCAAGGCTGGTGATGCGTTCCGCTTCCCCGTCGCCCACCAGCAACGGCACTTCCTGCAGATCGAGCGGTTGGTGAAGGGGTGAGGCGCTGACCGTTGTCCTTCACACTGTGGTGTTCGCCGATAACTAAGTGTTGAAGCAGCAGCGAGGCCGAAGCCGTGCTGCTTTGCGGCAGACTCCCCCATGGCCCTCTCACGCTTCTGGACCTTCATCCTTATCCTCAGCATCGGCTACGTGCTCGTGATGCTGGCAACGGGTCATCAGTACACGTTGGGCGGATTGGTGAACGGCAAACAAGGTGATCCGTTCGTCGTGGCGGAGATGGACACCACTGCACTGCAAGGCACGCCGCTGCTGGCCAACATCCGCAGCGCCGGTGAAGCAGGGTACCAACAAGACGACAAGCTGTACACCATCAATGGCACCGGTATCGTGAAGGTGAGCGTGGGGAAGCAGAGCGCCGATGGATTGTTCGAGACCTGCAAAAGCACCTTGACCAGTCTCTGGCTTCCACTGATCGGCTACCTCACCTTCTTCTGCGGCCTGCTGAACCTGCTGGTGGATTCACGCGCCATGGAGAAAATGGCGAAGGTCCTCTCCCCCATCTTCCACCGGATATTTCCCGACCTCAGCAAGGACCATCCGGCCTACGGCTTCATGACCTTGAACTTCGCGGCGAACTTTCTCGGCCTCGATAGCGCCGCCACGCCCTTCGGCCTTAAGGCGATGGAAAGCATGCAGGCCGACAATCCGGAAAAGGACAAGGCCACCAACAGCCAGATCATGTTCCTATGCCTGCACGCTGCGGGCCTTACGCTGTTGCCCACGAGCATCATCGGCTACCGCGCGGCGCAAGGCGCTGCCAACCCGGCCGACATCATGATCCCGTGCATCATCACCTCGTTCGTCGGCACCATTGCCGCGTTGTTCCTGGTGGCATGGAAACAACGCATCAGCCTCTTCAACTTGCCCGTGATGCTGAGCGTGGTGGGCGTAAGCGTGGTGATCGGTGGATTGATGGCATACATCACCGGCTTGGGTGGCGTGCAGAAATTCCACTTCACCGACAACCTCAGCAACGGCATGCTGCTGGTGATCATCCTGCTGATCGTTGGCTATGCCTTCCTCTTCGAACGCTACTTCACGCAGAAGGGCACCAACATGTTCGACTCGTTCATCCACGGCGCCAAGGATGGGTTCACCACGGGCTTGCGCGTGCTGCCCTACATGATCGCCATGCTGGCCGCCCTGAGCATCTTCCGCAACAGCGGCTTGATGGGCATCGTCATGGATGGCCTCTCGTGGACCATGGCCTTGGTGGGCGTGGACAAACAAGTGATCGATGCGATCCCGGTTGCGCTCATGCGCCCTTTCAGCGCCGGCGGCTCGCGGGGCTTCATGCTCGACGCCATGAAGACCTACGGCCCCGATAGTCTCACGGGCCAACTCTCCTGCCTCTTCCAAGGCGCGGCGGAGACCACCTTCTATGTGGTGGCGCTCTACTTCGGCAGCGTGAACGTGAAGAACAGCCGCTACACCCTCGGCATCATGCTATTGGTGGACCTGATCTGCGTGATCACGGCGGTGGGTGTTTGCACGGTGTACTTCAGTTGAAAGAGGAACTGCGGCGCCCTGTTGGTCATTCTACATTTTACATTCTTCATTTTCCATTCCGTCCCGCCTCCCATCTTCGCGCGCTTTTTCCCCCGACACGTCCGGAAGTACCACAAGATGACCAACAATCCGAAGATCGCGCGCAAGCGCAGCAAGATCCATGGCAGCGGCGTGGTGGCCGTGGCCGCCATCAAAAAGGGCGAAGAGATCGTCGATTACGAAGGCCGCTTGATCACGCACGATATCGCGGATGACACCTATGGTGGCGAGGACACCGGCCACACCTTCCTCTTCATCCTGAACGAGCATTGGGTGGTGGACGCCAATGTGAACGGCAACATCGCCAAGTGGATCAACACGGGTTGCGATCCGAACTGTGTTGCGGAGATCGTCGACGATCCGGGAGGCAATCCGCGCAAGGACCGGGTGGTGATCTCGGCGCTGCGCAACATCAAGGCCGGTGAAGAACTGACCTATGACTACGATGTGTGCACCACCGCACCCATCACCGCCGAGGAGCGGAAGAACTGGGCCTGCTTTTGCGGAGCGGCGAATTGCCGTGGCGTGATGCTGAAATACCAGCCGAAGACGAAAGGCAAGACCGCCAAGCGATGAGCAAGAAAATAGCGGCCCATGTTTCCGCGATACACGGAACGGGCGCACGCGCCTTGGTTGCGATCCGCAAGGGCGAGGAGATCATCGAGTACAAAGGGCAACTGCTCACCACTCGCCAAGCGTCGAAACTGGAGCACGCCGACGCGGACAGTGGCCACACCTTCCTCTTCACCCTGAACGAGAAGTATGTGATCGATGCGAACGTGGGCGGTAACACGGCCCGCTGGCTCAACCACAGTTGTGCGCCCAACTGCGTAGCCTACGTGCACGACCATGCGAGCGGCGACCTGCGCAAAGCCAAAGTGATCATCGAAGCGCTGCGGAACATCAAGCCCGGCGAAGAACTGACCTACAACTACGGCATCGTGTTGGAGGAACGGCACACTCCCAGGCTGAAGAAGATCTGGGCCTGCCGTTGTGGGGCCAAGAACTGCACGGGCACTATGCTGCAGCCGAAACGATAGCGGCGATCGCATCGCTCGTTACGCCTCGCACCTTCGTGCATTCGGGAAGAAACAACCCGCATGCTTTCGAATTGGTGCTTCGCGATCGGCGCGTGGCTGCTCACCGGCAACCTCTGCAATACCCCACCTCGGCCGCAGGTGGCCATGGCGCCATCCGTGCCCGCGAGCTACACGGATGTTCTGGGTGCAATCGAAGCCCGGAGAGACAGCTTCAACACCACCTACCAAGCAGCGGATAGTTCGGGGCGCACGGTGCTGTTGGATAGCGCGCACAACTATTTGTTCCGTCAACTGACGCTCGAGGTCTTTCCCCGTTGGTACGGCACACCCTGAGACTTCAATGGAACAACGACTGTTCCCGGGAAAGGCACCATCGCATGCGGGTACTTCATCACCACAACACTCCAACAGGTGGGGTTCGTTCTACCCAGGTTCAAGTGGGCGCAACTGGCCGCAGAACCGATGATCCGCAAGATGTCCGCGGGCATCAAGGCGTTCAGTGATCGATCGGTGGAGGAGGTCACCACGTACCTGCGGGCCGAGGGCGAAGGGCTCTATGCCGTAGGCTTGGATAACCACGTTGGGTTCATTGTGGTGCAAGGCGATGAGCTACGGTTCGTGCACAGCAACTACTACCAACGGGAGATCGGGGTGATGAGCGAACCGTTGGAAGGCAATAATCCATTCGCGCACTCGCGTTACCGGGTGATCGGGCAGATCCTCGGGCGGCAGATGATGGAGCGTTGGGTGCTCGGACTTCCGCTGGCCTGAGGACTTGCGCGCGGTCGATCACTTCGGCACAGGCATTGCCAAGTGCCGGGCCTACTTTCGCACCATGATGAAAAGCACGCTCCTTCTTCTCACCGCTTCCCTCCTGCTCAACCTCACTACCAGCGCACAGGACGACGCCCGCAGTCGCGCCATTGTTGACAAGCTGGTTGCGAAGAGCAAGACCTGGACAAGTTTCGAGGCCGACTTCACCACGCGCCTGCAGAGCACCAAGGACAAATTGGATGTGAAACAGACCGGCACGATCAAGACCAAGGGCAAGAAATTCAACTTGGTGCTGGCCGATAACACGATCATCAACGACGGCGCTGCGCTGTACACGTACAGCAAGGAGAGCAACGAGGTAACCATCAGCGACCCGGCCGAAATGGACCAGGAACTGGATCCGAGCAAGCTCTTCACCATGTACGAGAAGGGCTTCAAGAGCCAGTTCGTTGAGGAGAAAGCCGATGCAACGGGAGCCATGATGCAGACGATCAAACTGTTCCCGGCCGACGCAGCGAAGAAGCCTTACCACACCATCATCCTCACCGTCGACAAGACGAAAGAAGAAGTGCGTCAGGTGCAGATCCTGTATAAGGACGGCAACATCGTCACCTATACCCTGAAGCGCTTCGTTGCGAACCCGGCGCTGGCCGATGCCCTCTTTGTGTTCGACAAAGCGAAGTATCCCGGCGTGGCTGTGAACGATATGCGCTGATCGCAGGAGAACCAACTGGAGAGGGCGCCCCGAACGGCGCCCTTTTCATTGCGACATTCGCCATCATGGATCAGAAGACCGCATTCGAAACAAACCGCACTTTGTGGGATGCAAGGGCAGAACTGCACTATGGCTCGGCATTCTATGATGTTGAGGAATTCCTGAAGGGCAAGGGCACATTGAACAGCATTGAACTTGACCTGCTCGGGGATCTGCAAGGTCTGGATGTGCTGCACCTGCAATGCCATTTCGGTCAGGACACGTTATCGCTGGCGCGGTTAGGCGCCAAGGTCACTGGATTGGACCTGAGCGGAACAGCCATTGCCAAGGCCCGGGAACTAACGCAACGCTGCGCGCTTGAGGCAACGTTCATCGAGAGCAACGTGATCGACTTCCGTCCGGAGCTGGCAGGTGCCTTCGATATCGTCTTCACGAGCTATGGCACCATTGGCTGGCTGCCCGACCTGGAACCATGGGCCGCGAATGTTGCGCGTTACCTGAAACCCGGCGGCCAGTTCATCATGGCGGAGTTCCATCCGGCGGTGTGGATGTTCGACAACGACTTCACGCACGTGCAGTACCCATACTTCAATCGCGAGGCGATCATCGAGAACGAAGTCGGATCGTACGCTGCGCCCGATGCGCCGCTCCAAATGGAGTCGTACTCGTGGAACCATCCCCTCGCCGATGTACTGACGGCGCTCTTGGAGAACGGTCTTCGGTTGGAGGCCTTCCGCGAGTTCGATCATTCGCCCTACGACTGCTTCCACAACACAGTGCCCTCCGGCGATGGCAACTACTTCATAAAGGGAATGGAAGGAAAACTGCCGATGGTGTATGCCGTGCGCATGGCGAAACCCTGACCCACCAGTACTTTCACCGAACAACATCACGCCATGCGCTACTTACTCCTCCTTGTCGTTCTCTTCTCCTTCGCCTCAGTGCGTGCACAGAAAGTGAATGTGGACGACGGCATCGTTACCGTTGATGGAACACCCTATTGCAAGCTGGTGAAGAAGGATTGCAAACTGGGCCTATGCGACTTCTCGGTACAGACGCTGGATGGTACTGAGATCGCCTTCATCAAATGGCGCGAGTACAACGACAAGGACAAGCAAATGCAGTCGAACCCGAACGGCCGCGTGCTGTTCTACGACTGGACTTTCCTCGGTACCGGTGCGAAGTGCGAAACGGACCAGATCAGTGCGAAGAACGTTGCGAAGATCCTGGTTGATGGTCCGCTGATGAAGGACGGCGTGCTCAACCCTGACGGTGAAAAGAAGATCGTTCTGGTGAACGGCATGCGCCACAGCGAGCGCATGAAGGTGCTCAACGCCACCATCATTATCATTCAGAACTGAGCGCGATTATTTCCCTGTCAAGGCGACGTAGTCCTTCAGCACGCGGATCAGAAAATCCTGTGGCCGCTGGTCGGTTCGCACGTTCAGGATCACCTGCACCTTCTCCGCGGCCTGCAACAGAATGTGCGAGCGATTGTCGCCTCGGTTGCCGTAAAGCACCTCCTTGATCAGCTGCGCTTGTGCATCGGTGAGCCTGACCGCCTCGGGGTACAGTGGAACGTGAGTTGGTTCCACTTCTACCAGCAAAGTGTCGTTCAGGGAAGTACGCTTGCGCAGGCTCACCACGCAGGTGCCTGCGGCAAGATCGCCCAGCCGCTGGCCCTTGCCATTCATCAGGATCACGATAGCACCGAGATAGCTGAAGCCGTCGATCGGGCGCAGCACTTGGCGCATGATGTATTGCCCCAACGTTGGTCGGCCGCCGTCCAGACGCGCCACCTTGATCTTGCGTGCGCGCTTGCCGATGCTCTGCCCGTTCATCGTGATCTCGCAGATGAAGTTGTAGAGCAAGAAGGGCAGTGCAGCGACGGTCAATAGCACCCACTCAAAGACCGTTTCAAACCCTAGGTGCGCCACGTTCGACAACCAAAGCACGGCGATCAACCAGCCAGCAAGGATCAACCGGTCGAAGAACCACGCCAGTCCGCGCTCACCCAAGCTCGCTACTTCGTGGTCCACGCCCACGTTCTGGGCGGTTTCGATGCGGATGGCGTCCATCGTGAATGTTCAATGATGAATATCCAATATCCAATTTCCAATTGGAACACGATGATGTGCGACCAAACTCAGGGCCAACCTGAGCACTGAACATTCGATATTGACCATTGGCTATTGAATACGATCGTGTGATGCATTGGCCTGGCCGGTGATCGGTACGGGCTGGCCGCCGTGGTGAGGCGCGGCACCGAACAACACATTGCAGAAAGCCTTCACGCGCGCAAGGGGCTCGCGCATTCCAGCTCGGTCGCAAACGCTTCCACCCACCGGGTCCGCCGCAATGGACTGTGCATTCAACCCGAGCGAGGCAGCGATGTACTGCGCCCGTGGTAAGTGAAAGCCTTGGCTGACGATGGTCACACTGTCCACTTGGAAAACCTGCTTAGCGCGCCACATGCTGTCGTACGTATCGAAGCCGGCGTGGTCGAGAAAGATGTGCTCCTTCGGAACGCCCAATGTGATCAACCGGTCCATCATCGTGTTCACCTCATCGTAGCCTTTGCGACCATGATCGCCTGTGAGCAGGAACCGTTGCCCTTTGCCACTGCGGTACACGGAAAGCCCGCGTTGCAGACGCTCCTCCACACAACCGCTCACACCGGCGTCGCTGACGAAACTTCCGAGCACCATGATCGTGTGCGCCGTTCTCAGGTCCTCCTCTTTGCCGACAATTCCCGGCTCCGACTTCCGCAACACCCATGCGTTGATGCCGAGAACAATACCGACACAGAGCGCGATCAGACCAAAATGCATGCGCCAGTGTTTGCGCGGATCGAAAAGGCGTAGGATGCGCATTCGGCTGTGCAGTTAAAACGTTGTTCTCATGCAAGCCGACAAGCGGCGCATGGGAACGTGCTACTGTTCGATCGCCAGTTTACCGCTCCAAACACCATTGTCCAGTCTGATGTCATACAGGCCGGATGCCAACCCGGCAACATCCACAGTGGCGATCACGGCACCACGTGGAACAGTGACGGAACGCACCATCCGACCAGCGGCATCGAACAAGCTCAATGTGCCACCATCGGCGTTCGGCAATCGTACGTGCACCAGATCATTTGTCGGGTTCGGAAATACCACCGGCGCTGCGGCAGCATCGATCTCGGTGGTTCCAACGGTGAGGGAATCGTACCAGAACCGAACGGTGGTGGCTTGCCCGCCGACGGTATTCACTTGGAGGACGGGAATATCCATGCCTTCCGCAAGCCACTTGTATTCGATGGTCTCTGGCTCCGGCAGCGTGAACCCGATGCCGAACTGGTCGACGTACACACTATCGGTGCGGTTCAGCACGCTTGCAACGCGTAAGACCTGGAACGTGTCGGTGGGCAGATAGAGCGTGCCCCAACCGTCCACGGTGTTGTCCCGCTGCTGTTCCTGCCGGAAGAACAGGAGCGTGGGCACTTCCACCTGCCATGTGCTGAAGCTGCTGCTCGTGTTACCGAAATCCAGCGGGAATTCGTAGACGTGATCCACGGGCAGCCGTTGCACGCTGGCAGGCACTCCATTGATGTTCGCACCGAAGCCAACGTTGTCGAAACCATCGGCATCGCGCCGGAAATAGTCGTACACCTCGGTCAACTGCAACGCTTGGAAATCGAACTCCTGTCCACGCACCGCGTAATCGGCATCGTGGTCGGGGTAAACGAAGGGGTTGTTGAAGAACAGCTGGTACAGGAACGGTGTGCTGCTCACGGCCACCGACGTATCAGCCGTTTCAAGGGTGGGCGTCAACGCGCTGAAGTCCCACACATGGTTCGGGCCGGTGTCCGCATCATCGAAAGCGGTCAATGCCGTTGTCCAGCGCACGGACAAGTCCCCAGCACTTGGCATGTCCGTTTGGTCGATGGTGATCTGCGCACACAACCCGCCAAAAAACGTGAACGAGGTGCCCACCAGAACGGCACGGATACTGGTACTGTTGAAGGACGCGTTGAGCATCGTCATGTTCGGTTGCGGAGCGCGAATGTCATTGATCCACGCCACAGTGCAACAATACGCTACTCCAACGTCCCAGCCTGCCCGAAGCCCCGCTCGCCCAGACCAGCGTACAGGTCCCCACGAATACCTTTGGCCCCGATGAACATCCTGAGATCTTTCCTCTTCACCTCCACGACAGTACTACTCGCCAGCCAAGGTCTGGCGCAAGCGGATACCCGAACGCTGATCCAATTCAGTGGCGTGGTGGTAACAGGTGATTCCTTGGCGGCGGTGCCCTTCACCAATGTGCTCATCAAGAACAGTTATCGCGGAACGATGAGCGATGTGTTCGGATACTTCAGTTTCGTTGCCCAGGAGGGCGATACACTGTTGTTCAGCGCCATAGGCTTCAAACGCAGCCAATACGTGGTTCCGACCGACCTCACGGAGAAGAAGTATTCCATCATCCACCAGTTGGAAAGTGATACGATCCTCTTGAAGGAATTCACAGTTTACCCATGGCCCAGCCGCGAACAATTCGATCAAGCCTTCCTTGCCTTGGACCTGCCCGATGACGATTACCAGCGGAGCTTGAAGAACCTGAGCCCTGCGGAAATGATGCAGCGCATGGAGAACCTGCCACCGGACGCCTACCAGAGCTTCAGCTATGCCATGGCACAGGACCGTACCAAACTCTACCAAAGTGGAGGTACACCGAGCATCAACCTCTTCAACCCGATCGCATGGGCCCAGTTTCTGCAAGCATGGCGGAACGGGGATTTCAAGAAGAAGAAGAAGTAGTTGGGCCTTCCGCCTTGCACTAACTCCAGCCGGCCCCCACCGAGACCGAGCGTCAAATCGAGGAGTGGTGCTTCGTCGAGGATCCCATAGCGCGACGCTAAGAACAGGGTGGACACCAACACTACCTTCAGCGCCAGCAACGTAACACACTGAACAATGAAGATCGGAGTACTTGGAAGCGGCATGGTGGGCCAAGTTTTGGCCACCGGATTCCTGAAGAAGGGTCATGAAGTGATGGTGGGAACGCGCAACACCGATAAGCTGGCCGATTGGTTGGACAAGAACCCTGAAGGGAAACTCGGGGATCACAAAACCACCGCTGCATTCGGGGATGTGGTCGTGCTTGCGACCAAAGGCACCGCAGCCGAAATGGTGGTGCGCCTGTGCGAAAGCAAAGATCTTGCTGGGAAGACGGTGATCGATACGACCAATCCCATCGCCGATGCTCCACCAACGAACGGTGTGCTGAAGTACTTCACCTCGCTGGACGAAAGTTTGATGGAACGTTTGCAGCGCATCAACCCCGATGCCCATTTCGTGAAGGCCTTCAACAGTGTGGGCAATGCTTATATGGTGGACCCGCATTTTCAAGAAGGACGACCGAGCATGTTCATCTGTGGGAATGACCCATCGGCGAAGACAACGGTATCGACATTGCTCACTGACTTCGGCTGGGACGCGGAGGATATGGGCGGCGTGGAGGCGGCACGTGCGATCGAGCCGCTGTGCATTCTTTGGTGTCTGCCCGGTTTCACACGCAACCAGTGGAGCCACGCCTTCAAGTTGCTGAAGAAGTGATGTGGTCCTTCAGATCGGCCTACTGACGGTGCGGGAAAACGAAACCCACAAACTCCGGTTGAAAAGCACATGTCGTGTGAATAGCCGGAAATCCTTTCTTTGGAAGCACAGCATCCGCTAACCAGCCGGATGTCTTGGACAAAGCATGAGCAGCCAACGCATTCTCGTTTACGGCCCGAACGATCAAGAGCTCGACAACGTCCTTTCGGAATTGCGCACGCATGGCTTCATCGCTGTGGGTGTCAATGATGGGATAGATGTGCTGGACCAATTGAACCGTACATCGTGGGACATGTTGGTGATCGAAGGAAAAGTGGAAGAGGCGCCACGTAATATCCTGAAGCATCATCTTCAGCGCAGCCGCATCAAAGTGCTGGAGCATTTCGGCACCGCCAATGATCTGGTCGCCCACATTGGGCAAGCGATCCATAGCTGAGCAGTAGCCGCTGCCGTCCGAGAGTGGCATTGCACCGGTGCACAATGTGCGCTGGCAAGCCCCGTTACTTTAGCGCCCCATGAATTTCAGGTCCTTGCTGTTCCTGCTCCTGCAGGCCGCTTCCGTAGCGGTTCTTGCGCAAGGCCAAGCCACGGTTTCGGGTACCGTTCGCACGGGCGACAACGAAGTAGCCCCCGACGTGCTGATCACGTTGGTCGGTGGCAAGACCTTCTCCCAGACCGACAACGATGGCAAGTATGCGATCACGGTGCCTGCGGGGACTGCGCTGCTGTTGTTCCGCCAAGTAGGCATGGATACGACCATAACATTAACGCTGGCGGATGGGGAGAAACGGAAGCTGGATGTACTGATGGGCAGCCGTTCGCTCACCACGTTCAAGCGATCCGGCGAGCGCGGCGGTGGTATTGAGCGGCTGGATCCGAAAGTGGTCGTTTTCAATCCCTCCATAACCGGTGGCATAGAAGGCATGCTCAGCGGAATGGGCGCCAACATCCGCAATGAGCTGAGCAGCGGCTACAGCGTGCGCGGCGGCAACTACGACGAGAACTTGGTGTATGTGAACGACGTGGAGGTGATGCGGCCCTTTCTCGTTCGCGCCGGACAGCAGGAAGGCCTCTCTTTCCCGAACCCCGACATGGTGGAGCGTATCCAGTTCAGTGCAGGTGGTTTCGATGCGCGCTACGGGGACAAAATGAGCAGCGTGCTCGACATCCAGTATAAGCGTCCGAAGAAATTCGCAGCCACCGTAATGGCCAGCACGCTAGGGGCTGCCATCTCCGTGGAAAGCGCCATGCTGGGCAAAAGGCTCAGACAGGTCACGGGCTTCCGCTACCGGAGCACGGAACTCGTGCTGCGCGGATTGGATACGAAGGGCGAATACGACCCACGCTATACGGACCTACAGAGCTACTGGACCTACGACCTCACCGACAAAGTGGAGCTGAGCTTCCTCGGTCTGTACAGCAAGAACAAATACATCTTCGAGCCGCAGGACCGCGAGACCGAACTGGGCAACTTCAATGAGGCCTTGCGCTTCACCGTCTACTACGACGGTATCGAGCGCACTGAGTTCGAGACGTGGAGCACAGTGCTCGGCCTCAACATCCGGCCGCGCAAGGACCTGCTGCTGAAGTTCAACTTCGGCGCTACGCGCACCCATGAAACGGAACGTTTCGACATCCTGGGCCAATACCTGTTGAGCGAGTTGGAGCGCGATCTGGGCAGCGATCAGTTCGGTGAAGCGGTGCGGAACCTGGGCATCGGCACCTTCCTCGATCACGCGCGCAATGAGTTGGATGCGACGCTGTACACGGTGTCCCACAAGGGTTTCAAAACACTCGCCCGCAGCTACCTGCAATGGGGTGTTGACGCGCGCAGCGAACAGATCAACGACAAGCTGAGCGAGTGGAGCATGGTGGATAGCGCGGACTACAGCATCCCGTACAACGGCGGCGAGAACTTGGAGCTGCAGTACAGCCTCAAAACCAAACTCGCCATCGAGAGCATCCGCGCCAGCGCATACCTGCAGAACGCATGGGAATGGACCACCGGGCGGGACAGCAGCGGAACACTCAGTGCCACGCTCGGCGGACGGGTGCAGCACTGGTCATACAACGGCCAAACGGTGTTCAGCCCGCGCGGGCGGATCAAATGGCAGCCCAGCGGAAAGCGCACTACCAAGAAGGGAAAAGTCGTAGAGCGGGACAACAGCTACTGGTTCGCCGCGGGCTACTACTACCAACCCCCTTTCTACCGGGAGCTTCGAGGCTTGGATGGGATGCTCAATCCGGAGATCAAAGCCCAAAAGAGCATCCACTTCGTGCTGGGCTGGGACCGCTACTTCAAATTCTGGGGACGGCCGTTCAAATTCAGCACGGAAGCCTACTACAAGATCCTCGACGACCTGATCCCGTACGAAGTGGATAACGTGCGCATCCGCTACTACGCCACCAACAATTCCAGCGGATACGCCACGGGCCTCGACCTGAAATTGAACGGTGAGTTCATTGAGGGCATCGAGAGTTGGGCTTCGCTCGGCATCCTGAGCATTCAAGAGAATATCAGCGATGACTTCTATTACGAACTATACAACGCCAAAGGCCAGCTCATCATTCCGGGCTACACCTTCGATCAGGTGGCTGTTGATACCGTTCGCGTCGAACCGGGCTATATCCCACGGCCTACGGATCAGCGGGTCACCTTCGCACTTTTCTTCCAGGACGAAATGCCGCGCTGGCCAACGTGGAAGGTGCATTTGAATCTTGTGCTGGGCACTGGCCTGCCATTCGGTCCGCCCAGCTTCGAACGCTACAAGGACACACTGCGCACCAGCTTCTACCGGCGGGTGGACATCGGCTTCAGCAAACAGTTCATCGGAGCCGAAGGCCAGCGCCAGAAATGGCTGGGCATGCACGATATGTGGCTGTCTTTGGAAGTCTTCAACCTATTGAACGTGAGCAATGTGGTTGACCACACCTGGGTGCAGGATGTTCGTGGCCGGTACTATGCCATCCCCGACTACCTCAGCCCGCGCCGGTTCAACTTGAAGTTGGTGGCTTGGTTCTGAGCAAGCGTCAAGGCTCAAGCTTCGAAGAAGGCTTTCCGACGCTGCGAATTGGATCTTGACACTTCGCCTTGACGCTTTGGTCCGGTCCACCGGCTTTACTCTATTTTCGGGCGCCCTGATCGCCCCGCCGATGCGCTTGTCCCTGTTCCTGCCCTTGCTCGTTCTCTTCAGCTCTTGCAGCGTGAAGAAATTCACCGCTAGCAGCCATCCCAACGGCAAGCCCGAAGTGGTGGTGTACATGAAGGGCGATGGTGAGGAGGCCGAGAAAGTGATGGAAAAGGTGTTCTACCCGAGCGGGCGGCTGGAGTATGTAGGCCGTTTCGAGAACGGCGTGGAACACGGCGAATGGATCTACTACTACGAGGACGGCACCAAGAAATTCGTTGAGAACTGGGAGAACGGTTTGGAGCACGGCATCCACTACGACTACAGCCCAGACGGTCAAGTGTACCGCGAGTTGCACTACGAGAAAGGCAAGCTGGTGAAGGAGGTGGATAGGAGCAAGTTGTAGCCCTCCTAGGCTTAGGCGAACTGTTTCACGCTGAGTGCGATGATGTTGACGCACTCCATCAATTGCTCTTCCGTGATGATCAATGGCGGAGCGAACCGGATGATGTCCCCGTGCGTGGGTTTCGCGAGCAGCCCATTGTCGCGCAGCAGCAGGCAGAGTTCCCATGCTGACTTCGGTGAACCATCACTGGCCGTCCGCGGCTCAATGATCAACGCATTTAGCAGGCCTTTGCCGCGCACCAGTTTCACGAAGTTGTACGCGTCCACCAGTTTCTGCATCTCAGCACGGAAGATCCGGCCAAGCCGCTCCGAATTGCTGATGAGCTGCTCATCCTTCACAATGGCCAGCGCTTCAATGGCAAGCTTCGCCCCCATCGGATTGCCACCGTAAGTACTGCCGTGCGTGCCGGGCGTGAAGACGTCCATTACACCGTGATCGGCGAGCACCGCACTAACAGGGTACATGCCACCGCTCAGCGCTTTTGCAAGGATCACCACATCGGGCCGTTTCGCCGTATCCGTTTCGTCGTCAGCGACACCGCAGAGGAGCCTGCCGGTCCGCGCTATTCCTGTTTGTATCTCGTCGGAGATGAAGAGCACATTGCGCGACTTGCACAACGCTATGGCCTTCGGGAAGTAGTCATCAGCGGGTGTGAAGACACCGCGTTCGCCTTGGATCGGTTCCACCAGAAAGGCGCAAACGTTGGGGTCGGACAATGCCTTCTCCAGCGCTGGTATATCATCGTACGGGATCACCTCGAAGCCCGGTGTGAACGGCCCGAAACCGCCTTGGCTGTCGGGATCGGTGCTCATGCTCACTATGCTGATGGTACGGCCGTGGAAGTTGCCCTCGCACACGAGGATCTTCGCCCGGTCCTTCGGGATGCCCTTCTTCTCGTAGCCCCACTTGCGCGCCATCTTCAGCGCGGTCTCCACAGCCTCGGCACCGGTGTTCATGGGCAACATCTTCTCGTACCCGAAAGTCTCGCACAACACCTGAGCGTAATCCCCCAGAACACTGTTGTAGAACGCACGGCTGGTGAGCGTCATGCGCGTTGCTTGGTCCTGCATCACCTTCACCAAGCGCGGGTGGCAATGGCCTTGGTTGATCGCGCTGTAGGCGCTGAGGAAGTCGTAGTAGCGTTTTCCTTCCACGTCCCACACGAACACTCCCTTGCCGCTGTCCAATACCACCGGCAGCGGGTGGTAGTTGTGCGCGCCGAACTTGTCCTCCAGTGCAATGGCGCGTTGGCTCTTAGTGCGTTGGTCGGTCCGTGATTCTTGCATGGTGCTGTGGAAGGGTGCGCAAGATATCGGCCGGTGCCGGGCAACGCAGTCGCCGCTCCCGGGCGAGCGCTTTCATTCCATTCTCACCTTCTTTGCCGCCCATGAGCCGTACCAAGAAACCACTGCCCCTTTGGGATGCCGTTCCCATAACCGACTACGGCGCCAACGGAAAGGCCATCGCGAAACGCGAGGGCATGGTGGTGTTCGTGAACGGTGCCGTACCCGGCGACGTTGCCGACCTACGCGTTACCAAGAAGAAGAAGAGTTGGGCTGAAGCCACGGCCACCCGCATTGTGGAGCGATCACCCGACCGGGTGGAAGCCTTCTGCAAACACTTCGGCATTTGTGGAGGCTGCAAATGGCAGGACCTCTCCTACCCCAAGCAATTGGAATTCAAGCAGCAGCAAGTGGTGGACAATCTTGTCAGACTGGGGGGGCTGGAGCTTCCGGAAGTCTCGGCCATCATTGCCTCAGCGTGTACCACCCACTACCGCAACAAACTGGAATACACGGCGAGCGCCTTCCGGTGGTTCACTTCGGAAGAATTGAAGACCATGGGCGACATCACCGATCGTAACGCGCTGGGTTTCCACGTGCCGGGCGGCTTCGACAAGGTCCTTCAAGTGGATGAGTGCCACTTGCAGCCGGAGCCCAGCGACGGTGTGCGCAACTTCATCCGCAGGCACGCCGGTGAGAACGGACCGGGGTTCTACGATATCCGCAAGCACGAAGGCTGGTTGCGTACGGTGATGGTGCGCACTACGCTCACCGGCCAGTGTGCGGTGCTCATTGCCTTCGGCGAAGACCATCCGGAAGCGCAGGAGAAGCTGCTGTTAGCAGTGCGCGAAGCGTTCCCGGCGATCACATCGTTGCAGTGGACCATCAATCCGAAGAAGAACGACACCATCTGGGATCTGGACATCCATACGTTCCACGGTACCGACCATATCGTCGAAGAACTCTTGGACGACGGTTTCCCGAACCTGCGATTCCGCATCGGGGCAAAGAGCTTCTTCCAAACCAACCCGCAGCAGACACAGCGCATGTACGAGGTAACGCGCAGCCTTGCTGGCCTTACCGGGAAAGAGAAGGTGTATGACCTCTATTGCGGTGCCGGTAGCATCTCCCTCTTCCTCGCGCGGCATTGCGCACAAGTGGTCGGAGCCGAGATCGTGCCGGAAGCGGTGGCCGATGCGCACGCGAATGCTGCATTGAACGGCATCGACAATGTGGCCTTCGAAGCCGGCGACCTCAAGGACCTCTTGAACGCGGACTTCATCGAGCGGCACGGAAAGCCTGATGTGCTCATCACCGACCCGCCGCGTGCAGGCATGCATGAGGACGTAGTGGCACGGATCCGCGAACTGGCACCATCTTGCATCGTTTACGTGAGCTGCAATCCGTCCACACAAGCGCGCGATCTTTCGTTGCTCAAAGACATGTACCGCATAACGCATGTTCAACCGTTCGACATGTTCCCGCACACCTACCATGTTGAGAACGTGGTGCGCATGGAACTGATCAAGTGAGCCCATCACCCCGTTAGCGACCTTCACCCACTCAATCCTTTCCCCATGAACCGGATCTTGTCTTTTCTCAGCGCTGCGCTGCTTCTTGTGGGAAGCGCCAGCGCGCAAACGATCAGCGACAACTATATCGAACTCACAGTGAGCGATACCGTACCTGTGCGGTTGAAGAGCATTGCGTACGACATAACGGTGATGGATGCCGAGGTGACCGATGTGGCCTACAACGATGGCGACGACTACGAGAAATACCAGCGCGAACTCGTTGAGCGCATGAACAAGGCGAAAGAACGCCTGCGGAAAGACCTGATGGGCGCGGGCTACACTGCCAGCGATGTACCGGTGTACGGCGATCCGTATGCTATCAATGGATACGAGGAGCCAACCGGGGATCTCGGCACGCGCGTTACCGTAAAGACCGAGGCCGAACTGAAGAAGCTGGTGGAATGGCTGCGCCAGCGCGGCAAAGTGGAGGGTCATGTGGCCGAATGGAACTACGATGCCGACCCAGGGGCGATGGAAGCATTGATGACCAACCTGTTCAACAAAGCAAAGTCTCATGCGGAGCGGCTGGCAACACTGGGCGGTCGCAAACTGGGCAAGCTGCTGAGCGCACACGATCCGCAGGACCGCGAGATGACCATCCGTGATTTCATGGGGGTCATTCAAAACGGCAGCGGGGATGATGACGCCATGCGTCAAATGCGGTTGACCCACCGGCAGATGGTGTTCCGCTTTGCCTTATTGGATTGAACCGGCCGGGCTTTCACAGGTGAACGTGGCGATTACCTTCACCTTCCGTGGAGGACTACACACCCATCGACTGCAATTTCTACGACCGGCTGGAAGAGGCCGCTACGTTGAAGCAGCGCGTGCGGCTGTTCTTAGGCACCGAGGAGCAGGCCGATGGTGTGATCAGTGATCTCGTGCAACACGATGGCGCGGAATGGGTGCGCCTGACCGACGGCCGGGAGATCCGCTTGGACCATGTGGAAGGGATCACGCTCTTGGCACAGGCGACTTGAATTCCGGCGCCGCTAACTTGGCCGCATGAGCGCTGAACGAACCGTGGTCGTGGACCACGACCGCCTGCAACGCAAGTTGTCGCGCATTGCGCACCAACTGCACGAGGAGCACCATCTGGAGAAGAGCATCGTGCTGATCGGCATCGCACCGCGTGGTAACCAACTGGCGGAACGCCTCGCTCTTTTGCTGAGGTCCATTTCGACATTGGCTGTGGAAGTCATGGAGGTAACGCTGGACAAGAACGACCCGATGAACAAGCCCTTCCACTTGAGCGGCGATGAAGGGAAACTGAACAAAGCGACCGTGGTGCTGGTGGATGATGTGTTGGAAAGCGGCAGAACGCTGATGCACGCGGCCGCGCATCTAGTGAAGCACCCGCTGAAACGATTGAACACCGTAGTGCTCGTTGACCGTCGTCACCGCACCTTCCCCATTCGTGCCGATATCGTGGGCCTCACGCTCAGCACAACGCTGCAAGAGCGCATCCATGTGGAACTAGGCAAGAAGGACGGCGTCTATTTGGACTGATAAGAGGCAAGCGCCCGGGCAACCCGCCCTGCAACTTCCTCCGGGCTGCCGCTCGCGTCAACGGTTATGTGCGCACGCCGGTACTCCGGCGATCGCTCCTGCAACAGACTAACAACCCGCCGTTCCAAGTCATCCCCCTTGAAGCCCATGAGCAAGGGCCTATCGCCGCCGCTCCGAACGATACGCGGCATCAGTTCCCCCAACGGAACATCGAGGAAGACGACCATACCAGCCTCCAGCATGCGCGCCATGTTGTCGAAACTCATGGGCGTGCCACCACCGGAAGAGATGACCACTTCCCGCACAGCCAGTAAGCTGGATAGCACTTCGCGCTCGATATCGCGGAAAGCCTCTTCACCCCGCTGGGCGAAGTAGACCTGCAACGGCCCCACTTGTTCCTCAATGCGCCGGTCCAAGTCGATATGACGCAACCCAAGCACCTCCGCCAGTTCTCGTCCCACGCGGGTTTTACCGCAGCACATGAAACCGACTAGAAAAACGGGAGCAGTGCTCATTCAGCGATGCGGTGATCTTCGGGCTGGCCAATGTTAATCACCGCGAGCATCTTTGCCGTCGCAATTCCCTACGCGCCACAGCGCAACCGCCCGAGCCATGCAACTGAAGGAAACCACTGATGCGCGCACGCTGAAGGATTGGATGCGCCTGCCATGGAGCATCTATGCCAACGACAAGAACTGGATCCCGCATTTGCGACAGGATGTCGATAAGGTTTTCGATCCGGAGAAGAACAAACTGCTGAAGCCCGACAAGGACACCGGGAAGCAAGGCGAGGTTGTACGCTGGGTGCTGTACGCGGACAACGGCATTGCCATTGGACGCATCGCTGCGTTCGTAAACCCCAAGACGGCCTACGAGGAGAAACAACCGACCGGCGGGATGGGCTTCTTCGAGTGCATCGATGACCAGAACGCCGCCAACCTGATGTTGGACGCAGCGCGCGACTGGCTGAAAGCACGCGGCATGGAAGCCATGGACGGCCCTGTGAATTTCGGGGACAAGAACCAGTTCTGGGGGGTGCTCACGGACAACTTCGTGGACCCAC
>CADECG010000013.1:0-38940 GCA_902825795.1 uncultured Bacteroidota bacterium
CTGGGTCAGCGTAACATCGGCTTGTACAATGTACCGGTGCAGTGGCGTGGCGATAGCCTGCACATCATCACGAAGGGAACGAAGGGTGACATCCTTTACAGCTGCAAGGTGTAAGCGCCTGAGACACTCACGGTGCTCAAGGAGAGTAAGGCCAACGGCAAAAAGGCAGTATTGGGCTATCGGTTCGAGGTTGACGGTACACCGTTCTAAGCCAACAAGGGGAGCAGCTCATCGAGGTGCGTGAGGCGGTGCGTTGCCTCTGCATCGACGTGCCGGCCATCTGGATCGAACAAGAGTTGATCCATACCCGCTGAGCGTGCCCCAAGGATATCGGCCTTCACATCGTCGCCGATCATCACGCTTTCGGATGCGCTGGCCCGCGCCCTGTTGAGGGCATATCGGAAGATCCGTGATTCTGGCTTGCGCGCCCCGGCCCTTTCCGAAGTGACAATGCAGTCGAAGTAGCGGATGAGTCCGCTGCTATTGAGCTTGATATGCTGTGGTTCCTCGAACCCATTGGTGATGATGTGCAGCGCGCATTTCCCGTGCAAATGGTTCAACATTTCGAGTGCACCCGGCATCAACGCCGTGCGCTTCGGACATCTATCGACATAGAGGTGGCCCATCGTCCGGGCCAGCCTGTCGTTCTTCACGCCGAACTGCAGCAAGGTGTTCCGGAACCGCAGCACGCGCATTACTTCCTTGTCCAAGCCGTTCACGGAGTACTGCGCCCAAAGCGCTGTGTTGATCTCCTCATACACGGCAATGAATTCAGCCTTGTCCGGCAACCCGTGGGAGGCAAGTTCCAGTTCGGCATGCAGCTCTTCGAGTGTTGCACGCGAGTTCGTGCGGAAATCCCAGAGGGTGTGATCGAGGTCGAAGAACAGGTGGCGGTAGCGCATCACTGACCGATTCTCCAGAACACGCTCAACAGAACGCTCCATACGGCCACGGAACCGATCAAAGCGGGTATCGTACGCCGATCGTGCTTGAAGTATTTGGCCGCCAGAACGGAGCCCACTGGAATGGAAATGAAGGGCAGCACCGCAACGATACCGAGCAGCCCGTGCCCACGTTTCATGCGCACCACGAATTTGTTGAAGCGTGTGAAGATCTTGGTACGGATACCGGAGGCGAGTTGCTTGCGCACCGCACGGAGCCGCGCGCGTTCCATCAGCCATGCACTGATGCGATAGAACACCAGTGTGCCCAAGCAACCGCCAACGAAGGACCACAGCACGGCGCCGCCGAACTTTCCGTCCAGCATGTACGCGATCCATGGCGCGAACAAGAACTTCACCATAGCGCTACCGATCACCAACAGGATTTCGCCAAGGTTGAGCATGGCGGATCAGAGCTTGGTGCCGTAAGCCAGGTCACCGGCATCGCCCAGCCCGGGAACGATGTACGCTTGAGCCGTCATTTCTTCATCCACCGCGCCGGTCCAGTGGTGCGTTCCGGCAGGCATATGGGCCTTCAAATACTCCATGCCTTCGGCACTCGCTATGGCCGAGACAATGTGCAGAGCCTTCGGTTTGCCCAAACGGAGGAGAGCTCGATACACCAGCACCATACTGCGACCTGTCGCGAGCATAGGGTCAGCGATGATCAACGTACGGCCTTCGATCGATGGACTGCTGAGGTATTCCACTTCAACATCGAACCCATCCTCGCCCTTCCGGTGTTTCCGGTAGGCGCTTATGAAGGCACTGTCGGCGCGGTCGAAGTAGTTGAGCATGCCTTGGTGCAACGGCAAACCGGCGCGCAGGATGGTTGCGATCACGGGTTGTTCCGTCAACAGAGTGGTGTGTGCCACACCCAGCGGCGAGGTCACCTCGCGCTCTTCGAAGTCCAAGGTTTTGCTCAACTCGTAGGCGATGCACTCGCCGATGCGTTCCAAGTTGCGGCGGAAACGCATGCTGTCCTTCTGCACATGCTCATCGCGCAGTTCGGCCAGGAAGTGGTTCGCTATACTCTTCGTCCGGGAAAGTTCCACCACCATGGTTCAGCGCTTGAAGGGCTTGAGCCAGAACGGGAGGTTGTTCTTGCTCAGGCGTAAATATACCGTGGGCTTCGCCCCGAAACCTTTGTAGAATCGCGTGGTGCCGTGGTGTTCGCTCCCCGCGAAGTCCATCAGCGCCGAAACGGCGCAAGCGTGCTCCAACCCCACGTCGACCAAATGGAACATGGCATTCATACTGCGGCCCGCGTCGTCGCTGGCGCTTTTCAGCAGGATCGTCCGCCCTTGCCAATGCACGAATGCCACGCCAGCCTTCCAGTCGCCCTGTTCGTCGCGAATGCCGATGATGTCCACCTCGCCATGGTCGTTTCCTGCTTGCAGCAAGGCTGCCATGCTGCGAAGCCCATGCGCATCGATGCCCTTGAAACGTTCCGCCGTGGTACGCACGAACAGGTCCGAAAAGGACTGCGGGTCCATAGGATATGTAAGCGCCGACAGTCGTTCTCCGGCCATCAGCACATTGCGTTCATGTCCTTTGGAATAGTTCGCACGGACGTTCTTGATACCCCCTGACAGGTCAAGAACGCTGTCCGGATGTTCGGTGGAAGTCCAACCTTCTGTTGGCGCGAACACCATGCCTTGGTTGATGGCGATCTCCGCCAAGCGGAAATGCTTCGGAATTGCTGACAGGAACGACGATGATATTTCCGTGGATATCGGTTGTGATGAAAACACCCCCAGTTGCTGAAGTCCGAACGGCTGGAACAGGTAACGAAGGCCGAATTTCCTGCGCCAAGTCAGTGGCATCATGGCACCGTTCGCAGCATCCACCAAGGCCTCCCATCCGGGACTTGCCACATCGAGCACATGGCTCAAGGCGTACCACAGTTTGTTCGGGCATTCAAGTAGGTTACGGTCCCATTCCGCCTTGTCGATATCCGCATGTCGCAAGCACCGGATCATGGCTTTGCGTATTGTGTGATCTCCTTGATCGTATCACGCCAGCCCGTCGCTTCCAGGTGATCGCTGAGGAAGCTCTCGTGCCACAAACCGATGAAGGTGCCTTGGAGGGCGCGCACTTTGTCCACCATCAATTTCCCCGCTTGCACGCCTTCCGCGGGTGTAAGCTTCAACTTGTTCCGGAGGGTATTGTCCATCACCGTGTGCGGCCAGATCTCAAGCCCGGTGGGTTGGTCGTTTTTCAGATCGAACCACTTGTATGGTGTGCAGGTGCCTGCACGGAAACCGAGCTTGTCGTGCAGGCCCATGCTGTGATCCTCTCGAAAACCCAAGCGCCGCAGTTCAGGATATGGCGCTTCCTTATGGATGCGCAAGAAATGCTGCCGCGACAAGTTGACTGGTGCTCCTGAAACCGCTGAAAGCTGCATGCGCTGCTGCTCTATCAACGCCGGTGCGCTCAGACTGTAGTAGGAAGGATGAATACCGATCTCCGCCCATTGCGAGGTTTCCTTGATGCGCTGGGCGAGCAGGGGAAAGGACGTCGGCACGGCGTGGTCGTGCTTTCCCCGTTCAGCGATCAACCAGAAAACGATGCGTCGATCGGCAAGGCCTTCGGTCCATCGGCCGGTCTCTCCGTATACGTCGAACGGATCCGGCGACTTTCCGGAAAGCACATCACGACGCGCCTTCATTTCACCGGTGCGGTTCTCCATCATTGCTCGTGCATGCGCACCGGTCACACGCCACCACGACCGGCCGAGATAGGCGAATCCATTGTCCACATCCATTGTGAAGACATGGCTGTACTTCCTGTTGGGCAATGGAACGCGTTCGTCGCGCTCACGCCAAGAGCGCGCGAACCAAAGTGCCCACTCGTCAACAACAGGCACATCGAGAAAGCCGTGTCGCGCAGCAAAGAGATCGTTCGTTCTCACACGGCCGTGCTCGTCGGTCGCGTCGATGGCGTGCTCTTCCATGCGCGATAGCATCCAGAAAGCGGCGGCGAAAACGTCGAATGGTGTATCGCCCGTCGCCGTTGGGAAGAGGGCATGCAGGCCGGGTAAGCGGATTACGGCGGGATCCGTCTTCCTTACGTGCGTCTCATACAGAAGACCTTCTGGATGCACGCGGAAGACGTCCGCTATTTCAGCTGTCCCATAGAGGAGGCGCAACCCTTGAGTAGTGCGAAATGTTTCCAGTTCATCGACCCACTCCACATCCCAGCCCAACATGCGTTCCAGCACGTGGCCGATCACATAGTGCGCTCGTGACGATGGCTGCTCGATATGGACGAAGACGGGTTGCAAATGCGCGGGGCTCGGGCAATGTTAACGATGCACCGCGCCACGGTCGTGCATCAACCAAGGTCCTTCACCAACACGTCGCATACGCGTTGTGCGGCACTGCCGTCCCCGAACAGCGGCGGACAGGCCGGAACTCCGCTGGCGAGGAAGTGATCCGCCGCTTCGTTGATCCGAATGGCATCCGCACCGGCGAGGACGGCTTGGCGATGCTCCACCAACTCCACCCATTCCGTTTCGGGCCGGAGGATCACGCAGGGTTTGTTGAAGAAGAAGGCTTCCTTCTGTACGCCGCCGCTGTCGGTAAGTACCAATCGGGCATTGCGCTCCAGTTCGATCATATCGAGGAAGCCAACGGGTGGTATCAAATGCATCCGCTTCGAACCATCAACTGCCGCTCCAAGACCGGGATCCAGATTTGCGTTCATGCACTTGCGCAAACGGGGGTGCACCGGCAGCACGATGTTCAGTTGGTGCTTGTCAGACAATGAGAGCAGTGCTTGGAAGATGGCGTTCAGGTGCTCGCGCACATCCGTGTTGTGGTCGCGATGGATGGTCGCCAGAGCGAAGCCATTTTGCGCTAGTCCTTGATCGCGAAGGACACTGCTTTTCTTGCCAGCGCGTTCCGCGAAATGCATGCTGTTGTCGAACATCACATCGCCGTTCATGTGGACCGAAGGGGCATTGATATTCGGCTTCGCCATGCCGTGATGAACCATTCCTTCGCGCTCCAGATTCTTCACGGCGGTTTCAGTTGGACAGAACAACCAAGTGCTGCAGTGGTCGCAGGTGATCCGGTTGATCTCCTCGGGCATGGCCTTGTTCCAAGAGCGAAGTCCCGCCTCCACATGGGCAACGGGTACATGCAGCTTGGCGGCCGCCACGGCACCGGCGAGGGTGCTGTTGGTATCGCCGTAGAGCAGCACCACATCGGGCCTGTTCTTGAGCAACTGCGCTTCGATGCCGTCGATCATGCGGGCGGTCTGTGCGCCGTGGCCTCCCGATCCCGCGTTGAGCTGCACGTCGGCTGCAGGAATGCCCAATTCCCGGAAGAAGACATCGCTCATATTGTCGTCGTAGTGCTGCCCGGTATGCAGGATCGTTTCGCTGATCCTGCCCGCAAAACCGTTCGCAATGGCCCTGCTGATAGCAGCCGCCTTAATGATCTGGGGCCGCGCCCCGACAACCGTCAGTAGTTTGATCGCAGCTGCCATTGCTCAAAGCATACCGTTGTCAGCGAAACTGAAGTAGCCGGTTTCCGTCACGATCAAATGATCCTGCACAGTGATGTCCAGTAGCCGCCCACCTTCCATTAGTTTCTTGGTGAGAGCGATATCCTCGGAGCTTGGGCGCAACTGTCCGCTGGGATGATTGTGTGAGAGCACGATGCTCGCTGCGCGGCGATCCAGGGCTTCCTTGAAGATGCGTTTGGGATCGGCCACGGTACCATGCATGCCACCGTCGCTCACCATGCATTTGTCCGTTACCCGGTTCCCACGGTCCAGGATCAGCAGCCAGAACTGCTCATTCGCCAGATCAGCCATTACTGGCCTGAGTTCTTCATAGGCATCCTTGCTACTTGCGATCATTCGGCGTTCGGGACCGGCCTGCTCGCGCCGGCGGCGCCCAAGTTCCAAGGCGGCTGCGATCGTGATGGCCTTGGCTTCGCCCATGCCGTGGGTCTTCATCAGGTCGGCTACGCTCATGCGCCCGAGCCGTCCAAGATCGTTCCCACCTGCCCGTAGGATCTCACGGCCCATTTCCAAGGCATTCATCTTGGGTGTGCCGGTGCGGATGAGGATCGCCAGCAGTTCCGCATCGCTCAGCGCTTGGGGCCCTTGCGCCATCAGCCGCTCGCGGGGTCGATCGTCCTTGGCCCATTCGCGTATGGTGGGGCGGAAGTTCTCTTGCTCGGGGTCCATGCGCGATATGACCGGATAGGCTGCAAATGAAACAGGTCCCCGTTGCGGAGGACCTGTTCGATGGTAAAGTTCTGCGGGCTTACTTCAGGCCGGCCACGTGCTTGGTGAGGCTGCTCTTGAGGTTGGCCGCCTTGTTCTTGTGGATGATGCTGGTCTTGGCCAGTTTGTCCAACATGCTGCTCACCTCGGGCAACAGCTTGGCTGCAGCCTTCTTGTCCGTAGCGGCGCGCAGGTCGCGAACAGCGTTACGGGTGGTCTTGTGCTGGTAGCGGTTGCGTTCGTTACGGGTTTCCGTTTGGCGTACGCGCTTAAGGGCAGACTTGTGGTTGGCCATGGCCGTTCTATCGAAATGGGCCGCGAATATAGGCCCCGGCCGCTATCCACGGAAACGGGTCCAAAAGAAAAGTCCCGGTTGCCCGGGACCCTCCTTAACCACTGTCCGAAAATCGTTCAGTAAGCGAATTTCTCCTTACCGCCCAGCATGTTGGTCACCGTTTTCACCACGCACTTCAAGTCCAGCTTGAAGCTCCAGTTCTCCAGGTACCACACATCGAGTTGGATGCGCTTCTCCATCAGTTCGGGGGTGTTGGTTTCGCCGCGGTAGCCGTTCACTTGTGCCCAGCCGGTTATGCCGGGGCGCACGAAGTGGCGCACCATGTACTTGTCCACGATGTCGCGGTAGCGATCGTTGAGACGCACAGGGTGGGGGCGGGGACCCACAACGCTCATTTGTCCAAAGAGCACATTGATGAACTGCGGCATTTCGTCCAAGTTGCTCTTCCGCAGGAAGGCCCCCACACGGGTAACGCGTGGGTCGTTCTTGGTTGCCTGCATGCTGTCGGCCTCCTTGTTCATACGCATACTGCGGAACTTCCAGCAGACGAAGGGATGGTTGTCCCGGCCCAGCCTCTTCTGCTTGAAGAAGACCGGCCCACGGCTGCTCAACTTCACCAGCATAGCGAGTATCGGGAAGAGCCACGTAAAAATGAGCGTGATCACCAGAAAGGAGAACACGATATCGAAGGCACGCTTGATCGTGCGGTTGCGGGCGATGTCAAGTGGTTCGCGACGCAGTGCGCCAGTAGGCACCGAACCATGGAACTCCAAGCTGGTGGTCTTCACCACGGGAATGAAGCTCTCGGCGCTGGGGATCACCCGGAAGCGGATGGTATGGCTCTCGCAGAACTCCATGAGTTCCGTGATCTCGTTACGCTGGGTGCCCGGCAACGCGCAGTAAACGATGTCGATGCGGTTCCGCAGGATGAATTTGCGCGCTTCCGCAACGGTGCCCATGCGCTTGTCCTTCAGTTCGCCTTTCGGTTCCACATCACTGAACAAGCCACGGAAGCGATAGCCACGCACCGTCTGGTCTTCGCAATAGCGCTGGATCTCCTCAGCAGCCGGTCCCTCGCCCACGATCACCAGGTCCTTGACGGCGGTGAGCGGGTCCAACTGAAGCACCTTCACCAAGCCGTTCTGCACTTGGAGCAATGGCCTACGGCCATTGCGCAGCGCGGTACCGAGTTCGGTGCTGGCGGTCTGCAGGATCGAGCGTTCGCGTGGTACGCCGCCCGGGCCTGTCTTATCGTCGGAGGAGAGCATGTTCTTCTGAAGGAATGTGTTTGGTCTTGGTCAGGGTCCTTTCGGAAGAGCGAGGGGCGAATGTAGAGGGGTGTGTGGTCGATGTCAAGATTCGTCGGAAGTATTCAGTGATTCGTCGAAAGGTGACCTTCATTGAACCCTTCGGACACATTCTGACGAATGGGGTCACTTTGGCGGTGCATCGCGGTCACTTTCCTTTCACAAGTGCTTTCAGGAACATGGACAGGAAAACGCTATTGGTGATGAAGTACCGCCTCCACAATCTCCGAGGCTCAAGCGCCAAGCGGTACAGCCACTCCAAGCTGAGCGTGCGCATCCATTTTGGTGCACGGCTGTCTACGCCAGCATACAGCAGGAAGGCCCCACCCAATCCGAGCATCACACCGTGCACTTTGCCTTTCATGGACGCCATCCAACGCTCTTGCTTCGGGCAGCCCAAGGCCACCATGACGATGTGCGCACCGCTGGCATTGATGCGCGCGGCGGTTTCATCCATCTCCGCTGCAGTGAGCTGCCTGAACGGAGGCGACTCATGACCCACGATCGGTGACCGCGCGTGCTCCTTGGCCGCTCGGTCGATGATCGTATCCAGTACTTCCTGCTTGCCGCCGTACAAGTACACCCCAAGGCCCTTGCGCTCGGCTTCCACCAGTAGCGCTGGCATCAGGTCGTTACCGGCCACGCGTTCCTGCTTCACCTTGGCCAACCACTGCATACTGTAAAGGATGGGCATGCCATCGGCCGTGGCCATATCTGCGTTGTTGACGACAGCATTGAAGGATGGTTCCCTGGCTTCAACGGCCATGTGCGAATTCACACAGCAGACATAGCTGCTCTGGTGCCTGCTGCCCAATGAGCAGATGGCTTGTATGTGCTCAGAAAAGCTGCCCATGGAAATGTCCACGTTGATCACCCGCCGTTTCGCCAGCATGCTTCAGCCTTTGTGGTCTGCGGGTTTCATGCGGACATCCTTCAAGGTATGCGCCACGATGCGCTCGCTGCCGTTGTCGTGCCAACGCACCATGGCCTCTGCACCTTGCTCCAAGCTCCATGGGGCTTCGCCGAAGGCGGCGATGGTCTTGTCCATGGGGGTGATGTAATCCCTTACCATGCTCCGGTAGCGACCGGTGGTGATGGGGAACGGAATGTGGAGGAACTTCAACACATCGCCACCGAGGGCGATGGTGCGCACCAACCAACTAGGGATGTAGCGCACCGGCTTGCCCACCAACTTCCGGCTGATGGCATCCACCCACAGGCGCAGGTCCATGGGTTGATCGCCCACATAGAACACCTGGCCATTCACCTTCTCCAACGGAGCGTTCAGGATCTGCTCGATCTGCCACACCACGTTGCCCACATACCCGTAGCTGCGCACCACCTTCTTCTTGCTCGGATGGAAGTACAGGCCTTTGCGCATCACCTTGAACATGATATCGCGGTAGCGCAAACTCCACGGCCCCCAGATGGTAGTGGGGCGGATGATGGTCCACGCGCACTGCAATCCAGCTTCGCGGGTGTGCATCTCCGTGAGCCGCTTCGTTTCGCCGTAAAGCGTGAAGGGTTTGAAATCGAGATCGTGCTTGGGCTGGTAACCGGCCTCGCAAACGAACTGTGTGCTGGTGACGATGATGCGCTGGATGGAGGGGAACTCCTTCACCACTTCCAGGAAGTGCTTGGTGCCGTCGTGGTTCTGCTGGTAGGCGGCGATGTCGTTCGGCTCGTCGGTGTCGGCGCGGGCTGCCAAATGCACCACATGCGTGGGTTGGAACTCGGTGAAGCGCGCGCGCATGGTCGCACTGTCCATGATGTCGCACATGCGCCAGAAGACAGTGTGCGCGGGATCGAGCGGCTTGTTCCAATCGAGGTTCAACAGCGGGATGTTGCGCTGCTTGAAGTGCTCAATGACGTTGGTCCCTATGAACCCCGAACCACCTGTGACAAGTAACCGCATGCTCATTTCCGATCGTGCTCACCAACGCTCGCGAGAGCGTCTTCCATGTTGCGATGAAAGGCCTCTAACGTGAACTCGCTCGCGAAGATGCGTCGGCCTTCTTCGCCCATCGTTTTGCGCATCGCCGGATCGCGGATCAGCAGCAGCAGGTGCTGCGCCACCGCCTGTGGATCCTGCACGGGAACGAGAAAACCGCTCTTGCCGTCGTCCACCACGCTGGGAATGCCGCGCCAGCGCGTGCTCACCACGGGTTTGCCGAACTGCATGGCCTCGGCGATCACCAAGCCGAAGCTCTCCGCCTCGAAGTAGCTGGGGAAACAAAAGATGTCGCACCCGGCGAAGTGCTTCCACTTGTCCTCGCCACTCTTCACGCCGAGGAATTCCACGCGACCGGTCAAGCCGTGTTGTTGAACGAACCGCTCGCACTCGGCTTGGAAGGTGGTATCGCCCCACTTGCCCATCAGTTCAAGTGTTGCCCGCGGTTCTTCCTTGGCCACTTGCGCAAAGGCTTCCAGCAAGACGCGCACGCCTTTGGACGGGATCAGCACGCCGGTGAAGAGGATGCGCAATGGTTCACCGGTGGTGGCGGTACGCTCCTGCACTCTTCCGCGCATATCATCAATGCCGTTGGGCACCACCACACTTCGTTTGGCGCCGAGCGCAACGCCATCATCCGGATTGAGGTCGCTGGTGCGGATGGCCAAGGCATGTCGGCGATACGCGAGATCGAACAGGGGCCTGAACAACGACGGAAGCCTTGGCCTGAAAGCGCTGACACCGCCAGCATGGAAGTGGAAGACCGTGCTGCGGAACAGCCAACGCGTGGCGCACAACAGAACAATGTCGCGTAGCACGGGTACCATGTTGGGCCCGCTGGGCGGGTAGTAGAGCACGGGCGTGCCATGGCGCAGCCGCGCCACCCAGACTTTCAGAATGGTGGTGAAGAGTACCCACACTTTCTTGATCCCGAATTTGCCCACGCTCTGCATGTCGTCGCTGAAGGCCAGCCGCACATGGAACAGTTGTATGCGCTGGAAACGACCTTCCAAGAGCTTCTCGATCATCACCGCCTGCCCACCGAACGGCGGCGGCGTTTGTCCAACGACCAGAATGCGAAAGGGGGGTGGGGCCACGGGCCGAAACTACCGGCAGGGGTTGGGGCTACTGCCCGGTTGCACCACCTTGGATCAACGCTGGGGTGTGGAGGGAGGATGTACCTCCAATACTATCGCCTACTCATCGAGCCCCTGCCGTCGTTCGTCGAGAATATTGAACAAGGGGCTTGCGCCCGGGGTTGAAGGTCCCAGACGATCAATCCCATGCTCCTGAAATTGACCCGAACGATCCTTGTTGCCAGCCTCACGTGGGCGGTCTCCCTCACCACTAGTGCGACCAACTATTACATCAGCGCCGACGGCAACGATGCCAACACGGGTACCAGTCAAGCGCAAGCTTGGAAGACCATCGGCCGGATGACCCAGAGCATCTTCAGCCTGCAGCCGGGCGATCAGATCCTGTTCGAGCGCGGGGGCACGTACTCCGGCAAGTTGGAGATCCCTTTGAGCGGTACGGCGGCGCAGCCGATCAAGGTCGGCGCGTATGGCGCGGGCAACGCGCCGATCATCAGTGGCGGTATCGATGTGCCCACATGGACGGTTCACCAAGGCAACATCTGGAAGGCGACCGTTACCGAGGACGTGAAGTTCCTCTTCAGCGGCGGGCAGTTGCAGACCTTGGCCCGCTACCCGAACACCGGTTGGTTGCGCAACGACGATGGCAGTGCAACGCACATCACCGACGCCGCCCTTACCCAGCCGAACGGCTATTGGGTGGGCGCGCAGCTGGTCGTGCGCAGCAGCAACTGGAGCTACGACACGCCGATCATCAGCGGCCACACTGGCACCACCATCACCTTCCCGACGGTCTTCAGCAACCTGGCACAGCTCGATTGGGGCTACTTCCTCCAGAACAAACTGAGTGAACTGGACAGTCCGGGTGAGTGGTACTACAGCGCCAGCGATGACCAACTGTATTTCCAAGCACCCTCCAATGCCGACCCCAATGTGTTGAACGTGAAGGCGGCCGTCAAGCCGCACGGCGTGTTCGTGCATTGGAACGTTCACCACATCACCGTGCAAGACCTCGACTTCCGTTACCAGACCGAGGCCAGCGTGATGAACAGCGGCGGCTACAACGTGACAGTGCAGGATTGCCATTTCACGGATACCTACAAAGGCATCCACAGCTTTGGTCACGACGGCCTCTTCACCGGCAATACGATCGAGCACACGTTCGCCACGGCGGCGCATATCATGGAGGACGATGCGGTGATCAGCAACAACACCTTCCAAGATGTGGCCCTCTATCCCGGTCTCGGCGAAACCACTTGGGGCTATATGGGCCTTCGTGTGAACGGCCAGAGCTACACGGTGTCGAACAACACCTTCAACAACATCGGCTACATCGCGATCAATCCTGAGGGCAGTGGCACCATCGAGAAGAACTTCGTGAGCCAAGCCATGGCCACCTTGAACGACGGAGGGGGTATCGCCTTCGACAATGCCGATGGCCTCATTATCCAAGACAACATCATCACCGACCTGATCGGTAACTTGGAAAGCAGCGCACCCGATTTCGACAACTACGTGCCGATCAACCACGGCATCTACTTCGGCAACACCTCGATCAAGAACACGATCGTGCGCCGCAACACCGTGTCGAAGTGCGCGGGCAGCGGTATCCACGTGGACCATACCATGGTGAGCGTGAACAACCAGATAAAGGACAACGTGCTCTACGACAACGAGATCCAGATGAGCATCAGCGACGCGAGCAACAACACGGGGCCCGGCGCGCAACCACCGTACTACGTGGCCAACTTCAACGATGTGTACAGCGGCAACGTCATGTACTGCCTGAAGGACGAGCAACTGTGCTTGTGGATGTATAACACGCACAGCACCGCACCGGTGGACTTCGGCACATTCACCAACAACTTCTACTTCAACCCATGGGACGAGATCGCGATCGTAATCCACAACACGGTGGCCCCATGGCACAAACGCTTCAGCTTGGCCCGTTGGCAGGCCGAGCGCGGCGAGGATGCCGGCAGCACCATCAGTCCGTTGCATCTGAACAAGTACGAAGTGCTGAGCGTGATCGGCAACAACCTCACACCCAACGGCGGCTTCGATAGCAACGTGAGCGGCTGGGGCGGCTGGCCCACCAACGCACAACTCACGCAGGACTACACCTATCTGGACAATGGCGCCTGCAAGATCAACTTCCCGAACGGTACCATGTACCCGACGTTCGGTCTGCGCCACAGCACCACGGTGAACATCACCAGCGGCAACTGGTACCGCATGAAGTTCAGTTTGCAAAGCACCACAGACGGCGAAGTGAAGGCAGGGTTCAAGACCCTGAGCCAAGAGACCGGTCCGGACATGTACGGCAGCAAGTACATCCCCTTCGGTCCTGTTCGCCGCGATGTGGAGATGATCTTCCAATGCAACCAGACGGAGCCCGGCTACAGCCGCTTCGATAACATCTGGCAGGAACCGGTGTACTGGTTGGACAACGTGCAACTGGAGCGTGTTACAGTGCAGGAAGTGGATCCGTATGTTGATCATGTGCTGCTGTACAACAACCAGAACACGGCGCAGGACTTCCCCCTCATCGGTTGCTGGGCCGAGGTGGACGGAACGTTGCACAGTGGCTCCATCACCATCGCCGCTTTCCAAGGCGCAGTACTGGTGCGTCAGGATGACGCGATGTGCGGATTGAGCACGGGCGTGGATGATGAAGCACCAACGGCGACGAACGAAGTCGGCTTCTTCCCGAACCCGATCAACGCCGGTGATATGCTGCAATTCATGCAGCCGTTGGAACAACCCACACGTTTCGAATTGATCGATGCGCAAGGCCGAATTACCCGAAGCGAACAACTTTCCGCAGGTACCAAACAGCTGACCTTGGACAGCAGCATGGCTCGTGGCGCGTACATCTTGCTACTGACATCTGCCGAAGGCAGTAAGCGGGATCGGTTGGTAGTGCAGTAGGTTCTCCTCCATCCAGGCATGAAGCCCCGACTTGTCGGGGCTTCATGTTTTGTTAACCTTGAGGGAGAAACGCCGTTCAAGTCCTACTCCCACCGACCCCCTCAACCGTGGATCAGCCAAGAGACTTTCAACCCCGGCGTGTACTGCGCACACTACTGGCCATTGTTACCGGGCTGGTGTGCATGCACTTGTTCCTCTTGTGGCTGCGCGAAGGCTTGGGCATGGAGGCCCGTGCACTCACCATGTTGTTCGATCTCGACCACGAGGCGAACATCCCCACGCTTTTCTCGGTGCTGCTTTTCGCCGCTGGTGGCGTGCTGTTGCTGGTGGCATACCGCACTGCATTGAACGAAGGTCGTCGCCAGTGGCAATGGCGCCTGCTGGCCTTCGTCTTCTTCTTCCTGGCGCTTGATGAAGGCAGCCAGATCCACGAGAAGTGCATTGAAGCCGTGCATCGGCTGATGGGCGGTATTCCGCATGCCTCGCTCACTTACGCGTGGGTGATACCCTACGGTTTGGCCGTTGTGGGCTTGGGCATCATCATGGCTCCTTTCCTGTTGAAGCTGCGCAAGCGCACGCTATGGTTGTTCGTGATTTCGGGCGCCGTGTACATCGGTGGGGCGTTGATCACCGAGATGCTGGAGGGCGCAGCCACGGCCGATGGTGGTGAGACGAGCCTCTTCTACCTCTTGCTCAACACCAAGGAAGAAACGTTGGAGATGATCGGCCTCGCGCTCTTCAATTACGCCTTGCTCGATCATCTTTCAGGTACGCGCACCACGCTCACGCTGAGCCTGTCGTTGGACCCATAGGGCGTGGAAGGATCCGCGCGGGATTGCCTACGGCAATGTGCTGCGACGGTACATCTTTCAACACTACGGCGCCTGCGCCGATGCCAACGTCATCGCCGATGGTGATGGCGCCGATGATCACCGCGTTCGCGCCGATGTCGACACGATCGCCGAAACGCGGACTGCGACTGTACGTGCCGTCCTTCAGTCGGCGATTGCCGATGGTGGTGCTGTTGCGCACGGTGCAGTTGCTACCGAACACGGTGCCGTCGTTGACGATCAACGCTTGTCCGTGATCGATACGGAAGCCCGGACCGATGCGCGTTTTCCATGGTAGTTCGATACCAAGGAACCATTCCACGGTGATGCGGTAGAGGATGAACAGCGGCAGGAAGAGGATGAAGGAAATGGTACTCTGCCTGAGCAAGTGCAACGTGCGGAACCACAACATCACCAACACGCCTTTCGGGTTGCGTGCGTTCGCGTGGCGGTCCTGTGCGATGTTCCAGATGCTTGCCATGGCGCTTGCCGAAGTGGTCACTGTGTTGGCGAAGATGATACGCTGCGGTTGAACCACAGTTTCAGGAGTTTGGGCACATGCAAGGCGATCGTAACGCATTGCGCCACCGCCGACCCGAACGCGTTCATGCCCACTGCAGCGCTCAGCTTCCTGCGCTCATCCAAGGTCTTCTTCAAGGGTATCGTCATGCTGGCACCACCTGCACTGAAATTGGCCAGGGCACCCGGCAGGTAGAGGAAGCCGTCCGGGTCCTCGAGCCATGCGCACAACGTCCAATGATGGTCGCCGCCGATCTTCAGGTCGGTGCGGAACGGGCGATCGCGATAGAACGACCGGCGCACGAAGAAGCTCGGATGGTTCAACACCATCTCCCAGTACTTGAGCAGGAAGCCGTTGCGCTTCGCGTACTTCATTTTTCGCCCCCCGCCTTCGTAATGGATCCAGATGTCGCCATGTACGATGTTCACGCGAGGCTGCGCCTGCACCGCTTCGATCACGCGGCGAACACTGTCCGGCTCGTACCAATCATCGGCGTTGATCAACGCGACCCAGTCACCCGTGCACAGCGCGACACCTTTGTTCATTGCATCGTAGATCCCCTTGTCGCGCTCGCTCACCCAGTGGTCGATGCGGTCCTCGTAGCGCTTCAACAGGTCCACCGTGCCATCGGTGCTACCTCCATCCACCACGATGTATTCGATGTTCGGATAGTCTTGCTCCAGCACGCTCTTGATCGTGCGTTCCAACGTGCCCGCTCCGTTGTACACGACGGTAACGATGCTCACCAACGGTTGACCAAGAGATCTCTCCCGCGACTTTCCCTGAGCGCGCGTTCCGCCGGTCATTCAGCAGCGGGTGTTACGGGTTCACCGTTCAACAACCGGTCGGGCCGTGAAATGAACCGTTTGTCGACCGCGAGGTAGGCAAGCATGGAGAAGAGGACCATGTGGCCGAGAAAGATGCCGTGCGCAAAGATGTCGATCTGGTATACGAAGAGGATGTAGATGAGTGCGGCGTAGATCGGGGCCTCGCTCAGACCGTCGATGTAGCGCTGACGGTAATACTTGTACGCAACCCACATCAGCCAATAGAAAATGCCTAAGGCAATGATCCCTTGGCTGGTGAGGATCTCCAGAAACGTGCTGTGCATGTGCAGGTTGTATGCGTCCTCTTCACCCCACAGGCGCGCAACTTCGTCGAGCATGCCGATCTTGTAGTGGCCGTGATAGCTCAGGCCTTGCACCATCCCACGGCGATCGTGCATGGCCCAATCGGCCACAGCTTCCCAGATGTAAGTACGGCCATTGAAGGAGGTGACATCGTCCTTGCTGACGCGACCGAGGATACTGGCGAAGAAGGGGAGGCTGAGAACGGTGTAGATGAGCAGCGCGAAGCTCATCATCAACGGCATGGTGAAGAGCGAGATCAAGTAGACACGGGCCGCTTTCATGGCCTTGAAGAGGAAGAGCACCGTGAAGAGCAGGAAGAGCATGAATGAGAGGCGGCTGTTGATGCTGAGCATCGCCCCAAGGTTCAGTAGGTACAGGCCGCCGTACCCGAAAAACCGAAGTGGCCGTGAGCTCATCTCGGCGAACTTGATGCGGAACAGCAGCATCATGTTGACGATGGCCACAAGGTGCGATCCGTCGTAGATGCCCGTTGCGAAAGGCAGGCTCACCCGGCCGGGGAAGGTGTGCATGAGGTTGCGCAAACCGGCCGCGTAACCGAGGTAGTTGATGATGAGCAACGCCAAGAGGCTGCGCAGGAGGAGCTCCGTAAAATCGAAATCCTCAGCGGCGCGGTTGTATATCAGAACGATCACCACCGCCGGGAAGGGCACCAGAACCAACAGCGATTGGCCCACGGTGTTGGGCAGCGTGAGGATGGGAACATGATGCACCAGCAGGCCGATCCAATACATCAACACCAGCGATGCGATGTAGGCCATGGCCACCCAGAACACCCGATTGGTCATCGGTTGCAGCACGCGCTGATACATGCGGTCGATGACCCAGAACAGGATGATCGCCAGGTAACCCAGCGACGCCGTGATGTACCCGATGGTCGGGCTCTGTTTCACGATCAGCCAGCACCCGATGCCGTAGATGGGCAGGGCGGCAACGAACATGAAATTGATGAGCTTCCGCTTGCTGAGCACGGCTGTGGATGGCTGCGGGCCAAGGTATCCTTCCCTCCAGCCGGTGTTCGCGTTCAGTAAGGCGGCCCGCTGACGATCGGCTGTTGGCCGCCGATCAGTTGATGCCGAGTTTGCGCTGCAACTTGCCGAGGACGGGCGTAATGGCCTGATCGATCTCCTTGGGTAGCGCCTTTTTCAACTTGTTCTTCAAGCGGCGCAGCATGCTCGGCTCGATGTACTTCTGGAAATACTCCAGATCACGCTCTTTATCGCACACCATGAAGGCCGGGTGCTTCAGCGGGAAGGTCATTTCGCCAGCGGCATCCTTGTTGCGTGGATCCAAGTGACTGCCGGTATGCGTGCTGCCATCACCGAAACCAATGTTGCGGATCAGGTTCACGGTGGGGATGATGTTCATGCCACCGTGAACGATACGGCCGTAATCGAGCTGAAAGTCCCAGCTATGGATACGGCCATCCCAGCTGCTCTCAAGCAAATGCATGGCCTCGCGGGCCTCGCCCTTATCGAGGAAATGTCCGTTCAATAAACCGCCGTCGCGCAGCGCCGGCCAATCGTTCATGTGCAGGTCGTACTTGTGCCACATGCGGCGCCAACTGGCCCAGCCCCAATAGGCGCCGTAGCCGTGGGCGCTGTAGTAGTAGCTCTCGTTGTTGCGCGCGGGCCACTCGGGCATGAGGTTGTTGCCCATAACGATCCAGATCCGCTCGTCGTCGCGGTAGCGCAACAACATGTCCTGTGCGAACCAGAACCACGAGAGCATCGGCTTGCAGTCATCCTCAAGTATGATCCCTTCCTCCTCGTGCTCGAAGAACCATGTGATCGCTGCCGGTGGACCGAATTTCACGGTCTGGTTGGTTTCGCTGAAGCGCGTTTTCAGCTCGCACGGCCAGTCCACCAGCTTCACCAGGTCGCGCACACGCTGCACGTCCTCACGCTCCTTGTCGTTGCGTGCACCATCGCAAGCGAAATACAAGCGCGGGGGTTTCGCAGCGCGGATGCCCTCCATAACGGCCTTGCTCTCTTCGAACCGCTTGAAGGCGATGAAGAGAACCGCTGTGTTGAGCGGACCCGGTGGTGTGAACGTGCTCATTCGTTGCGCCTCGGTTTTCCCGTCCAGTAGGGATCGCTCCCGAAGGTATTGGTGACCTTGTTCCGGTAATACAGGTCGAAGTTGCGCAGCATGCCGATAGCATGGCGGGCCACTTCGCCGGGGCGGGCGAACTCGCCGACGAAACGGTATAGGAACAATTGCATTCGGTCGGCCCATCGTACGCTGATGTCCTGCACGATGTTGCCGTGCCGATCGTAGGGAAGGATCTCGATGCAACCCGCTGCTAAGGCCGTTGGCAATAGCATGTTGCTGCCGTGTACCCCCACCACCAGTTGGCTTTTGGCGTAGGCATGGCACCACGTGCGTTCCATGGCCTCGTCCATCCGTGTGGTACGCAGGTCGTCGGCCAGACTTCCGTAGCCGCCTTTCGGCGCGAGGCCCACAACACTGAAGGTGCATTGCGGAACGGCGGCCTTGATGGCGCGCATACTGCGGCGGATCATGCGGTCCTGAGCCGATACGAAGAGCATTTTCGCAAGACCCTTCATGCCCAAGCGACCCATTGCACGCGAACAGAACTTCGCCAAGCCGTTGGCGAACCAGAGCCTGTCCTGCCGCGCCACGAAGGTTATGTGCGGAGAGCGTGTGCTGAACTCCTGCAGCTTGAAGGGTGCAATACCGGTGTAGCGTTCGATGTCGATCCGCGTGAAATCGGGGTGGGCATAGCCGCGCGCCATGTTCACTTCATCGTACTCTACTAATCGCTCTTGCACGAAGGTGTTGATGGCAGTATGCCATGCTTGGCCTTGTCCCAGTTTCACATCCACGATCCACACCTCGGCGCAGCCCTTCGGTTCCAGCCATGCGAACATGCGCGGCAACAGCACCACAACTCCGTGATCCGGATAGTTGTCGATGTAGTGCTGTGCGTTGTACAGCTTCAGCAGCACGTGCCCATAGAGGAAATCGATCGTATCGAGGATGATCACCCGTTTGCTCGGGCGCAGCACCTTGCGCTCGATCTTCACCGGCGCATCGCTTCGGTTCTTGAAGGCGTTCAGCAAGGGACCGTACAACCAGCTTTCGGCGCCGGACTGGTTGAAGAGCTGACCATCAGTTTTGCCGATAGCGATGGGATGATCCACCGAGAAGCCGACCGGTAGGTCGCGGAGAAAATCGAGGCCGCAGGCGTTGCACCGGTGGTCGCCGAGTACGTGAGCGCCGGGGAAGAGCACACCGTTGCATGCGATGTCGCCGGAGCCACAGGAAGGACACACGAATGCATGGTACTGCACCGGCTTCACGGGTACCAAATGGCGGTCGGCGGTTATGTTCATCGGGCCCGGTGGAATTTCCAGAAGCTGAACATGGCTTTCATCATCCAGCCGAAGTTGGCGCGCGTATCCTTGAAGAACAGGTCCATGAGGAAGATGCTCACGGTAAAGGAAATGACCGATGCCCAGATGCTGCCGATGGAGCCCATGGTAGGAATCAACAGGTAGTTGATGCCGATGTTGAGCGACGCACCGACAACGGCCGTGATGAGCGAGTACTTGAACAGGCTCTCGTTGGTGATGAAGCTTGCCTTGCCCATGCCCATGTTGGTGAAGAGCAGGCGGATGCTGAACAGGCCCAACAGCACACCGGCAGGCCTGAACTCTTCGCCGAAGTACCACGCCATGATCGGTTCGGCGAGCAGGTATAGCGGGACCGCAGTGCAGAGGAACATGAGGAACATGAGGCGGTACTGGTTGAGCAACCGGTCCTCATACTTCTCGCGGCTCTCCATTTTGGCCCGCGCGATCGCGGGTGCTAAACTCTTCTGGACGATCACGGGCAGGAAGCCGAGCGCTTCGACCATCTTCAGCGCTACGCTGTATTGGCCCACTTCAGCAAACGCTTTCTCCTTGCCATAGTCTGGATGTTTCGCGAGAAGATCGCCGATCATCACTTGGTCGATCTTGGCCTGAACATACAGCGCGATACCGAAGACGATCAATGGCCAGCTCTGTTTTAGCAGATCTCTCAGGAGGTCTTTGCTGTATTTCCATGCCCGCCATGTCGCGCCGCTGCGTTCATACGCGATCAAGTAGCCGCCGCTCAGCACCAGCATCTCCACCACATAGCTCCATGCGAACCAGGTGAGCGGTGCGTCGATGGCGATGAGGAAGAACTTGTAGCCCGCGCTGATCAACGCTTGGGCAATGAGCACCAAACTCGACGTTCGGGCTTCCACCCGGGCCTGGTACCAGTACTCGATGACCACGAACGGCTTGAGCAGTTCGGCGATGGCGATGATGCCCACCAGCATCAGCGTGTCGCTGTCCATTCCCTTCAGGAAACCGATGCCGGTTGTGAGGACGACCAGTAGCAGTGCCCCGATGAACTTGAGCATGGCCGAGGTACCGAGAAGGTCGTCGCGGCGTTCGGGTTTGCGCACGAGATCGCGCACCACGATCTCATCCAACCCCATGCTCGTCAGCGCGAAGAAGAGCCCGACGAACCCAGCGGCGTAGCTCAATTGACCGAAATCGGTGGCCCCTAGTTTTTCGGTGACGTACTTCGTGGTGATGAGCACCACAACAAGTCGAAGCACCTTCTCCACGAACATCCATGAGGTGTTCGCCAGGTACTTGCGCGCGCCTTCGCTCTTCAGCATTCGTGCGTGCGTGGTCCTTACTTGACGTAATAACCGTAGCCGCTGCTATTGCCCTTGGCCACGTCGTTGAGCAACAGGTCGATGCGACCGAGCTTGCCGTTGGCGTGCAAGCCGTTCACCAATCGTAGATCGCGGCGGTGGGTATGGCGCTCGCGCACAACGTACAGGGTAACGTCGATGTGGCGCATGAGGATCACGAACTCGCTCACCAAGCCCATGGGGCTGGCATCAATGATCACGTGATCGTAGCGTGCGCGCAGTTGTTTGAAGAACTCTTCCATGTGCGGGCTTTCGACCAGTTCCAGCGGATTCGGTGGTATGGGGCCGGCGGTGATCACATCCAAGCCCGGTATATCGGTGCGGCGGATCACACTGTCGAGAGCGGCATCGCCGATCAGGATGTTGCTCAGGCCCGGGCCATCCTTCAGTTCAAGCGTTTCCTGCACACGCGGGCGACGCATATCGGCATCCACCAGCACCGCACGTTTGCCGCTCAGCGCCATCACCGTGGACAAGTTGAGGGCGCAGAACGTTTTGCCTTCGCCACTGCTGCTGCTGGTGAAGCCCACGACCTGTCGCGGTGCATCGGCATTGAGGTATTGCAGGTTGATGCGCGCGGTGCGGAACGCCTCGGCCAACAGGCTCTTCGGCTCATCCATGGTAATGCGCTTGCGCTTGCTGCTCGGTATGGTGGCCAGCAGGGGTATCGGGCTCAATCGCTTCAGCTCGTCCTGATCAGCGATGGTGTCATTAAAGAAGTCACGGAGCAGGATGAACCCGATGGGAAGGATCAAGCCAAGCAGGAGCGCAGCTCCGAAAATGGTCTTCTTGTCCGGAGCGACCGGCCCACCACCGATCATACGGGCGGGATCCACCACGGTCTTATCCACTTGATCGGAGTTGATGGCGATCTGCGCCTCGTAGAGCTTCTCCATCAAATAGTTGTTGATGCTCTCCGTGAGTTCGTATTGATTGATCGCGATATCCTTCCGTTGCTGCTCTTTCGGCAACTGGCCCAGTTGCCAATTGGCTTGGCCGATGCGCTGATTGGCATCCTGCAACTCGATCTGCAATTTGCTCAACAGGTTCTTCGCACTGCCGATGATCTGCGCACGTCCGTCACGAATGGTCTTCATCAAGGCCAGGGTAGGGGCTGTCGGAGTTTTCTCGGTAACGCGGATCTGGCTCAGTCGATTGACGTTCTGGTTGTATCGGTCGATCAACGATTCCAGGCCGGGATCGCCCAAGTTCGCGGAGGAGGGGACCGTGCGATCGTCATCAGCCGACATGCCGTTGATCAGTTGCTCTTGCAGATACTGGATGCCCGTTCGCGCACGACTTTGTTGCTCTTGGTACCGGGCCATCTCATTGTAGAGCTGTTCAGCACGGCCGTCGCCTCCAACCGGACCGCTCTGGATCACGATATCGGTTGCGGCCTGCATTTCGGCCCGGGAGCGTTTCAACTGCGAATCGATGAACTCGATGGTGCGATTTCCCTTCTCGTTCTGTTTGTCCTGCTCGCTTTCGATATAGACCGCCATCAGCGTATTCAGGAAGTCCTTCTCCTTTTCCACTGCTTCGCCGGAGGTGCTGAGCATGACGATGTTGCTCTTCTCGCCCATGCTTTCGATACCAAGCTTTGCGCCGTAAGAATCAACAAGGCCTGTTAGACTGTTGATAAAGAAGAAATAATCCGTTTTCGGGTCGTACGGAAAGCTATCAGGGAATGAGATGGTGAACGCCAAGTGGGGCAATTTCACAGGCTCGCCGAATTTGCGCTCTTCCTTCACGCTGGCCAACGGATCGAACGCGTCCGTTACCACCTCTTTCACCGGATCATAGAGGTGGACATTCTTGCCTTCTGCGTTAACGGTGTAGGTTTTTGCAGCGCTGTTCACCTTAATGTGGATCGGGAGCCCGGTGTACTGGTGCACCGAGCTATCGAGTTTCACTTGGAACGGTGGGTAGTCGTACAACTCACTGGTGAGGTAGTTCTTCTTCGCCAAGTAACTGATGCCGAAAGGCAGGCGCTTCAGTGTTTTTTGCAGGATGTTCTGACTGCGGAGTACGGCGATCTGGTCCTCGATGTCCGCGCTGTTGCGCAGGTAGCCTGTACCCTTGATGAATTCCTCGTTGCTCGCGCCGAAACTGTTACGGCTTTTCTCACTGAGCATGATGGATGCGCCGACGAGGTAGGACTTGGTCGTCGTCTTGTATTTCCAGACCGCACCGGCGGTGCACAAGCCGATCGTGATCAGGAACAACCACCACATGGCGGTCATCTTACCGAAGATGGCCCGCAAGTCGATAGTGTCGCCAGCGGTTTGTTGTTCCCTGCTCATGGGTTGGAATTCTGTACCACGGTTACGACAAGCGCCGCAGCGCTGATGGCCGCGAAAAGGATACCCAGTAGGTCGAGGTTCGATCGACCCACTTTCGCCCTCAACGTTGGAACGTACACCACATCCCCGGGCAGCAAATAGTAGTATTCGCTCGTGAGCACATCGGTGCTACCGAGGTCCACATAGATCGCTTGCACGCCTTTGTCGCTCTGGCGCATCAAGGTCACCTTCTCCTTGTCGCCGAACTCATTGGCACCACCGGCTTGCGCAAGGGCCTCCAGGATCGTGATCTGGTTGTTGTACACGAAGTACGTACCGGGGCGCTGCACATCGCCGAGCACGCTCACGCGGTAGCTCACCAGTTTCAGGATCACAGTAGCATTGGTGAAGATGTCATTGATCTTGCGCTGCACCAATTCCTGTGCTTCGCCCACGGTGAGGCCTTGCACCTTCACCTTGCCCACGCTGGGCAGTTGCACTTGACCGTTCTTATCCACGCTGTAGCCGTTCACGAAGAGCGCCGCTTCGTTGAGCCCAACGGATCCGTTGGCGCTTTCCACGTTGAAGAAGATCGATGTAGCGGCGTCCAGGCCCATCACGCGGATGCTCATCACATCGTTGACCTGGATGCGGTACTCGAACTTCTTGTTCTCGAACAGCTTGGCACCCTCGGTGCTCAGCGAATTGTCGCGCAGGTAGTTGATATCGCGGCGACCCACGCATGAGGCTAAACTCGCCATCACAAAAATGCCGAGCAGCCACTTCATTCCCTTCACTTCCATGATCCGTATGCTTTAGCCCGGTAAGAGGCCGTTTTTGGAGAAGGCGAAAGATACGTGCGCGACCCTGCCAAGGTTTCCGTTGGCGCCTTAAGCATAGGACCCGCGATGGACCGCGGAAGGCGATCGACAAGTACCCCTCCCGCGCGTACGGAAGCGCCCCGCGAGAGCGATCAGTTATTGAGCGACCCGACCGCTTCGTTGGGTCCGCCTGGTGTTGGTGGGGCCAGCGGCACCCAGGTGTCCGTGCCATCCGGCGCACGACCCGTTGAAACATCAGGGCGGGCTGTATCCTGTATCCGGATCTCGTCCACCACCATGATGCCATGGCCATCGAAGTGCACCAAGGCAACAGTTCCATCGTTCCCCGAGAGCCTGAAGTTGGTGTGGATACCTTCCTGGTCGGTGTTCTCGCCGTCGCACCAGATCACGAGGAATCCTTCGCCGGGGATCATCACCTCGGGCAGTTCATACTTCAAGGGCTCGTGGTCAAGGTCGTCCGTCACGAACCATTTTCCACAATTCAGCAGCAAGTCATTCCCGGGAGCGTACAACTCGAACCAGTCGGCCTGTTCACCGAACTCGTTCATCTGATGCGATCCGGAAGCGACCAGTTCATTGATCACAATGCATCCGGGATGGACCTCGACCAACGTTGGCGGATCCGGTTTTCCCTCCTTTCCACAGGCGATGTACATCAAGGGGATGGATGCGAGGAGAGGCAGTTTCATGGTGCGAAACAACCTCGGGGTTGCTACGACCTGATTTCGTCAGCATGAAGGTTAGGTGAAGCGGGCACCTTGATGGCTTCATCCCTGAACTGCTCATTGGGCCGAACCGTTGCCAACATCGTACTGATGATGTATCTCATCCCGCTCTGGACATGCATCCTGCAGTTGACCGACCTTCGCTGACCTCATAAGCCGGGTATGTGCACAGGACAGGTCAATAGGCAACGTGAAAGTCTGAAAATGGTGCGGGGTGTTGCCGTGCTTTCCATCGCGCTCCTTTCGCTGGGAGCATGTGGTCAAAGCCCCTCGAGCAAGAGTGCTGTGCGCTTGACCGCCGTGGCGGACAGCACGGCACCTGCGATCGCGTTGTTCTGGGAGGCCTTCCCGGGTTCAAGTGCCTTCAGCGTTTACCGCAGACCGCAGGGAGCAACCACATGGGGCGCCGCTTTGGCCTCCTTGCCCGGTGCCGCGCTATCGTGGACGGATACTGCTGTAAGCGTAGGCACTCCGTATGAGTACAAGCTCGTGCGCAGCGCGAGCGGGAACGGTTACGGTTATGTGAGTTCCGGGATCGCGGTGCCGCCGAATGAGATCCGCGGTAAGCTGGTCCTGTTGGTTGAATCGGGTGTGGCGGCGCTACTTACAGCCGAACTGGACCAGCTGGTCGAAGATCTATGGGGCGACGGCTGGATGGTGTTGCGTCATGATGTTGGCAGCAGTGATCCCGTCACTGCCGTGCGTGCACTTGTCCAAGCGGATCATGCGGCCTATCCAGGACAAGTGAAGGCGGTGTATGTGGTCGGTCATGTACCAGTGCCGTACAGCGGCAATACGAACCCGGACGGTCATAATGAGCATCGTGGTGCTTGGGCGTGCGATGGGTATTACGGAGAGATGACAAGCACTTGGAACGATGTCACGGTGAACAACATGTCCGGCTCTTTCCCCCACAACCACAATGTTCCCGGTGATGGGAAATTCGATCACAGTGATTTCCCGTCTTCCGTTGAACTGGCCGTGGGCCGCGTGGACTTGTCCCGCTTACCGGCTTTCGCCTTACCGGAAGTGGAGTTGTTGCGTGGCTATCTGCACAAGGCGCACGCGTTCAAAACGCGCCAGTTCACGGTGCTGCCCACCGCGGTCATCAACGACGACCTTCAGTGGGTATCGAACCCGTTGGGTTCAACTGGGTACAAGAGTTCGATTCCCTGTGTGGGCCCAGCCGCATTCACGGAGCTTGTTCCATCGCTGGCTCCGTTCTCCGATCATTTCCTCGTTACCGACGATCTGTGGTCTTACCACTCCAGCAGCGGTGTGCAGCTTGTCGATAGCCTTGGCGGTACGCGGTTCGTGGGCACGGCGAACGGACTTACAACCGCCGAGCTTGCAACGAACCAGCACGGGGCGATCTTCAATATGTCTTTCGGTAGCTACTACGGCGACTGGGACAACACCGATAACATGCTACGGGCAATGATCGGCGGCGGGAACCCACTAATGCACGTGTGGTCAGGTATCCCCAATTGGTTCTTCCATCCAATGGCCATGGGCGAAACGGTCGGCGCGTGTGCCTTGCGTTCCATGAACAATACCAACACGGACTACAGTCTCCAGAACGGTGGCTGGCAAGGACAAGGGATGGTGCGTGCACACATGGGCCTCATGGGCGATCCTTCGCTGCGCATGCGTTATGTAGCTCCGCCCTCGGGGTTGGTCGCAACGAATACCAGTTGGTATGCTTCATTCAGTTGGAACCCCTCACCGGATGCGGTGGATGGTTACTACATCTATAAGGTGGACAGTGCGAACGGACAGATCACACGGATCACGCCAACACTTGTCACGGACACGTTCCATGTATCAACCATGCAGTTTTTCCCCGGGGACCGATACATGGTGCGGGCCATGGCGCTTACCACCTCACCAAGTGGTTCGTACTACGACTTGTCGTTGGGCGCGTTGGGCATTGCCCAAGGAACCCAAGTAGCCGATTGTCTGGGCATCATTGGTGGTACGGCCATACCGGGTACGGCATGCGATGATGTGGACCCAAACACGGGGAACGACCTGCTGGATACGCTCTGCATTTGCAGCGGACTTCCCTTCGATTGTGAAGGTGTGCCAGGTGGACCAGCGACCGTAGGTAGTGCTTGCGACGACGGCAACCAGCTAACCATCAACGATGCGTATGACGCTTCATGCTTCTGCGTGGGCATCGTCGATGGCATCCATGAAACAGCTGCCAACCCACTGCGTGTTGGGCCAGTGCCGTGCAATGATGTGTTGGATGTCAGCAGCGATATCGTGCTGCGCGGCACCTTGAGCATTCGTGCCCTCAATGGTTCGTTGGTGCGCGATACGGTCTGCAATGGCAAGCAAGTACGCATCGACGTGCGGCCACTGGCCAACGGCACGTACGTGCTGATCTACGCACCCAAAGACGCCGAACGGGGCGAGCGCACCGTGCGCTTCACCGTCCAGCACTGATCGGTTTTTCGGTTTCCGCTCAGTACTTCTTCTTCCCAGCGAACTTCTTCTTGAACGGTGCGCGTTCCCCTGATGCATCGGTACGTGGACGCTCACGGAAGCCGCCGGTTCCTTCTTGACGTGGGCGCGCAGCGCCACCGCTGTTACTGCCTTGTTGCAGGTCAACGCGCACAGGCCGGCCTTTGTAGTTGGCGTTCTGGAACGCGGCCATGGCCTTGCTGAGTTGGCTAGCTTCGATGTCCACGAAGGAGTACACATCTTTCAACGTGATACGCCCGATCGAATCGCCTTGCATGCCGGTGATACCACAGATGTAGCCGAGCATGCGGCCTTTGTCGAAACCATCAACGGTGCCCAAGTTGATGAACATGCTACCGCCCATGGCGAAGCGTTCGCGCGGCTCGCCCAATGCAGCACCGGGATGTGGCCGGCGCGTGTGGTCCTTCTGGCTCATGTCCACGTTGAGGTCCATGCTACCGCGGTAGATCTCCAGGAAACGGTTGAACTCGATGGAGACCACGCGTTTGATCAATTCCTCTTTGCTCAGTTTCTCCAGGTCGAGGCGCACGGCGTCCATGAATCCGGCAATGCCTTCTTCATCGATCTCCACGTCTTTGATGCGCTGGATGAGCAGCAACAATTGGCGTTCGCAGATCTCCGCACCGCCCGGCACACGCATGTAGGTGAAGTGCGTTTTCAGCGCGCGCTCCAACTGGCGCACTTTGCCAATGTCACGCTGTCCGATGATGCTCAATGAAATGCCTGAGCGTCCCGCGCGTGCGGTACGACCGCTGCGATGGGTGTAGCTCTCGGCCTCACCGGGCAGATCGAAGTGGATCACGTGGGTGATGTCCTGCACATCGATGCCGCGTGCCGCCACGTCGGTGGCGATGAGCAATTGCAGTTGGCGGCTGCGATAGCGCGCCATGACGCGATCGCGTTGTTGCTGGCTGAGATCGCCGTGGATCGCATCGGCGTTGTAGCCGTCCTTCATCAGGTGCTCAGCAAGCTCCTGTGTTTCGTGTTTGGTGCGGCAGAAGACGATGGCGAACAGATCGGGCGTAGCATCAACGAAGCGTGTGAGCGCTGCGTAACGATCGCGCATCTGCACCACGCAGTAGCGGTGGTCGATGGCTTCGGCCGTGGTGTTGGTGCGACCGACGTTGATCTCCTGCGCTTCGCGCATGTAGCGTTTCGCGATGCGTCGCACTTCGCTGCCCATGGTGGCGCTGAAGAGCCAGGTGCGTTTGTCCTTGCGAGTGGTTTCGAGGATCGCCGTGAGGTCTTCCTGGAAACCCATGTTGAGCATCTCGTCGGCTTCGTCGAGCACCACGATGTCCACCAAGGCCAAGTCGATGGCTTCGCGACCGAGCAGATCGAGCAAGCGACCGGGTGTGGCCACTACGATCTGCGCACCCTTGCGGATGTCGCGGATCTGGTCGCGGATGGGAGCGCCACCGTACACGGCCACGCTCTTGATGCCCTTCATGTACTTGGCGAAACGATCGAAATCCTTCGTGATCTGCATGCAGAGTTCACGCGTGGGCGAGAGGATGAGCGCCTGAACGGCGTTCACCGAAGGATCCAACTGTTGCAACAGCGGAAGGCCATAAGCCGCTGTCTTGCCGGTGCCGGTCTGGGCCAGCACCACGCTGTCCTGCTCGCTCTTCAGCAGCACGGGGATCGCCATTTCCTGTACGGCGGTAGGGGCGGTGAAGCCGCTTTCCGCAAGCGACTTCAGGAGTTGTTCGTTGAGGCCGAGGTCGGCGAAGGATGGAGTAGGCATGTGTCGAATGATGAATGTCCAAGGCTCAATAGCCAATGTTCAAGTGGGGGTACGTCCGCACTTGCGCAGAAGGAAGAAAGCGAAGGGTGTGGGTTGTAGGAGAGGGTTGTTGAGGGTTGAAGCGAGAGGGCCAATGAGCGGGGCTGCCGCTTCCCTTGGTATTCCTCAGCTTTCAGCCTTCACCCTTCCATGCCATTAGCAGCGGCAACCTGGGAGCGATGGCGGAAAGCTCGTACCGCCGTTAGTGTTCCGTTCCGTGGAACGGGCCGCGAATGTAGACTTATCCGCCGGATGCTCAGTAGGTGACCCCCAAACTATCCCACGGCATCACGCTGACGCGGAAGTCGTCGAGCAGCACGGTGCCCGGCCCGTTGTTCCAGACGTAGGCCTTGAGGGTGCCGGGTTTCCAGCGGAGTTGCTCGACTTGGGCGATGAGGCAGAGTGATGCCCAGCCGTCAGCGTCAATATCGTGTTCGTCTAATTGCTTGGTACGGTAGAAGAGCAGCTCGCCTTCATTCTCAACACTGAGAACGAGGAAAGACTCCACTGGGAAAATGAACCCGCCCATGGTATCGACTTCCATCACCATGTTGTAGCTGGCTTGAACGATAAGCGCGTCACCGCTATTTGCTCCGAGTCCGCTGATCTCCATCTCGAACGCGGGAGACCAGTCGGAAGAGTCTTTCTTGAGGACCATAGCGTTGCGCAGGATGATCGGTTCAGCTCGCTGGGGAAGTGTGTATTCCAGTTCAGCGAAGGATCTCTCATAGAGAACGGACCCGGATCTATCGGCAGGACAACCGCCGCGAGCATTGCCCTCCGCACCATGCACTGTTGCCCCTGCGCATCGGGTAAGCAGAGCGGTCCCCGTAACTGCGATCGCCCATCCAACCGACAGAACGCGAGACGTGCGACCAGAGCAGGAGATGGCAAGGAGCCAAAGAGCGATCAGGAACGAGCACCACGACAATGTGCGCAGCCAACCCAGTACATCTAGTTCATACCGGATCTCGACCAGATGTTCACCACCCACTAATGGGATCCGGAGCAGCGGGTCCCCGGGAAATGGCAGGAGCAGGGTAGGTATTCCATCCACATAAGCGACCCACCCGGGAAGTGCGTTCTGCTGGATGACCAGATAACTTTCTTCACATGCTTTCACATTGATGTCGAACCCAGTGGAACTTATCTGCCGAACCCTCATCACCAGTGGTTCGCAGGATAACCCATCAGGGGCTTCCGTAAATGGTTGATCGACATATGCGAATGGACGGTAGCGCGCGAGCATTGATCCAAGCGAATTGTTCATCATCGCCAAGTGGTCCTTAGGCCAATAGCTGTTGAACCCATCATGTGACACCCGCTTCTGGAAGATGTTGGTGTTGCGCCAGAGCGGCTGGAGGTCCTGGTTGTCATCCTTGTTCCAAGCAAGCTCTTCGTTGTTCGGTGAGGGAAATCCCTCCGGCCGCATCTCCACAATGCGGTCGATGATGCTCGGCGAGGTATCGCTGATACCGGTCTGCCAACTGCACAGCAGCACGGCGATGACACCTTCCACCGTCACCAGTGCAACCAGACGTGTCGTGGAGAACCACTTCCGCTTCCACAGCATTGCGGCGAACACAGCGAGTAACGCGAGTTGGACAACGCCATGCACTATGGTGCGTTCAGCAATGCTCGTCGCGTTCATCCGCTCGAAAAGGTTCGCGTGCACATCGTCCAGCGCGAAGCCTAAGCCGAACTGAATAGTGGCAGCCCTCAAGACCGCGATCAGGATGATGGCGGCTGCAATGGCTATCAACGCCCACAGTGCGGTTCGCGATCGTGGTGTCAGTTCATTCCACTGGGCCAACGTCCGCGCCACGGGCAACAACCAGCACAACAATGTGAAGTAGGTGTAGTACGAGGGGAAGCGGAACACATCCAGCCCCGGCAACGCACTGTACAGCAAACGATGTACTGGCAGCGCATTACCGAACGAGGCAAGCAGACACACGGCGCCGAAGACCAGCAAAACATTCTCCGTTGCGGTACGCTTCCGCAGGAACGCCAGTGGTACCAACACCAGCATCAGTATGCCCATGTGTGCGTTGGCCATGGTGATGTTGGTGCCCGTGATCTCCGGTCCACCGGTGGTGGCCCAAGGGATCAGGAACGAGAGTGTCGCTTTCCACGTGAACGGGTTCTGCGCGGCCATTGCGTAGTCCATGCCACCCATGCGCTCGATGAAGGGCGCGGAATACCACCACGCATGCAACACACCACAAGCCATGATGAGCGTGGCGCAAGCGAAAAGGAGCAGGTGCCCGAACAGGCGCAATGCTGCTCGACGATCTCCAGAGCGCAGGAACGGCACGCAACGCACTACAATAAGCGCCAGCATCAGGTACGCACCGATGATGGTGAACGTGTGGTTGCCACCGGTGAGCAAGAGGAACTGGAACACCGCGGTTTCCAGCGCAGGGCGCCAACCGGGCTTATCGAGCAAGCGCAGGAAGGCAGCGAACATCCACGGCCACCACGCGCCGCTGATGAACGAATACTGGTGCATGACGTGGGCTGTGAAAAAGCCCGACAGCGTGTATGCAATGCCGATGGCCAAGGCCGCGCTATGACTTCCGCAGAACTGCTTGGCCAGCCGGTACATACCCATGCCAGCCACCAGCAGGTATACGATCACCAGCGACTGCAACACATAAATGCTCTGCCCGATCGTCCCGCCCAACAGCAATGCTTCGGGATACCATGCCGGGCCTTGCAGATCCGCATGCACCGGATAGCCCATCTGCTGGTAGGGGTTCCAAACGGGCCACTCACCATTCTGCAGGCAATCCGCGATGAACGTGCGCCACGGTAGCCAGCAATCGAGCATGTCGCCGTGCACCACGCAATAGGTGAAGGTGGCCAGGGGCCACCAAGCGATCAGTACGCAAGCGAGCAGGACAAGGAATGCCCGAAACTCATTGGTGAGCGTTAGCCCGGTGCGTTCGACTCCCCTATGTCGCATCATTCTTCCACAGTCCAAACAGAATGGGATCGGGCTCTTCTGATCAACGTTCGATGTCGAAACGAATGGGCAATCGATAGCGTTGTTTCATTGTCATCCCATCAGCTTGCGCTGGTATCCACCGCGGCATAGACGACACAACGCGGAGGGCTTCCTCATCCAGCAGTGGATGCACGCTCTTCAAAACCTGGATATCCGCGATAGCCCCATCCTCCAACACCATGAATTCAAGTTCTATACGTCCCTCGATACGGTTTCTCATGGCTTTCCGGGGATATCGAAGGTTCTCTCCAAGGTATGCGAACAGTTGGGCCTCGCCGCCTGGAAAGGAAGCAGTTGATTCGAATGGTACCCAAGGCAGCGGATTGCCAAGGCTGTCGTGCATTTCACCCGAAACGTGCACACCCATCGAGTACACATCATGCCTCTTCAGCGCCCCATTCTTCCACCAGCTCCGAAAGTCACCGTCGAGTTGATCTCGAATATAGTTGCACTCAACCCAGCCTTCGGTTACAGGAAACCAGAATCGATGCCGACCATGCAACAAGAGTTCACCGCTAGGCACCTTTATCCAATTGGATTCCTCAGTGAGAAAGCCGCTTACCTCAAAAACCTTGCGCCGGAAAGTTCCATCGATCGCGCTGAGCGCTGACCAGATCGAATAGTGATGCGCTAAGGCCAAGGAGTGGACCGTGTCCTCCCGATGATCGAAGTATGTGGTATCCTGGCATAGTCCGATACCAGAACCCAGCACCATAGGCAGAATTGCAATGAATCGCATTGAGCCAATGTACTCGTAATGATCAACAGCCATTGTCGAGCGCATCTTGACGTACTAGCGCACAAGGCAATTCGAGCTTATCCACGCCCCACGATCGGTACTTTCGCCCGCCTTGGCACGAAGCCATTGGAATGAACGAAGCAAGCTTCACCGGGTTCTTCCGCACCCTGCTCACCATCATCGTGGTGTGGTGGGTCGTGCGGTTTCTGGTGAAGGCCTACATCGTTTGGAACGCCACGCAAAAGAGCCGGAGTTCCTTCCATCAAACAAAACCCGACCCGCGCGTGAAGGGCGAAGTGCGCATTGAACGCTTGGACAAGAACGACCCACGCTCGCCCGGCTACCAAGGACCGGTGGAAGACGCGGACTACGAGGAAGTGAAGTGATCATTGAAATAGAACCAGTATGCGGAACAATCTGTTGAAGAACCTGCTGCCCATCGGTGCAGCGGTCATCCTTTTCCTCGCGCTCAGTCTTGCCTATTTCAGTCCGGTGGTCGATGGCAAGCGCTTGGCACAACAAGATATCCAACAGTTCAAGGGATCGAGCCAGGAGATCGTCGAGCACCGTGATGCCACGGGCGAGGAGCCGTTGTGGGTGGGCAGCATGTTCAGCGGTATGCCCGCCTACCAGATCAGTGTGTTGTTCAAAGGCAACCTGCTGAAATACGTGGACAAGGCTTTCCGGCTTTGGTTACCGGCACCGGCAAGTTTCCTGTTCCTCTATCTCGCCGGTATGTACATGTTGTTGCTCTGCCTGCGCGTGGACAAGTGGACCGCGTTGGTCGGCGCGCTGGCTTTCGCGTTCAGCAGTTACTTCTTCGTGATCATTGATGCCGGACACAACAGCAAAGCCGCTGCTATCGGCTGGATGCCACCGGTGCTGGGGGCTTTTGTGCTGCTGTACCGCGGAAAGGAAATGTTGGGGGCTGCGTTGCTCGCGCTCTTCATGGCGTTGGAGATCCTACAGAACCACGTGCAGGTCACATATTATCTGGGACTTGTGCTCGCCCTGTTCGCCTTCGCGGAAGCGATCAAGGCGGTGCGGGAAAAAACGATCATGCCTTTCGTAAGGCGATCGGCTTTGGCGTTGGTGGCCTTGGTGCTCGCGGTGCTCTGCAATGCGGGCTTGCTGTGGAGCACCTACGAGTACGGCAAATACACCACGCGGGGAAAGACCGAACTGACGATCACGCCCGATGGCTCATCGGCCGTGGCCAACCAGACCACCGGACTGGACCGCGATTACGTTACGCAATGGAGCTATGGCAAGCAGGAGAGCTTTACGTTATTGATACCCAACGCCAAGGGTGGCGCCAGCGGAAGCATCATCAATGATCGTAAGGATTTCGATGCGATCAAGGACCAGGATTTCAAACGCATCGTGGGCGAGAAGTACCAGAGCAGCTACATCAACTCCTACTGGGGCGATCAAATGGTCACTAGCGGCCCGGTGTACTTGGGCGCGATCGTGGTGTTGCTCATGTTGCTCGCCTTGTCGCAGGCCGAGGCGCTTGGCAAATGGTGGGCGCTGGCTGGCCTTGCGGTCATGGTTGCGCTTATCTACGTGACCAGTCCCATGGTTGCAGGCTTGTTACTGGTCGCTTACCTGCTGGCCGGTGCTTTCCTGTGGAAGGACACCTTGGGATATGCGCTCTTCGCGGCGCTGGTGCTTACGCTCACTCTTTCCTGGGGGAAGAACCTGATGCCGCTCACTGATTTCTTCCTCGACCATTTGCCGGGCTACAACAAGTTCCGCGCGGTCACCATCATCCTGGTGATCGTTGAACTCGCGGCACCGGTCTTGGGCATTCTGTATCTCGATCGTCTGTTGAAGCAAGGAACATGGGACAAACTCGCCCAGCGCCGATTCCTCATTACGGCGGGAAGTCTTGCGCTCTTGGTGGCGGTGATGGCGATCACGCCGGACACCTTCTTCAGTTTCTTCAGCGATAACGAAGCCGCGCAACTGGAAGCGGAAGCCGCTGCGGGTGCTGCCGAAGCGAACAAAGCACAGGACTACATCGACGGATTGAAGTCGTGGCGTACCGGAGTGTTCAGTGCCGATGCGTGGCGGAGCTTCGGGTTCATCGTTGCAGGTGCCGCGCTGCTTTGGTTCTTCGGCAAGGGCAAGGCGAACAAAGCTGTTGTGCTCGGAGGTCTGGGCGTTCTGCTTCTCCTCGACCAATGGACCATTGATCGGCGCTACGTGAACAGCGATGCGAAGAAGGAGAACGGCAAACCCCAGTGGGAAGATCCCGTCGACAATTCAATGCCGTACGCAGCAACTGGCGCCGACATGGCCATCCTGCAAGCCGAGTCGACCAATAACCCGGCCTTCAATGCGGAGTTCGAAGCGGTAATGGCCCGCCTGAAAGAGAAAAAGAGCGGATTGAGCGGGCGTATGAAGATGATGACCAAGGAGGACGAAACGCTCGCACGGTTCAGCGCGCTGCGACGGTCCACACACTATCGCGTAGCCAACCTCCGCGATCCCTTCAACGATGCCAGCGCCAGTTGGCTGCACAAGAGCATTGGTGGGTACCACGGCGCCAAACTCAAGCGCTATCAAGAGATGATCGAATTCCACCTGTCACCTGAGATCAGGGGTTTCGCAGCGGGCATACGAGGCGCCACGAGCATGCAGGAGGTGAACGATGTATTAGCTCAACAGCCAGCGCTCAATATGCTCAACACGCGCTACCTCATCATCGATCCCACGAAAGCCCCGATCCGTAACCTGCACGCGCTGGGTGGCGCGTGGTTCGTTGAGCAAGTGAAGTGGGTGAAGAACAGCGACGAGGAGATCCAGGCCATCAATGGGTTGCAACCGGACAGTGTGGTGGTAGTGGACGAGCGCTATCGCGCCGACCTGTCTCAACCCGCAGCTAGCGATCCCAGTGCAACGGTCGAGTTGAAACAATACGCCTCGGACCGTATGGAATACACCTGTCGTAGTGCGAATGGTGGGGTCGTCGTGTTCAGCGAGATCTGGTATGGCCCCGATTGGGTGGCAACCATCGATGGGCAACCAGCGCCCTACGTGCGGGCCAACTACATCCTGCGCGCCATGAACGTGCCGGCGGGTGAGCACACCATTGTTTTCCAAGTCCAGAGCCGCACGTTCACCGCTGGTGGTACCATCAGCTTGATCGGTTCGTTGTTGGTGCTGTTGATCGCGGCTGGTGCGCTGTATATGGACTGGAAGAAGTCAGGTACACGTGGATCACTACCCGCAGCTGCATGATGCTTCAGGCATGAAGCGTATTCTCTTCATCACCTACTACTGGCCACCGAGCGGAGGTGCGGGCGTGCAGCGTGGGTTGAAGTTCGTGAAGTACCTGCCGGAGTTCGGCGTGGAGCCCGTGGTGCTCACCGTGGATCCCGATCAAGCGAGCTACCCGAGCATCGATGTATCGTTGATGGCCGAAGTGGCCAAAGAGGTGCGCGTGATCCGCACTAAGTCGTTCGAGCCGTTGCGCATACTTGGGGCTGTTGCGGGTAAGAAGGCCGTGCCGCATGCCGGCTTCGCAGGTGCAAAGCGCGAAGGTCTAATGCAGCGGGCCATGCGCTGGGTGCGTGGCAACTGGATGATCCCGGATGCACGACGTGGGTGGGTGAGGTACGCTGTTGAAGCCGCTGCGGATGTCATAGCCCGTGAGAAGATCGGCACGATCATCATCTCATCGCCTCCGCACAGCTCGCAACTGATCGGGTTGGAATTGAAGAAACGTTTCCCTACGCTGCATTGGATCGCTGACCTGCGCGACCCGTGGACCGATATCTACTTCGCGAAAGAGCTGATGAAAGGACCACGCGCCGAGCGGCTGGACGCGCTATGGGAAGCGCGGGTGATGAACGAAGCCGACGCGGTGGTGGTGGTGGGTCCATCGATGAAGAAGTCTTTCGCTGCGCGATATGGGAATGCAGTGGACCGGAAGATCACGGTGATCCCGAACGGCTATGACGCAGAGGATCTTCTTCCGGTGAAGAGTATTGCGCCGCCAAGCGACCGAACGCGCATCACCTATGTGGGCTCCATGGCGGCCTCTTACCAGCCGCACATCTTTTTCGATGCGATCGCCGAGTACGTCGGTGCGGGTGATCACAAAATTGAGCTCCGTTTTGTTGGCAGTGTAAGTGAAGACATCAAGGCCATTGCAGCGCAAGCGGGTGTTGGTCATTTGTGTACGTGGGTGCCGACGGTCTCCCACACAGAGGCGCTCAAGGAGATGGCGGCCGCACATCTGCTGCTGTTGGTCATTCCTGCTGGCGCAGGTGATGAGCGCATCCTCACTGGCAAGTTGTTCGAGTACCTCGGTGCGCGCCGTCCGATCGTCGGTATCGGTCCGCCCTATGGCGATGCTGCGGCGATCATCGCGGAATGCGATGCCGGATGCATGTTCGATCGTCATCAAACGAACGAATTGGCAGGCTGGCTCGGGGCCAAGTTGGCCGCTGTTCGCTCCGGGGATAGCCTCACTCTCGTGAGAAACGCTCACCAGCGATATGACCGGCGAGCAACGGCTGAGGCGCTCTCGAGACTCGTTCCGTGAACGGTGGTGACCACCCGATAACTTGCACCGCTCATGAAACCCGTGTACATCATTGCCGAAGCGGGCGTGAACCACAACGGCAGCCTCGAAATGGCCATGCAGTTGGTGGCGAAAGCGAAGGAGATCGGTGCGGATTGCGTGAAGTTCCAGACGTTCCGTGCCGAGCAGATCGTCACCGCCACATCGCCCAAGGCGAATTACCAGATGGAGGTGACGGACAAGGCCGAGAGCCAGTTCGATATGTTGAAGAAGCTGGAACTCGGGCGTACTGATTTTGCCCGGATCCAAGCGCGTTGCAAGGAACTGGGCATCGACTTCATGAGCACGCCCTACAACCCGGAGGACGCCGAATTGCTCCACGGCATCGGGGTGGATGTGTTCAAGATCGCCAGCGGGCAAGTGGTGGAGCTGCCTTTCCTGCGACAGGTCGCGGCATACGGTAAGCGAATGATCATCAGCACCGGCATGGCGGACATGGCCGAAGTGCGGGCGGCGGTGGACGTGATCCGTGCTGCGGGCAACAGCGACCTGGTGGTATTGCAGTGCAACACCGATTACCCATCGCGCATCGAGGATGTGAACATCCGCGCGATGCTCACCATGCGCGATGAACTCGGTGTGCGTGTCGGTTACAGCGATCATGTGCCGAACAACCATGCCTGTTTCGCAGCCGTCGCCTTGGGCGCGGAAATGATCGAGAAGCACTTCACACTTGACAATGCCCTGCCCGGTCCGGATCATTCCAGTTCCTTGGAACCGGAGGCGTTCAGGCAGTTGGTGCAAGGCATACGCGACATTGAGAAGTGTTTGGGCGATGGTGTGAAGCGTCCCAGCGAGCGCGAAAAGGCAAACACATATGGCATGCGCCGCAGCATGGTCGCGGCGCTCGACCTTCCGGCTGGCAAACGGATCGGCCGTGAGGACATCGGGTTCAAACGCCCGGCCAATGGTCTTGCCCCGAAGCATTTGGACGAGATCCTCGGCAAGACATTGCTCAAGGCCATGCGCGCCGATGAACCGTTCACCTTGGACTTGATCGCGCACTGAACCCATGCCTGTGCAACGCATTGTGCCCGGAGACCACACGCTATTGAGGAGCTTCCTCGACGGCGCCGGAGACTCGCTCACGTCGTTCCGCTATTTCGACAAGCGCCCGTTGGACGCAGTGGCGAACCACCTCTGTACGTGGCTGTGGCTGGAAAAAGGAAAGCCCATGGCCTATGGGCACTTGGATAACGAGGACGGCATCACGTGGCTGGGCATTGCCGTGCAGGAGCAGCACCGCGGCCAAGGCCATGGCAAGCGCATGATGCAATTGTTGCTCGATGCGGCTCGGGGCTGTGGCGTCCAACAACTGAGGCTGTCGGTCGATAACACTAACGCACCGGCGATCAAATTGTACGAAGCGTTCGGTTTCGTGCTGTTGGAACGCACCGACCGCTTTTCATTCTTCACCTGTGATCTGAAGCCGAAGCGGGAGGCCGTCATGAGCTCGTTGGCGTTCATAGGTCAGTCCGTTGAAGCCATGATCGC
>CADECG010000013.1:38950-42111 GCA_902825795.1 uncultured Bacteroidota bacterium
AGTGGCATGCCGTTCCACGAGCACATGGAGAAGTTGTTCCTGGAAGCTCCTGTTCGGCGCTTCGCACACAACTACTTCCCGGCGCCAAAGGATCCCTTCGTGTTGAACTTGGGCTCGTTGAACGAGGCGAACCGAGTGCGATCCATCGAGCACTGCGTTCGAGGCATGGAAATGAGCCATGCTGTTGGTGCGCCCTTCTTCAGTGCGCATGCCGGGTATTGCGTCGATCCCAGACCCAGTGAGTTGGGTCGGAAGCTGGAGCAAGTGGAGCAAGTGGATCGGGAAGCGAATTGGAAGCACTTCATCGCATCGGTTAGCGAAGTGCTGAACCGTACGCGTCATCTGCCCACCGGTTTCCTGATCGAGAACAACGTATTGGCGCCGGTGAACCGCTATGCCGATGGAACGAACCCACTGCTCTGCGTTGATGCCGATGAACAGTTGCGTCTGCTGGTGGATGTCCCGGATCCACGCCTTGGTCTGTTGTTCGACACCGCGCACATGAAGGTGAGCGCCGGCACACTGGGCTTCGACCTGAACGCAGCCACGCAACGTGTGCTACCGAAAGCAAGGTGCGTGCACCACAGCGACAATGAAGGCACCGTGGACGATAACCAGCAGTTCGGTCCGAGTTACTGGTTCAGGCCGTTCATGGGTGCGACAAGTCACGCGGTACATGTTCTGGAAACGAAGAAGTGCGCTCCTTCCGACCTTCGGCGCATGGAAGCGCTGTTATTCGGCGCTTGAACCGACCGGGAGATACAGAGACCATGAGCCACAACCCTGAGATCGACGATCTGTTGGTGCGAGATGGCGGAACCATCCGCGATGCCTTGGCCGTGATCGATCACAATGCGCAGGGTATCTGCTTCGTCGTTGACGGTGGTGGAAAGCTTGTCGGCGTGATCACCGATGGTGACATACGTAGGGCCTTGATCGCCGGGCGCACGTTGCAACAACCCTTGACCGATGTGATGGAGCGCAACTTCACTGCGCTGCCAGTGACCGCGCCAGCGGAACGGATCCAGGAGAAGTTCACCAGTGCAGTGCGCCACATACCGCTGTTGGACGAGCGGGGCGTACCCGTTGATTGTGCGAACCTGAGCCGTGCCCATCGCATACAGGTAATGTCGCCACAGCTCGATGGCAACGAATTGAACTATGTCACCGAGTGCATGCGCACCGGATGGATCAGTTCGCAAGGAGCGTTCGTGAAAAAGTTCGAAGCGCAGTTCGGTGAGCGGTGCGCCATGCCACATGCCTTGGCGGTGAGCAACGGCACCGTGGCGATCCACTTGGCATTGGAAGCATTGGGCGTTGGTGAAGGCGACGAAGTGATCGTCCCGGACCTCACGTTCGCGGCGAGCATCAACACGATCCTGCATGCGCGCGCCACACCTGTGATCGCCGATGTGCACCCGGATACGTGGACGCTCGATCCCGCGGAAGTGGAGCGCTTGATCACGCCGCGCACCAAGGCCATCATGCCGGTGCACCTGTACGGCCATCCGTGCCACATGGACGAGTTGATGGCCATTGCAAGGAAGCACAAGCTGTTCGTCGTTGAGGATTGCGCCGAGGCGCTGGGCGCGTTGTACAAAGGCAAACCCGTTGGCAGCTTCGGCGATGCGGCCACCTTCAGCTTCTTCGGCAACAAGACCATTACCACCGGCGAAGGCGGCATGACGCTCTTCCGCGATCCCGCAGTTGCGGAGCGGGCCATTGTGTTGCGCGATCACGGCATGGACAAGCAGAAGCGCTACTGGCACCAAATGGTGGGCTACAACTACCGCATGACGAACGTGCAGGCTGCTATCGGTGTAGCGCAGTTGGAGCGGCTGGATGAATTCGTACAGGCCAAGCGGAACCTCGCCGCCGTGTACAATGCAGGACTTGCCGCCATCGCCGGTGTTACCCTGCCGCCTGAAGAGGAATGGGCCTTCAACGGATTCTGGTTGTACTCCTGCATTCTCGGGGAAAGCTTCGGTATGCAGCGCGATGAGTTGATGGAGAAGATGATGCGCAACGGTGTGGAGACACGACCGTTGTTCTACCCCTTGCACGAGATGCCGCCGTACCGGGAGTTCGTGCTTCCCGGTCAACGGTTCGAAGTGAGTACCCGACTATCGCAGGCTGGTATCAGCTTGCCGAGTTCCGTGACGATCACCGCCGCGGAGCAGGAGAGCGTCCTCAATGCCATGCGCTCCATACACGGAACACGGAAGTTGCACGCCGCGGTGTAATGCGCACGTTGTACCTCATTCCGGCGCGTGGCGGCAGCAAAGGATTGCCGGGCAAGAACGTGCGCCCATTGTTGGGCAAGCCGCTCATGGCATGGACCATCGAGGCAGCGCTGAAGGCCAGCGAGCGCATGCCCGGTCGCGTAGTGGTGAGCACCGATGATGCCTCGATAGCGCAAGTGGCGAAAGACCACGGCGCGGAGGTTCCGTTCATGCGCCCGAACGAGTTGGCCATGGACCACGTGTCGCACGTGGATGTGGTGTTACATGCCCTGCATTGGGCCAAGGAAGCTGGTGAGCACTTCGACCTTGTGTGTATGCTGGAACCCACCTCGCCGCAACGCGATGCGCATGATGTGGTGAAGGCGATCGAACAATTGCTCAGCACGCCCGGTGCGGAAGCGATGGTGGGCTTGGCCGACAGCGGCAGTGCGCATCCGGCCTTCTTGGCAGCGATGGACGAACACCGGTTCATCCGTCCACTGCAGGGCGATCGATTCGTGTTCAAGCGCAGGCAGGAGGTCGGGAATGTGTACTACTTCGAAGGCAGTTTGTACATCTCACGTGTGGCTTCCTTTATAGAGCGGAAGAGCTTTTACCACGACCGCACCTTGGGCTATGAAATGCCGAAGTGGAAAGCGTTCGAAGTGGATGATATCACCGACTTCACCATCATCGAGGCATTGATGAAGGCCAGACAGGAAGGAACAATACCCGAACAATGAACTGGAGCGACCGATTGCATGCCGCCATTCCCGGCGGTGCACACACCTACAGCCGAGGCGACGATCAGTATCCGGTCAATGCCCCGCCGATCCTTGCGCGTGGCAAGGGCGCTTATGTGTGGGATGCGGATGGCAATAAGTTCCTGGACTATGGTATGGGCCTTCGGGCCATCACCTTGGGCTATGCGCACGATGC
>CADECG010000014.1 GCA_902825795.1 uncultured Bacteroidota bacterium
GGGTCATGCGATGGTCCGGTCCCGATCAACCCTTGTTGCACTTCCTGCCCGCGCTGGCGCTTCTGCCATCCGTTGGTCACGATGACGTTGTTCCGCCGGGTGATGACCAAGGCGGAACGAACGCTACGGATATCCTCTTTTTCGATCCGGAGCCGGACCCGTTCACCACTGCACCGTGGTGGGGTCCCGTGAGCGTTGATATTGACTTGGATTCCGTTACGGATATCGAGCTCCGTGTTCTATACGCCTTGGACAGCACGGTTCCTTGGCCAGAAGCATTATGGGGGACCCAAGCTGTTTGTGTTGATCCCGACTTCAGCCTTTCGATCGGCACGATCAATAGTGGATACGACCCCATTGACCTCGGTGATGCGATCGATGGCTCGTTAACCTGGTGGAACGCGGCAACACTTCATAACCAACAACCTTGGGGCGGCCCGGTTGGTTTCTGGTCCTATCCGCATGAGGGTTTCATTGGCGTGCAACGCATCCATGGCGATACCGTGAACTACGGCTGGATCTCCGTTCGCACGGGTCTCGATCATATCATCTATCAAAGCAGTGGATTCGAACGCGTGCCTGATCGCGGCATCGTCGCCGGTGATACCGGCCAGTGACGTCAGCCACTCGTGCAAGGCCATCAGCCGATCGGGCTGGTTGGTGAGCGAGAGCGGCGGGTGCGGAGTGTTGTGTAGCAGGCCTACACCCGCTCCAACTTCTCGAATGGCAATTGCGGAAGTCGCACGGTGATCGTATCGCCGGGCTTCACCGTTCCGCTCTTCAACACCACGCCCATGATCCCCGCCTTACGGACCAGGCTCCCTTCGGCGTCACGATCGAGCACAGCGTTCATCAAGCCGGGGTAGAGACCATCCAGTTGTGTGCAAGGGTTGCGCAGCCCTGTGACTTTCACAACGGATTCAACACCAATGTGCAGCAATGTTCCTTTTGGCAAGGCGAGCAGGTCGATGCCGCGCGTGGTAATGTTCTCGCCCATTTGACCTGGCACCAGATCGAAACCCTTCGCGCGCAGCTCATCGTGCAACTCCGCGTGGATCAGATGCACCTGTCGCAAGTTGGGTTGCGACGGATCCTGCCGCACCCGCGAACGGTGTTTCACCGTGGCGCCCGCATGCGCATCGTCTTCCACGCCGAGACCCTCGATCAAGCGGATGCTCGGTTGGTTCTCCTTCGACATGGTGTGTGTAGCGCTGCTGCTCACGGCGAGGACCTTGGCAGACGGGAGATCGTCGATCACTGCACCACCAGTTTCCGCGTTGCAACTCCCTGTTCTGTACTCACCTCCACATGATAGAGACCGGCGCCAACGCCATCCAGATCATATGTCGCGGCGTTGCTCGGGTTCTGCCATCGACGCACCTCGCGGCCGCTCTGATCAAGCAATCGCACACGCGTGATCATGCCGCTTGAAGAGATCCGGAACAGGTCATGCGCTGGCACGGGCCAGATGCGCAGATCATCATTCAGTTCCGAAGATGAAATGCTTGTGCTGAGATCCTGCAGCCCGATCACGGACAACACATTGCTATCCATGTTCACCGCGAAGACGAAACGGCCGTTCGGGTGCCGCGCCATGCCGAAGGCGTATTCCGCTTGCGTGGCAACGGTGGTGAGCGTTGAGGTGATGTACGGGATCTCCAACGGGATGGAGTCCGGCGCCACCCACGCTTCGAAGTCGGGCATGGCGATCACGGTGACGTTGCCCTTGTTGACCTCCGCCGAACAGCAGGCGTCCCACGTAGGCGCAAAGCAGCACGTCATGCCCCAGTTCGAGGCGTAGAGGTACTGGCCATCATCGCCGATCGTAAGGATGTCCTCCGTCCCCACACCGGTGCGCAACCGCGCGATCACCACATGATCGGACGTGCGGATCACGGAGATGTGATCGTAGCTGAAGTCGAACCCGAAGTTGGCCACCAGGATGTACTTCCCATCGGGGGTGGGCCAGATGGCTTGTGGCCAATAGTCCACAGGAATGGTGTCGACCACTTGGTAACTCACCAGATCCACCACGCTCACCGTGGCACTGCTCCAGTCAGAGACGTAGAGCAAACTGTCGTTCATCGATGTGCAGATGTTGCGCGGATGCTGGCCCACGGGTACCGTGGCAAGCACTTGCCAGGTGTTGGCGTCGATGACCGAAACCGTGTGGCCGTTCTGGCACGAAACGAAAACGCGTTGGCCATTGTGCGCCGTCCACATCTTCAGCGGGCCGATGCTCACGGGGATCGTTTGCACAACGGTGTTGCTGGCCACTTCGATCACTTGCAAGGCGTTCAAACTGAAGTTGGCGACGAAGACATGCAGGTTGTCGGCCGATGGCGAACAGCTATAAGCGAGCCCGCCGACGTTGATGGTGGTGGTGCTCCACGTACCGGCATCGAGACCGAGCAGATCCACCACGGTAACCGTAGCGCCTGAACCGATGTACGCTTTCGACCCATCGGGCAGCACGCACATGCCGCGTGGCGTGGAACCCACCGGGATGTTGAACAGGAGGCTGTCCGGATACGCACCGTTGTGCAAGTGCGCGAGCGGATCGGCGCTCAAACCACCCGGACAATCGTTCACACCGATCCAGTTCTGCGGGATGCAATGCCCCATACAATCTTCCGTGCCGGGCGGACACGTCCCGTACTGGCAAGTGCCATCGTCGGTGGTGGCGTGTTCGTAATAGTTCAACGCGGCGGGATCGGTGCAGCCCATGACGATGCAGTCGCCATCATCGTAGTTGTACGCGGCACAGTCCAGCAGCATATCGCCCACCTCCCAGCTGCCGGCTGTCCACAGCCCATTGTTGCAGTGCCAGTCGCCCACGAAGCGCATTACCACCAACGAGTCCAGGCAGGCGCCGGTGCAATCTGCGAGCTGCCCGGGCGGACACGGACCGTAGAAGCAACTACCGTCATCCACAGTGGCCACGGGGTTGTAGTTGGTGGCCAGTGTGTCCATACAACCGGGTCCGATACAATCGCCGCCATCGAAGTTGAACGCGGCACATAGGAAGTCCGAAGGGTAATCCCAGCCATTGTCGCAGATGCCATCGCCCACCCAACTCGCAGGGTGGCAATTGCCGTTGCAATCGGGGATCTCGCCCGGCGGACACGGGTCGTAGACGCAGCTGCCATCGTCCACCGTGGCCATGGGGTTGTAGTTCACCGCCAAGCTGTCCATACAGCCGGGACCGGTGCAGTCGCCATCGTCCCAATTGAAAGCGGCACATAGGAAGTCGGCCGGGCTGGCCCAGCCGTCATCACAAACACCATCGCCCACCCAGATCGCTGGCTGGCAGTCCCCATTACAATCGGGTATCTGCCCGAAAGGACATTGCCCGAATGACAGTGTTGCGAACGACAGCAGGAACAACAGCAGGGGTGAGCGCATGTGATCGAATGTAGGCGGAAGCGCTTTCCGTCCTTGGGTTCACACGATGTGCCGCACGGTGATGCTCTTCCCGTTGAAGATCACCTGCTCACCAACGCGCCTGTCCTTCAACGCCTGCCCGATGGGTGACGCAAGGGAAATGGCGAAACAGTTGCCGCCATCAAACTCGATGCGCCCAAGCCCGATGGCCACGAAGTAGGTGCCTTGATCGGTGGTGACAAGACTTCCGAAGGCCACGTGATCGAATGTGCGCTCCAACGGAACCCGCGCGATTTCCTGCTGAAGAGCGATGAGCTTGGCGTGTTGCTCTTCCAACTTGTCCAGTTCCTGTTGCACCATCGCACGTCCTACCTCGTGCTTGTCGCCAGCGCTGCTCTTGGTGTCGCTGGTGAAGGAATCGCGCGTGGAAGCGATCTCCTGTTGCGCAGCGGTCACCTTCTCTTGAAGGAGACCTTGCAGGTGATGAAGAAGGTCTGACTTGTTCACGGGCTTGTCCACGGGCCGCCCTGCGTCACATTCACGAATGAACTTCCATTGAACCGGAACAGCCCGCCGGAAAAGCCGAACCACAAGGTGCCATGCCGGTCTTCCGCAAATGCTTGGATAGCGAAGTACCGCGTGAGGTCCGGCCGATCCGTTTTGTCGAAGAGCGTGAACGACTTGCCATCAAAGCGGTACGCACCCACGCGTACCGCACCGATCCAGATGTTGCCCGCGCGATCCGCGTACAGGTTGTAGATGTCGTTCGCTGTAAGGCCCTTCACCTCGGGGAACTGCGTGAAGATCTTCCCGTCAAATCGGCTCACACCTCCTTCTTCGATGTACTGTGGAAAGTCGGAGGTGATGGACCCGAACCAGATGCTCCCTTGCGCGTCCTCAACGATGCTTGCCACATTGTTGCTGCAGAGCCCATCCTTCTTCGTGAAGTGGATGAAGTCCTTCCCGTTGAATTTGCACGCGCCATAACCGTCGCGCGCGAACCAAAGGTTCCCCTTGCTGTCCTCGAAGAGGTCCCACACCTTGCCCGGCGACATCTTGTAGCTAGGCGTATCGATCACAGGGATCGGAACTTCGAACCCCGTGAACCGTGGACCGTCAAGACGGAAAACACCATCGCTCGTGCCGGCCCAAACAACCCCGTTGCGATCAACGAGCATCTTGCATCCGGAGCCTTGGAGCCCATCAGCGCTACCGTAGTCGGTGAAGGTTTCCCCGTTGTAGCTGGACGCGCCCGAATGCGTGCCGAACCAGAGGTTGCCATCGCGACCCTCCGCGATACCGGTAACCACATCACCGACAAGGCCTTCGGCGATGGAGAAGTAGCGCAGCTCCTTTCCGTCGTAACGCGCTACACCTTGGCCGTTCGTGCCGAACCACAAGTTCCCCTTGCTGTCCTCGAAGGCTGCTACGATGTACTCGGCGACCTGCGCGGTGTCGTTGGTGGTGAGCGCCGTCGCGGATGCAGTGTCAGTACCCTCACCTGCCTGCAGCGCACCGACCTGTCCGTTGCACGAAGACATGAGCAGCACCGTTGCAAGTAGCAGTAGGACCGCAATGACCGAGAGCCTGATGTTCATCTTCTGCAGGATGGTAGATGGCCCAAGGTAGTGGCGCGTGCGCCGATGCATGGCGGGCGAAGGCCAAGGGGCGAACGGCGGACCAAAGCCCACCGGAACCAGGGTGACAGAAACGTTAAAGACTCTTACGATCCCGCTGGGACCGCATTCGTTGTCCTAACGTCGATGTCATAACACGGGATCATGCGCGTTCACCACCTCATTGCATTGGCCCCTTTCGCGCTGTTCTTCATCTGCACGTACGATCATGGTGTGGAAGTCGCATCGGATCTCCCGACGAAAGACCCGGCGGGCGTGGACGGAGATCCGAGCGATGCGGACATGTTGGAATTCGATATCGTTCAATGGACCTGTGCATTGGAAGTGGTGGCCCGACCCGCTGCCCTCCAGGTGCCCGATGTGTTCGACCATACTGCGGACGATACCGTGGAGCCTCGGGATGTGGATCCGGGCGGGACAACGCTCGCATGCACCTGACCAACTACTTCCTTCGGTCGTATAGGATCTTGAGGAACTCGTTATGGAGTTGCGCCATGGCGCCGCCCAGCAGATAGGTCTCGCGCAGGTCCTTGAAACGAGTGGCCCAGTTCGCGTCGAACAGCGCGCAGAGAAATAATTGTCCTAGGAGTTCCTCATCCGTCCAGTACACTGCGGGCTTCATCACAACCAAGCGACCTTGTATGTGCGCGAACTGCTCAGGTGTGGGTTTCTGGAACGTCGCGATGAGTTCTGTAGTGGGGGCCCCAATTGCGGATGCCGAACTATCCTCTGCCAAGAAGAGCCAGTGTGCTGTCCGCCAGCACGGTCTACGTTCCAGGTGCATATCCGCACCCGTCGGCAATAAGGCCAATTCTTCCACGATGAACATGGAGCGCGACACGTACAGGTGGCACTCCTGCAATGCACCGCGCGCCTCCATTGGTACCCCATGCACACGACCGCAGGACCGCATGGTGAACTCGCTGTAGACAAAAGGGGAGACCGATCGATCGATGTACCCGCAGAAAGCGACATCGAAGCCTTCGGTCACGTGGAAGACCGTGTCAGGGAAGTGAAGTTCTTTGGCACCGAGGTCCGTGCATTCACAAGCGGGCGTGTCTTGAGCGAGCGCACTTGGGGACGCCACGACCAGCCCGAGGACAATAAGGAAGGAAAGGGTCCGGCGGCGCATGATGCGAAGGTCGGGGCTTGTGGATCACCGGCAGTCCAATGGACGGCGGCGTTACTGCGGCCTGCACCATCGCCCGGCGTGGATCTTGTGCACGTCGCGGTCCTTATTCCGGATCCAAACCCCACCACCACATGAAGTTCCTTCGACAAATGTTGTTCTTCTCCCTCGCCGGGTCCGCCTTCTTCACGAACGCGCAGGACACGGACAGCGCTGCGGACATCGCCCGCATCACGGCCGTACTCACCGACTACATCGATGGCACCGCGAACGGCGACCCCGACCAGGTGCGCCGCGCTTTCCATCCCGACTTCAACCTGTACACTGTGAACGATGCCGACAGCTTATGGATCCGCTCCGGCGCGAAGTACATCGACGGCATCAAGGTGGGTGAGAAGAACACCCGCCAGGGCCGCATCATCTCCATCGACGTGGAGAACAATGCTGCCATGGCCAAGGCAGAGATCGCCATACCGGGCTGGCGCATCTTCACGGATTACTTCCTGCTATTGAAGTACGAGGGCAAGTGGTGGATCGTGCAGAAGAGCTACACCTGGCGGGAGTGGCCGATGAGTGAGGAGAAGAAGTAGGGACAGGCTTGGGCATTCTCAGGAACGCGGGTCGCCCGCTCATGCGCTGACCCGATCATAGCGGATACGCGCATTTCCTACAGGGCTCACTCCTTCACCACCTTCGATCGCATCACCGTGGCACCGCGACCCAGCTCGAGAACGTATAGACCCGCCATCAGCTGAGCCGTGTTGAGCGTGATGCTCGTTCCCTGCGTGCGCTCATGCAGTACGCAGCGGCCGGCCATGTCGAGCAGGCGCAGGTCGTCGCGCGGGCTGCAACCGCTCACCACCAGTTGCTCGGTGAATGGATCGGGATAGGCCATCACTTCCGGATGCGTGGGGTCCATCACCACCAGTCCGGTGGCCAGGTCGGTGCTGTCCAGCCGTGCGATCAACATGTCCTTCGTTCCGGATGAACCGCCTGCGTTGTTCACCACGATGCCGCCGAGGGTAAGGTCGGGGCTGGGGTAATTGACGGCCACGTACAAGGAGCCGGTATTGCCCAAGGTCATCGAGCTGGGCTTGTCTGCGGCGGAACCCTGCATGGTGCTGATCCACTGCATTGAACCCGCAGCATCCAGCTTCATCATCAGTACATCACTTCCGCCCGCCGAATTAAGGTTAAGGGTTCCGGGTCCCGGATCGGCATCCATGGATCCCGTGAAGTCGCACGCCAGGTAGATGTTCCCGTCCGCGTCGGTGCTGAGCGCATCACCATACGCGTACTGGTTGGCCGTTTCACCCACGGTGCGCACCCATTGGAAGTTGGTGGCACTGTCCAGCTTCAGCACGAACAGATCGCTGAGCCATGCGTTGGCGATGACAACACCCGCATTGGGGTCGAAATCCGTTCCGCTGGGCTAGCCACCGGTGATCAGGATGTTCGCATCGGCATCGATCGCGATCGGACCTCCCTGCAGGTTGTACGGTCCGCCGATCGACCTTGCCCACACCAGCTCACCATTGGTGTTGTACTTGGTCACGAACATGTCCATGTGATCAACGGCGACGATCTCCACCACCGCCGGGCCCGGATCGAAGTCCACAGTATCGGCGAACACGCCGGTGACGAACACGTCGCCATCATCGTCCACCGCGATGCTGAGTGCTTCCTCTGTATAGCCCGTCGTATCCGATCCCACGCTGTTCGCCCAGACGAAGTTGCCATCGGTGTCCAATTCCAACACGAACGCATCCCATCCGCCGTTCGAAACGAGCATGTGCGTTCCCGGGCCGGGGTCGAAGTCCACACTGTCTGAGACGTACCGACCGCACACGTACACATGTCCGTTCGCATCCGTCGCCATTTCGTTCGGCAGTTCAGTGGAGTTGCCGCCCATGGCCTTGGCCCAGACGAAATCGCCCGCGTTGTCGAGCTTCATCACGAAGACGTCATAACTGCTTGTCGCGTTCAACATGAAGGTACCCGGACCCGGGTCCATGTCGATGGGGGTGATGCCCAGTTGACCAGCCACATACACGTTGCCTGTGGGATCCACCGCGACGCACTGCGCCCACTGATGGCCGGAGCCCGTGAGACGCTTGGCCCAAACCAATGCGCCTGCATCGTCCAGCTTCAGCATGAAGGCATCCACGCCGTTCGCGCTGAACAAGGCACTGCCCGGCCCGGGGTCAAAGTCCACATTGTCCTGGAAGGTGCCGACGGCGTACACATTCCCTGAAGCATCCGAGGCGATCGCGTTCACCTCATCATCATCGGTATTGCCGAGCGTAACGCCCCATGCCCACGTAGGCGCTTGTGCACGGGCTGCGCCGCTGGCCAAGAGGACGAGCAGCAGGATGATGGTGGGACGGGTAAGCAGTTGGTTCATGCGGTTGGTGTGGATGAAGACAAACCTAGATAATGACGGCATGCTGTGCGCAGCCATGGTGTTCCTCGCCGTGATCCCCGACAAATGATGCGCAGGGGATAGCCTGGTCTGGCACCGCGGCTTGTGCGTTGCGATGGCCGCAGGGTCGTCCGTTATCGCTTCGCGACCCCTCGCGAGCAACGGACAGACCAATGCGGAGGTGGGGGGAGACCCTGAGGCGGTCCAAATGCCATCTTTGAGAGATGATGATGATGGCCCGCTCGGCAATCGCCTGCACAGCGTGTATCCTGTTGCCGCTCGCAGCAGCATCGCAAACCTTTCCGCTGGACTACATCTCGAAGTCCCGTGGTTCATGGGACCGCCGTCCGGACACGGCCATGGTGGATCCTGTCATGGACAGCGTCATGCGGGCCATGACGGGTAAAGGTTTGGCGGAGACGATGGTGTTCAATTCGGAGCGCGCCACACTGGAGGAAGTGGAGCAATTGAGGAAGCTCATGAGCCTGGCGGGGCACGATATCGACAGTGTGGGGTCGTTCGGGTTCGCGGAAGAGACGAACATGGAAGCAGGCTGGCCACCGCCCACGAACAAGCGCATCGTAGTGATGATCGGCCGAACGGTACATGGATTTTCGTTCGACATGCTGAACGACACGGTCCCGCAACCTTGTCCTACCTGTATTCCGGACACATCCCAACACGCCCCCACGGACGCTTGGGCATTCATCGTGCGCCTGTTGTTGCAACGCAACGTGGATGAACTGGTACGCTTGGCCAAAGCGGAAATGGCCGCGAACGACCTGTCGGTTCCGCCCACGAGGGAGTACCGGATCTACGCCTACGACCGACGACGTGCGCCGACCATCGAGCACATCTTCCTGCACGAGACCGTGCTTGGTGTGAAGGACTGATCACCAATAGGTCTTGGTCGGCAATGCGGTCAAGCGCCAGCAGACCCGCCGCGGCATGCGAAGCGGCGAGCAGGGATCCAAACGAATGACCATCTTCACAGCAAACGACGCATATGCCACGCCCCCTCTTGCTGCTCTTCCTGTTCGTTATCGCATCGCACATCAGCGCACAGGACGGCAAGCTCTTGGAGCGAACGTCCTACACCGTTGCGGGTTGCGCGATCGATGCAAGGCCGATGACCATGGGCGCGCAAAGCAGCTATAGCCGCATAGAGCGCGGTGAGACTGACCCGACCTGGAGCCGCGTGAAGAGATCGCTGCGGGCAGCGGACTACCAAAGCGAAAAGCCTCCCCGGCCCGGGGCTGCTCGCTATCGCTTCACCCACCGCTGCGCCAGCAAGCCATCGGGCGTGAGGATCCACAGCGTGTACATGCCCGCAGGAAGCGTGGTAATGTCCAAGTCCATGGGGGTGGCCTGCACCAGGGCTTCATGTTGAACGCGGCCAGCCACGTCCAGGATCGCATAGCGGGAGCCTGCAAGCGCCGGGTCAAGCATGACCTGGAGCTGGTCCTGCGCCGGGTTCGGCATCAGTTGGATGGACGAGGAGGCCTGTTCGGACATGCCGACCGCATCGGGGAAGAGCTTCACCACCCAGAAGTCGCTGTTGTCGAATTGGTATGGAAGGTGGTAGCCCGTGACATCGCCGTCGTTAGAGGATGTGACGCCAGCGGCCAAGATCGCACCATCCGTGCTGATCGCCAGGTCGCGACCACGCTCCCACATGCTGCCCCCCATGTTCTTCTGCCATATCAGGTCCCCCGTGGCATCCAGCATCACCACCCAGAGATCGGCCAGGCCCATGTTACCGGTCAGGTCCCCATTCGTGGACCAAGCCTCTCCTACCACCACGCAGCGTCCGTCGGGCAGTTGCTCCGCCCTGCCTCCTATCTCGATGGCCGTGCCACCAAGGGCTCGTTCCCACTCCAATGCTCCGGAGGCATCCAGCTTGATCACCCAGATATCGATGTTCCCATGCATGTTGGTGACCATCCCATCGGCAGATTGCGTTTCACCGCACACCAGGAAGCCACCGTCGAGCGTAGGGTCCACGGACCAGGCACCATCACCCGAATTGCCTCCATAGCAGTTCTCCCATACGATATCGCCCACGGCATCGATCCTCACCACCCAGTAATCAGCGTAGGCGGAGTAGTGCGACACGTCGCCATCGGTCGAATGGGAGAAACCCGCCAGGATGAAGCCGCCATCGCCCAGGGCCTGGGCATCGGTCAGCACGTCGCTGGCGGAACCGCCGTAGCACCGTTGCCACTGGAAAGCGCCGTTCAGGTCGAGCTTGAACACCCATATGTCGAAGGAACCGTGATTGCCCGACACATCATTGTCGTTCGATCCGGTGGAGCCACCGATCAGATAGCCGTCCACCGTTTCGCTGCATGACCATGGCTGCTCCTGCACGCTGCCGCCGCGCACGGTCTGCCATTCCAGGTTGCCCGCGGAATTGAGCTTGAGCACCCAGACGTCCTGGAAGCCGAGGTTCATCGGTACGTCGCCGTTGCTGGACTCGGAGAACGCGGTGATCAGATAGCCGCCGTCGGAGGTCTGGATCACGTCGCGTGCAGCGTCCAGGCCCGAACCGCCATAGTTCTTCTCCCATTGCACATTGCCCAAGGCATCCAGCTTCAGCACCCAAACGTCGCCCGATCCATTGTTGTCCTCGGCGTCGCCATCGTCCGAATAAGAAACGCCTGCTACCACACTTCCGCCATCGGTGGTCGGCGAGATGGCCGTCGGCTCATCCTTCGCGGTGCCGCCCAGCGCCTTTTCCCAGGCGATGGCCGGAGCCTGTGCATGCACTTGGTGGAGCAGCGTAAGGACCATGATCGGGACCAGGGCGCGTGACATGGGTTGGTGTTTGCTACGAAGGTCCTCGATCATACGCCACTTCGTGCCAGAGGCCTCCGTGGAAGATCGACAGCGTTCTGTGCATACCCGGAGGCGGCGTGATCGCGGATCGCGGGTCCCGGCCATCCGGGATCCCATTTGATCGTGTCAACGAGATCCCGGATACGCGGAACCTCGTTGCTCTGCAACGTCCGCGTTCCGGGATGACGTTCGCGCAAGGGAGCATCGGCTCCAGAATGATCACCTTCACCGCAAACCCAGCCCATGACGCGCTCCCTTGTGTTATCCTTCCTGATCGTCTCCGCATCGCACCTCACCGCACAGGATGGCAAGCTCGTGGAGCGAACGCCGTACACCGTCGCCGATAGTTCCATTGCGAAGTGGCGTTCGCGTATGCCCGAGATCGATACGATCTTGGATGGGGTGCGCATTTCCCGCATCACCTACCTGAGCGACGGGTTGAAAGTGAAAGGCTACATGGCAGTGCCCACGGGCAAGGGGCCGTTCCCGAGCGTGGTCTTCTGCCGTGGTGGTAATCGGCACATCGGCCCGCTCGACGACGGCGCCATCATGCGTTACCTCGCCAACGTGGCCAGCTGGGGCTATGTGGTGGTCGGCACCGCGTACCGTGGAAATGATGGCGGCGAAGGCAAGGAGGAATTCGGCGGTTCCGACGTGAACGACGTGCTCAACCTGCTGCCCTTGCTGGAAGAGGTGCCTGAGGCCGACACATCACGCATCGGCATCTTCGGCGGAAGTCGTGGAGGGATGATGGCCTACCTGGCCCTTGCGCGCACCACGCGTTTCAAGGCGGCCGTGATCCGCTCCGGATTGTCGGACTCGTTCATGGCCCTGGCTGACCGGCCGGCCCTTGAGCAGAACGTGTACGCCCAATTGATACCGGGCTTTACCGCCAACCGCGACTCGCTGCTGCTCACCCGTTCGCCCGGGCGTTGGGCGGAACGCTTGTGCAAGACCACGCCGATCCTGATCCAAGCGGGCACCGGCGACAACCGCGTGAAGGCGGATCAGGCCATCGCCATGGCACAAGCGCTCTATGCTTGCAATCATCCTTTCCGGATGCTTATGCTGGAAGGTGCCGACCATTACTTCACCGAGTACCGCGATGAGGTGGATCATGCTACGCGTCTGTTCCTGGATACGTACGTGCGCGACGGCAAACCCTGGCCCAGCTTGGTGCCGCACGGGGAGTGACGTGGGCGCAGGAGACCCTTCGCGGACTCGGAGACAGGTGGGAAAGGCGGACCCCGTTCCCCAGGAACAGCGTGAGGGCCACTTATTCGAGCGCTCTGCGAATGGCTTGGTGGTGACTTCGACCCAACGTTTTTCGATGTCTACAGTGTCAACAATGAACTGCTCGCCTACAAGAAGCACTGTGGCACAACTTGGGGGAAGACCAACGAGAAAGCACAAGCGTGTGTCACGCGAGCACGAAGTGCGTGCTCCGTCCACCGGCGCGGCCCTTCTTCAGGATCTTTTTCTGCACTAGGTCCGCGATGTCGCGTGAGGCGGTATCCTGCGAAGTCCTCGACAGCTTGGCATACTTGCTCGAGGTGAGGTTGCCCTCGAAGCCGTCCAGCAACTTGTTCAGCACCTTCACTTGGCGCGGGTTAAAGATGGTCTTCGCATGCGTTTGCCAGAAGCGATGCTTGTTCAGCACGGCGGACAGCGTCTCTTCCGAAGCCACGATCGCGCGCTGAAGGCATGTGATGAGCCAAGCGAGCCATTCGGTCACGTCCAGGGATCCGCGTTGCGAGCGCTCCAGGATATCGTAATAGCGTTTGCGCTCGGTGCGGATCTGCGCGCTCATGCTGTAGAAGCGCTGCGGCGAACCATCACTGCGTGCGAGCAACAGGTCGGCGATGGCGCGTGCGATGCGGCCGTTGCCATCGTCGAACGGATGCAACGTGACGAACCAGAAGTGCGCAAGCCCGGCCTTGACCAGCGGGTCGAGCGACTTATCTGTATTCACCCATTTGAGGAAGGCTGTCATCTCCTTCTTCAACCGCCCGGCTGCAGGCGCTTCGTAATGCACGCGCTCCCGGCCCATCGCGCCGCTCACCACTTGCATGGGGCCAGTCGAGTCGTCCCGCCATTGGCCCACGAGGATCTTATACATGCCACTGCGACCCGTCGGGAACAAGGCGGCGTGCCAGCCGAACAGCCGCTCGGCCGTGAGCTTCGCTCCGGAATGCTGCGTGGCATCGAGCATCATCTCCACGATGCCTTCCACGTTGCGGTCCACCGGTGCTGCGCCCGAAACATCCAGCCCCAGACGGCGCGCGAGCGATGAGCGCACCTGCGCCGGATCGAGCACTTCGCCCTCGATGGCGCTGGTGCGCACCACGTCCAGGATCATGGTCTCCAGGTTCGCTTCGCTGCGCAGGTCGAAACCCACTGCCGCCATGCGGCCCAGCAAGTGGCTCTGCATCTGGCGCGCCTTCGCCACGGCCGGCGCCAATGCAGTCGCATCCCACTTGAAGGCGGGCCAGTCCTTGCGCTGGTGGATGTAGATGGGCATGGCCGGTCCAGAATGCGGAGAAAGGTACGGATATACTCCGCAAATGTTGCGGAGATTAAGGGCGGTATTCTACGCATGAGCGGCGGAGTGTTGGCACTTCGCCGTCTAGCCGGGGAGTTCTTCGGTATTGGCGTTTCATGCTACGCCTTCGCCACCACCTCCCCCGCCTCCCGCAAGTGCGTCTTCCGCGCCTTGCGGATCCTACAGCTCACCACCTTGTACTCCGGACACATGGCCAGTGAGTCGCTTACGCTGCTGGTGATGATGTTGAGCATGATCTCCGGGAAGTGGAAGGTGCTGCTGTCGCCTTCGCCAGGGCACTTCGGCGACGGAACGAGGATGCCGTTACCATCCCACCAAGCGAGTTATGCCCCAGATGAAATCCACGATCCAGTACAACACAAAAAGAATGACCGCTCCGGAAAGCACTTTGAGCACCAGCCCAGAATTCTTGGAACGCTCTGTTGATCGAGTAATCATCGGAGAGGTTCAAGCCTTCACGGTGATTTCTCCCACCTCCCGCAAATGCGTCTTCCGCGCCTTCCTGATCCTACAGCTCACCACCTTGTATTCGGGGCACATGGCCAGTGAGTCGCTCACGCTGCTGGTGATGAGGTTGAGCATCATTTCCGGGAAGTGGAAGGTGCTGCTGAGGATGCCGGGCTTCACCTCGTCGGTGATCAGGGCCTTGATGTCCACTTTGCCGCGCGCGCTTTCCACGCAGACCATGTCGCCCTCGGCGATGCCGTGTTTGGCGGCATCCTCCGGGTTGATGAGCAGCACGTCCTCGGTGAGGATGGCGCCGTTGCCGGTGCGCCGCGTCATGGCGCCGCAGTTGTAGTGCTCCAGCTCGCGGTTGGTGGTGATGATGTAGGGGAATTCCGCCTGGTTGGCCTTCACCTCGGGGCTCATCTCCCACGCGTTGAAGTAGAAATGGCCGAGCCCGCGCTTGAAGGTTTCCACGTGCAGGATCTCCGGATAGGACCTGCCCATTCCATCGTTCCACAGCTTAGATTTGAACAAACGAACAAGGCCATGTCGCAACTCACCTATCGTATTCTGTTGACCAAAGAGCCGGAAGGTGGATTCACGGTGAACGTACCGGCACTGCCGGGTTGCGTGACCTTCGGCGAGAACATCGATCATGCCATGGAGATGGCCAAGGAAGCGATCGAACTCTATGTGGAGACCTTGCAAGCCGAAGGTGATCTCGTACCCGATGACAGTCAAACCTTGGAGTACTCCCTAGTGCTCGCGTCTTGAACGGCGATGACCCGCACACCGTCGTCGTCGCCCAAGGACATCATCCGGTTGCTTGAAAAGCACGGTTTCGAACTGGTGCGCACTAAAGGCTCACATCACATCTTCAAGAACCGGGCAACCGGCAAGATGACCGTTGTGCCCATGCACAGGGGCGACCTACCCAAGGGAACGATGTTGACCATTCTGCGGCAAGCTGGGATCGACAAAGATGAATTGCTTTGAGAGGGTGTGGCCAGATCCTATGTGGCGTCCAAGGGAAAATCACGATTGTTCGCTGATCATTTTCAGTACCATGAAGAGCCGCACGAACCCGACTTGGGCCGTTCGCGCGGCTCTTCTGTTCTTGATCTGTTGGTCTCCATGCCACTTGGCAAGAGCACAGGGTCTGAACAACCTCTGGATGGGGGGCACCAATAGCGAGGAACCAATGCCCTTTGGTGGCACGGACCTGAACTTCATTTCTGGCAATGTGATGGTATCCTATACCAACAGAGACATTGACTTTCGAAGGACTTCGGCGAACATCACCGACCAAAGTGGCAACCTGCTAATGAGCACAAATGGTTCCTATTTGGCCAACGCCACCGGCGATACGATGCTCAATGGGTCAGGTCTTAATCCTAGCGCTTACACAGCTCTTTTTCCTGAAGGGCTGTACCTCGGTCAATCCGCTCTGGTGTTACCTAAGCCACAAGAAGTCGGTGCCTATTATTTGATCCATGGCACTGTAGATGACATAGTCGGTCAGGTGGCAAACTTCCTCTACTTGACCGCGATCGACATGGGACTGGATGGGGGCCTAGGTGGTGTGGTGCTGAAGAACCAGATCCTCATAGCGGACGACCTCAATGTAGCAAAGATCACAGCCGTCCGACATGCTAACGGCCGGGATTGGTGGGTGTTCTGCCACAAGGCAAATACGAACACGTTCTACCGCTTGCTCGTCACCCCGGATGGGGTGAGTATAGATGGAACTCAATCCATTGGGATCAACCGCCCAGCAGACGCTGGTCAGGTTTGCTTTTCACCGGACGGCAGCCGGTTCGCCTATTACTGGGGTGATGACGAACTAGAGGTGTTCGATTTCGACCGATGTTCCGGTTTGTTCTCAAACGCCGTGTTCATCGTTGTGCCAGACGCCTATGCTGGGCCGGGTGTGGCATTCTCCCCCAACAGCCGCTTTCTTTATGTGTCCTCGGTCGAGGATGTCTACCAATATGATATGCAGGCAGCGGACATCGAGGCGTCGATGGTCCACATTGCCACATGGGATGGATTCTATTCACCCGGGCCACCATTTGCCACGCTCTTCGATATCGCACAACTCGCTCCGGACGGCAAGGTCTACATAGCTACAGGGAACTCGACATTGCATCTGCATGTGATCCATGACCCTGACCAGCCTGGACTATTGTGCAACATGGTTCAACACGACCTGGAGTTGCCGACATACTATAGCAACTCCCTTCCCAACCACCCCAACTACCATTTGGGGCCGGTGGATGGCAGCCTGTGCGACAGTTTGGGGATCAATACTGGGTTGCAGGAGGAGGAGAAGCAGCACCTTGTGCTTAACTCCTTTCCCAATCCTACCTCAGGACCGTTCATGTTGAGTTATCCTGCGCAAAGCGTGGTGGGCGAATTGGAAGTGCGTGACCTGTCGGGAAGGATCGTGCGAAGCGAACGGATCCCGCAATGGAGTACGGTGCATCGCGTGGCACTCGATCACGCAGCAGAAGGGTTGTACATGTGCCGGATGCGATGGCAAGGACTGGAGGCCGTTGTGCGGATCATCATTGAGCGCTGAACATCGGGTTGTGTAGGCTCACTTGCGTGAGGGGGCGAAGCGGCAGCCCTGCGCAGGCGTGGCCTTGCGGGCGCGTGCTACGAGGAGGCGACTAAGGAGCCCCTGCAGTGCCGCGACCGCTGGACACGACAAGTCCGGCTAAAGCGAAGCACGCGACCCGAGCCGCATTTGGGCGAGGGGCACGCCCTCACTCACGCCTTCGCCACCACTTCCCCCGCCCCCCGCAAGTGCGTCTTGCGTGCCTTCCGAATTCGGCAGGAGACCACCTTGTATTCCGGACACATCGCCAAGCTGTCACTCACACTCGACGTGATGAGGTTCAGCATCATCTCAGGGAAATGGAACGTGCTTGAAAGGATCCCCGGCTTCACCTCGTCGGTGATCAGCGCCTTGATGTCCACTTTGCCGCGCGCGCTTTCCACGCAGACCATATCGCCCTCGGCGATGCCGTGCTTGGCGGCATCTTCGGGGTTGATGAGCAGCACGTCCTCGGTGAGGATCTCGCCGTTGCCGGTGCGCCGCGTCATGGCGCCGCAGTTGTAGTGCTCCAGCTCGCGGTTGGTGGTGATGATGTAGGGGAACTCCGCCTGGTTGGCCTTCACCTCGGGGCTCATCTCCCACGCGTTGAAGTAGAAGTGGCCGAGGCCGCGCTTGAAGGTGTCGGTATGCAGGATCTTGGTGTCGGTGCCGTCGGCGTGTACGGGCCATTGCTTGCCTTGCTCGCCGAGCTCGTCCCACTTCACGCCTTTGAAGAAGGGCGCGATGCGGCTGATCTCCTGGAGGATCCAGTCGGGCTCGTAGGTGCTCTTGGCGTTGCCGCTCTTGCGACCCGTCTTGGCGGCGTAGCGCTCCATGATGTCGCAGATGATCTGGCCATCCGGCTTGGTGCCTTCCACGGGAGCCACGGCAGCGTTCACGCGTTGGATGCGGCGTTCGCCGTTGGTGAAGGTGCCGCTCTTCTCCAGGAAGCTGGCACCGGGCAGCACGACGTGCGCGAGCTTGGCGGTCTCCGTCATGAAGAGCTCCTGCACCACGAAGAGGTCGAGCGCGCCGAGGGCCTTGCGTACATGGTTGGTGTTGGGGTCCGTCTGGCCCATGTCCTCGCCGCAGACCCACATCGCTTTCAGGGTGCCGACGAGCGCGGCATCATACATCTGCGGGATCTTCTTGCCCACGACGTTCGGCACATGCACGCCATAGAAGTCGTCGTAGAGCTTGCTGTACTCGGGCGTGTCCACGGCGAAGTAGCCGGCGCCCTGGTGCGGCTGGCAGCCCATGTCGGCCGCGCCCTGCACGTTGTTCTGTCCGCGCAGCGGGTTCACACCCACGCCGCGGCGGCCGATGTTGCCGGTCATCATGGCGATGTCGGCGATCTGCATCACGGTGAAGGTGCCTTGGTAGTGCTCGGTGACACCAAGACCATGGAAGCTCATCGCGGCGGGTGAGCTCGCGTAAGCGATCGCCGCCTTGCGCACCAGCTCGCGGTCCACGCCCGTGACCTTCTCCATCTCGGCGACATCCACGCTGAGCAGTTCCTTATTGAAATCGGCATAGCCCTCCGTGCGCGTGTCGATGAACTCCTGTTTCACCAAGCCCTCGCTCACGATGTAGTACATGAACATGTTGAGCAGCGCCACGTTGGTGCCGGGGCGCAACTGCAGGTGGTACTTCGCGTAGCGGGCCAGCTCGGTGCGGCGCGGGTCGATCACGATCAGGGTCTTCCCCTTCATGATCTGCTGCTTGATCTTGGCACCGGTCACGGGGTGCGCGTCCGTCGGGTTCGCGCCGATCACCATGATGGTGTGCGTGTCCTTCAGGTCGTCGATGCTGTTGGTCGCAGCGCCGGTGCCAAAGGTCTTCTGCATGCCGAGCGCGGTAGGCGAGTGGCACACGCGCGCGCAACTGTCGATGTTGTTGGTGCCCACCTGCACGCGGAAGAATTTCTGCATGAGGTAGTTCTCCTCGTTCGGGCAGCGCGCGCTGCTCACACCGGCGAGCGCATCGGGACCGTGCTTCTCAACGATGTCCGCGAACTTGTCGACGATGAAGTCGTAGGCCTCATCCCATGTTGCGGGAACGAGTTCGCCGTTGCGGCGGATCAACGGTGTGCGCAGCCGCTCCGGATGATCATAGAAGTGGAACGCATAACGTCCCTTCAAACAGGTATGCCCTTGGTTCGATTCAGCATCGTACGGCGCGGTGATGGCGACGACCTTGTTGTCCTTCACTTTCACTTCGAGGTTGCAGCCCACGCCGCAGTATGTGCAAACGCTGCGCACCACCTCATCGGCCTTGGTCTCCTTGCTCTTGAACACATCGGTGATGGCGCTCGTGGGGCAGGCCTGGGCGCAGGCGCCGCAACTCACGCAATCGCTCTTGAAGAAGCTCTCATCCGTGCCCTTCGCGATGTGGCTGTCGAAACCGCGACCGGCCATCGTGAGCACGAATTCGCCCTGCACTTCGTCGCAGGCCCGCACGCAGCGGTAGCAGCTGATGCACGCGCTGAGGTCGCTCACCATGTACGGATGGCTCGTGTCCATCGGCGTGTTCTGGTGCGTCTTGCCTTTCGGGTAGCGCACGCTGTCGATGTCGAAGCCGATCTGCTGCACCACGTTGTAGAGCTCGTTCGCGCCGTGGTCCTCGGTCTTCAGCCGCTCGGTGTCGTAATCGGTGAGCACCAGCTCGATGATGTTCTTCCGCAGCCGCTCCATGCGCGGGCTGTTGGTGGTGATGTACATACCCTTGCCCACGGGCGAGTGGCAGGAGGCCATCACTTTGGCGGGACCATCTTCTTGTAGCGCGACTTCCACGGAACACACGCGGCAGCTGCCGAAGGGCTCGAGGTTCGGCGCATCGCAGAGCGTTGGCACGGGGTTCGGTCCGATATGCCGGCGCATGAAGGCCAGCATCGTTTCGTTCTTGTTGATCCGGTAGGCTTTGCCGTCGATGTACGCGACGTCGACCTCGGTGGCGACCGCGTTGGAAGTAGTGGGAGCGCTTTGGGTGCGCGCCGCGGGTCCTGTGCTTGAACCGGTACGGGCGAATGGCGTTGACTTCATAGGAGCGGAGGCGTGATGGACGAAGATAGCGGCGTCATTGGGCAACCGTCGGCAGGGCATTCGTCTTTCCAGCGGACCTACCTTGGCCCGCCACCCGACCATTCCCCCTATGCCTGCGATCACGTTCAAGTTGAAGCTTATCGGTATGGACCGAGCTGTGAATCCTGATTTCCTTGAGACTGTAACGCGTACCAACGAAAAGGCGCAAGTGTTGCTCGAGCGCTATGAGCAGGCCGGTCCGTTCGCCTGTGAAGAGCACCCGGACGGAGTGCCGGTGATCGAGGTGTGCGCCATCTTCCAGAGCAGTGTGAAGGTGCGCAAGCTGAAGTTCTGCTGCCAGGCCTTGGCGGACCAGGTGGAGGCCCGGATGGCCGAAATGGTGAAGTGAGCAGCGGGGCTTACTCCACCCCGAACCGCACGGTAGCGCCCAGCTCTTGCACTTCGAGCACGTAGGTGCCGCGGGCCAGTCCTTCGATCGCGATCTGCTGACCCGTAGCGTGCACGACCGATCTGCGCACCACCCGGCCCGACAAGTCGAGGACAACGAGCGTTGCCGGCATAGGCGTGCCTTGCGGTAGCTGAACGTATGCGCTGCCATGTGCAGGGTTCGGGTGGATGAGGATCCCGCTGGACGTGGTATTGTCCACGGCGATCACCGTGCTCACGTCCTCGGTGCCATCGGTGTCGATGCTGCGCAACCGGTAGTAGTTCATGCCGGCGTGCGGCGTACCGTCCTTGGTCAGGTAATCGATCTGTCCATTGCTGTTGCCCGCGGCCTCAACGGTAATGATCGGTTCGAACATGTCGCCGTCCGCGCTGCGCTCCACTTCGAACCGTGCGCTGTTCTGCTCGCTGGCCGTGGCCCATTCCAGCACATTGGCCCCACCGTTGTTGCGGCCGGTGAAGGAGAGGAGTTCGATAGGCAAGGGGACCACCGTACAATTCGCCGTGTAGGCAGTGGAGCACGGTGCGCAGGTGGGGGAGAAGAAACGGCCTTCGGCGGTCGCGGTCCATTGGGTGTTGTTGCGTCCGAGAACCGTGGTGGCACTTGTGCCCCCGTTGTTCTGCAGGCCTTGCACCGCGTTGCCGTTGTTCCAAGTGGCGCAGATCGGCTTGCTCAGGATCAACGACTCAATGCAGTTCGTCCGCTCGTACAGTACGATCTGGCTACTGTAGAGCTGACCGGTACACAGGAACATGGGCACGTTCAAGTAACTCACCACGAACCTTCGGTACGGCGCAACCCCTAAGGTTTGGTAGAACACACTGCCACCCACACCCGGATTGATATCCTGCCACGGATCCAACACTGCATTATGCGGCTGGGCGGGTGTGCCGCTCGGTATAGCCACAGTGATATAGGGGCTGTACAAGCCTGCATTGGCCAGATTGAACGTGATGTAATTGTTCGACGAGATCACGCACTGTGTGTAGTTCGTGCCATTGAAGCAGAAGGTGAAGCCGATGTTCACTACAGGGCTGTGCACATCATCGGTAAGGGTCAATGCGGTGCCCGCATAAGGGTCGGCCGCGTATGGCACAGCGGTCTGTGCGTAGCACATAGGCGTGGGACAGGTAATGGTCAGCGTGTACGCCCCTGTAGCGCCACCGAATCCATGCACGAGAATGTGGTAGGTGGTGCCAAGAACACTGACCCAACTCACTTGTGATTGCAGTCCGCAGAGATCGTCGTTGCCCACAGTACACACAAGCGCGCCGCATGCACCGGTATACACTCTGATCTTGGTGTCATAGCCACTTCCACACAACGAGGCCACCACAGGATTGCCCGTCCCAACGAACCGGAACCACACCCCACCGCCCGTACCGCTCGTGGTGCCGCAGACCGGCGGATTATCCACCGTGAACGCGGTGGTATTGCCGGCCACCACCGCACCGCATGCGATCAACGTACCGGGACATGCATCGGTTTGGCCCCAAGCACGCTGCTCAACAAGCAGAGCAGCACAACACACCGTCAACAACAAGAGCCGTTTCATTCGGTCTGGGTGCTGGGTTGCTGTGGCGAAAGAATGAGGCCATTGCTCACGTACACATTGCCTTCAAGAACATAGCCGTGCGCTTGCAGCAGGGCCTTCAACGTGGTGTGGTCGAGCACCACGTTCGCTGCCAACTTGAACACATCGGCCTCGTCGATGAACGAGCAGAACAGTACCGCAGGTTCGTTCACCAATGCCGCCTGCAAGGCCTTGGCGGCCACCGGTTCCGCAATGCCTTGCACTGCGAATTTGTATACCAACTGATCCTCTGGCTGCTGCGCGCGCATGGTTGCCGACAGACACAACAAAGTCATCGCGAACAGCACTGGGAACACGGGATACTTGAGGGACATCGCTGCGCGGTAGACGAACGAAACTAGGCCCCCCTGCAGCGGAACGCAAGGGGAATAGTTGCAGGGCGGGAGGCAACCCTGAAGTGCCTTCTGCGACAGGAGGTCGCAAGGCTGGTCAGCCGTTATCGCAGTACCGTTCCCACCGACCCGTACCACGGGTGGATCTCGTACTTCAATTGTCCCGCCTTCACAAAGGGGTCCGCCTTCAGATAGCCCTCCACTTCGTCGCTGGTGTCGCAGTCGTACAGCAGCAGCCCGCGCCAATGGCCTTTGTCGCCGAAAGGTCCGCCCATGATGATAAGGCCGCGCTTGCTCTGCAGGTCTTGGTGTTCCAAATGTGCCTTCAGGGTAGCTGCGGAAGTGACGCTATCGAGCGGGGCGGCATCGCCCTTCGTGTAGAGCACGAACCAATACTGCTTCATATGGTACGTACTGTCGGCGATGGTGACGTCGAAGGTCCTCTGGGCGTGCAGTGAGAGGGTGAGAGCGTAAAAGAGCGAGAGCGCTATGATCTGTTTCATGATCCTTGGGTCCTGGCTTTTGCAACAATGGAAGCGATGAAGTCGGTCTTCCCGATGGTGTATGCAGCGCGATCATTCGGATGGGCCGTGTGGAGGACGCGCTTCAGGGCCTCGTAGCGCAATGCTTCCTCGGGATGCGCGCGGAGGAAGTCACGGAAAAGCAGGCGATCGAGCGAAGCCTGATCGGGTTGCACCATGTGCACGTGCTCGGTGCGTTCGCCACGCGCATCGCGACCAATGAACCAGGCGTAAAAGGGCGCGCGTTCACCCATGGTGGGCCGCCAGATGTATTCGTAGCCGAGATCCTTCATTACGGGGACCACCTCGCGTCGCACACGGTCGAGGCTTACCACCTCCACCTGCACGTCGATGATCGGTTTCGCGCTGAGACCGGGCACCGCGGTGCTGCCGATGTGGGCAATGCGCGTAACGAGGTCGAGCGGCAACGAACGCTGGAGTTTCATTTCCAGCGCCTGATAGCGCTGCGGCCAACGCTCGTCGTACGGCACGATATCGATCCGCTCCCGCGTGAGTTCGGCGATCCGTTCGCGGTGCTCCGTCATGGCCGTCAAAGCTCGCCGGAATAGACGTTGAACCGATCGCCGCGCAGGAAGCCGATGAGGAGCAGTCCACTGTCCCTGGCCAACTGCACCGCCAGCGAACTCGGCGCGCCAACGGCGGCCATGGCAGGCAGCCCGGCCATTACACACTTCTGCACCAGCTCGAAACCGGCGCGGCCGCTGACGAGCAGCACGCAAGCAGACATCGGCAAGTTGCGCGTGAGCACCGCTCCGATCACCTTGTCCACCGCGTTGTGGCGCCCCACATCCTCGCGCAGGATCAGCAGTTCTCCTTTCTCATTGAACAGCGCGGCGGCGTGGATGCCGCCGGTGTGCTTGAAGACGGTCTGCGCTTCGCGCATGCGATCGGGCAAGGCCGTGATCAATGCGTGATCGAGCTTCGGTGCCCTGCCCAGCGGAACAGTGCATTGCGTGCGAATGGCATCGATGCTGCTCTTTCCGCAGACGCCGCAACTGCTGGTGGTGTAGAAATTCCGCTGCCACTTCGCTGGGTCCGGATCGATCGCGGGGTGCAGTTCGGCGCGCACCACGTTGCCGCGCTCTTCCTCTTTTACGTTCTCGCAATAGGCTACGCGCAGCACTTGCGCGGCATCGGTGATGATGCCTTCGGTGAAGAGGAAACCGAGCGCGAGTTCTTCATCGTGCCCCGGCGTGCGCATGGTAACGCTCAGGCGTACCTCCTTGCGATCGTGTTCGGGTCCATGGCCCAAACGGATCTCCAGCGGTTCCTCGGTAACGAGGAGGTCGTCGGCTGAAGAAACAGAACCGCCATCAAACCGCGTGATCGCAATAGGTGCGACAGGAGTGCGCATGGATGCAAAGTATGAGTGAATGGTGGTTGGTGAATAGTGAATGGCGAATGGTGGATGGATGCTACCATTCACCAATGACCATCCGCCATTCACTTCTTCGCCCTACGCCAACACGAAACCAAATGATCGTCCACCATGCCACACGCCTGCATGAATGCGTACACGATGGTGGACCCAACGAAACTGAAACCGGCCTTTTGCAGGTCCTTGCTCATGGCATCGCTGATCGGCGTCTTGGCCGGGATCTGTCCCGGGACCGTCCAGCGGTTCACGATGGTCTTGTGGTCCACGTGCTTCCAGAGGAAGTCGCGGAAGCTGCCCTTGCCGTCCTCCATGATCTTCAAGTAGGCCTTCGCGTTCTTCACCACGCTCTCCACCTTCTGGCGGTTGCGGATGATGCCCGGGTCCAACAGCAGCTTCTCGATCTTCTTCGGCGTGTAGCGGGCGATCTTCTCGGCGTCCCAATCATCGAACGCCTTCGCGTAGCCCTCGGTGCGGATGAGGATGGTGTACCAGCTCAACCCGGCTTGCGCGCCATCGAGGCAGAGCTTCGCGAAGAGCTTGCGGTCATCGCGTTCGGGCACGCCCCAAACGGTATCGTGGTAGTGTTGGTAGATGTCGTCCTTCATGCACCACGGGCAGCGGACGCGGTCGGAGCTCGGCATGACGTGTTTCCCGGCAAGGTGAGGGCCTCAAGGTAACTTGCGGTCGTGAAGACGGATCTCATCGACAAGCACGGCCGCACGCACCGCAGCCTGCGCATCAGCATCGTTGACAAGTGCGATCTCCGCTGCACCTACTGCATGCCGGAGGACCAGCACTTCCTGAAGCGCGAAGAGCTGATGACGCGCGAAGAGATCGCGCTGATCGCCAAGTTGTTCGTGGAGCGCTACGGCATCAGCAAGATCCGGCTCACCGGTGGCGAGCCGCTGGTGCGGCCAGATGCCGTGGACATCGTACGCGACATGTCACAGCTCGGGGTAGCGCTGGGGCTTACGACCAATGCAATGTCGCTCGACAAGCACCTGAACGGATTGATCGCCGCTGGCTTGAAGAGCATCAACATCAGCTTGGACACCTTTGATGCCGAACGATTCAAAAAGATCAGCCGGCGCGATGGTTTCGACAAGGTGCATGCGAACATCCTTGAGGCGCTTGGGCGTGGCTTACGCGTGAAGGTGAACATGGTGGTGATGCGCGGCGTGAATGACGACGAGATCCTGCGCTTCGTGGAGTTCACACGTGATCACGACGTGCATGTGCGCTTCATCGAGTTCATGCCTTTCGCCGGGAACCACTGGGGCCGGGAGCGCGTGTACACCTATGCCGAGATGCTTGGGCACATCAACAGTGTGCATACCGTCGAGAAGCTGAACGACGATCCGCACAGCACGGCCAAAGCCTATCGGGTACACGGCTGGCTAGGCACCTTCGCGGTCATCAGCACGGTTACCGAACCCTTCTGCGGCGATTGCGATCGGCTGCGACTTACCGCGGAGGGCAAAATGCGCAACTGTCTTTTCACGCGCGAGGAAACCGATCTGCTCTCAGCCCTTCGCCGTGGCGAGGACATCGCGCCGTTGATCGAAGCCAACGTACTGGCCAAGCATGCCATGCTCGGGGGACTTCCACAGTTCAAACCGGAGAAGGAAGAAGAGGTGCTGCACGACCTGAGCGAACGACCGATGGTGAGTATCGGTGGGTGATCTTATCGCGCCGCCAACCGCCTTCCCTGTGATGGTTTGAACCACATGGGGACTCCGCCATTATTTGCAACGACAATGTGTTGCAGCCCGTTGACAGTGACGAGCTGCAGATCCTTCACGTTCCCGTCGGCAAAGAACCCGCTGCGTGGGATGCTGAGCGGCGTGTAACCGCCCTTTCCATCGCTTAACAGGATAAGCCCCGTACCCGCGTCGTACCGGATGGTCTCCACCTCGGTATCATGATTGTTGCCTGCTAGAACAATGTCCTTGTGCCCGTCACCATCGGTATCCATTACCAGTATGTCGTTCACAGGTGCTATTTGCGCCAGGTTGTGCAGCGGCTTGAAATGGAATTTGCCGCCTTCGTTCAAGAACACCCCACTGCGGAACTCACGCGCCTCGCGCTTATAGGCATCGGCAATGCCTTGCGGTGTACATATGGAGTTGATGTCGGCTTCGGAGAACTCTTTGTATGTGGGGAAACGGTCTTTGATCGAGGGCATCTGTTCACTGCTGCACTCGCGCCCACGCACCGGCAACAGCTTGCCCTGCTGTTCGGTTGCCAGCACGATGTCGTAAGTACCATTGCCATCGAAGTCGTTACAGAATACACGGAAGGGATCGTCGTGGCGAGCGTGGAATTTGGCATTGAGGCCGAGGTTGCCCGCCACCAGGTCGTTGTCGCCGTCCCCGTCCAGATCATCCACTGCCAGTGAGTACCACCAGCCTGCTGTGCTGTCCAGGGCCAGGGCCTTGGTACGGTTGGTGAAGCTGCCTTTGTCGTTGAGGTAAACGCTGACCGGCATCCATTCACCCACCAAGACCAGGTCGTTGTCGTTGTCGCCGTCCATATCGGCGAAGTGCGCATCGGTGATCATGCCGGGTTGCATAAGTTCCGGTGCATTCTGGAACGTAACATCGGTGAACACGCCCCCATCGTTTCGCAGCAAATAGCTGCTCGGCGCAATGGGATACTGCCCCGGAACAACGCGACCACCGATGAATATGTCAAGGTCGCCATCGCCATCCATGTCACCAACGGCGGGGCGCTGGGCGCTCACGCGGATGTCCGGAAGGCGCTCGGCGGCCAAGGCCAAAAGACCCTTGCCATTGTTGATGTAGAGCCGCGGTTTCAGCAGGTCGCTGCCGGTCTTGTGCTCGTTGCCACCGGCCACCACCAACACGTCGTTATCACCGTCGCCGTCCGCGTCGAACATGCACGAGCCAAGGTCTTCGGCCTCCTTCGTAGCGGCCAACGCGTTGCCGGGAGCGAGGAGAAAGTTGCCATCGGGCTGTTGGAGGTAGAGTCGACTTGGTTGCCCGGAGGGTCCGCTAACGAAAATGTCATCTCGACCATCACCGTTCATCTCGCCTGCGCTGAGGAAAGGCCCAAGACGTGAGTACCGCTGGGGAAGCAGGATCTCCGTGGCGAAATCGTTGAAACTGGATTCGCTATGCACGTTGCGGCCAGTGCCAAGGCCACCAACAAGAGCGAACAAGGGCTCAAGCGCCGACGCTTCTTTTGCCTCCGGCGCATCGGACATCCATGCCAGCGCGCTGCTTTGGTTAACTGGAACGGTGGTGGTGGTCACCCGCCCATCGGGCCAACGCACTTCCACCTCGACGGGCCCTTTGCTTTCGCCCAAACCGAAGTGCAGGCGCGCTTCTTGGCTGCTCTGGTAGCCGCGCACAACTTGCATAATGCGGGTTCGTTCCGTGCCATCGCAACGTACCGATACGGTGGCGCCGATACCTGCTTTGTTCATCGGTGGCCCATCCAAAGCAATGTCGATCCACGAAGCGCTGGGGAGCACGGTCTGCGCCATATTCTCGAACAGCGAGACTTCGGCTTCTTCTCGTCCCAGGACTATGTCCAGATCTCCGTCACGGTCCAGATCGCTGACCACCATACCATGCACAACGTTGGGTTCTTCGAGTCCCCATGCGGTTGTAACGTCCGTGAACGTGAGGTCGCCGTTGTTGCGGAAGCACACATCAGGCACCAACGTGATCGGCATAAGGCCAAGCACAGCTTCCAAGGTTGTATTACCACTTGTGTTGCGATGAAGTTCCATGAGTGCATTTTGCGCGTCATTGTTGCGCACATCGCGCTTAATACCGTTGCTCGCATACAGATCCTGCCAGCCGTCGTTGTCCAGATCCTCGAACAAGGCGCTCCAACTCCAGTCCGTTTTGGCCATTCCCGCCATCAGCGCTATCTCGCTGAAGGAGCCGTTGCCATTGTTGCGTTGCAGTGTGTTGAACATATACTGGTAATGGAGACCAGCGTCGACGTACGCCCAGAATTTGGCGGGCCGCATGGCACCCATGTTCTGCTTGCTCCGCTGATGGCTTTTGAAGGCCATGTCCAGCACACAGATGTCCTGCATTCCGTCGTTGTCGATATCGCCTACATCGACGCCCATGCCGAAATTGCTCACGTGCTTTGTTCGTTCTTTCACTTGGTTGGTGAAGCCGCCTTTTCCGTTGTTGACATACAAGTAGTCGGGCTCAGCGTAGTCGTTTGCCACGTACACATCGGGCCAGCCATTGTTATCCACGTCCAGCATACAGATGCCCAGGCCATAGGCGTGGTTGGTGATGCCGGCTTGGCGGGTAATGTCAGTGAAACGCAGGCTACCGTCCGGTCCCGGTCCGTCGTTGCGCATTAAGCGGTCGGTTTCGCTTTTACCCTTGGCCACCAGTTCGCGCACTTCTTCCACGCTCTGCTCCCCCTGTGTAGGCGTTCGCTCGCCCGGGTGGTTCAGGATATAACAGTCCAGATCACCGTCGCGGTCGCTATCGAAGAAGAGTGCCTGTGTGCTGTGGCTCGTATCCGCGAGACCGAATTCCAGTGCGCGCTCCGTGAAAGTGCCATCCCGATCGTTCATGTATAAAAGGTTGGCGCGAAGCGCAGGATCGGCTTGCCAACCGCTGCGACACACGTATATGTCCAACCAGCCGTCCTGATCAATATCCACCATGCTCACGCCACGGTGCCATCCATCGCGCCCGGTCTTGATCGCCTTGTCCGTTACATCCTCGAAAACCAATCCCCCTTTGTTGATGTACAACTTGTCCTGCACCTGATTGCCGGTGAAATAGAGATCCGGCAATCCGTCGTTATTAACATCGCCCACACCAACTCCGGAACCGCTGTACAGGTTGTTATAGGTGAGGTAGTTGATCGCGAGATCCTCAGTGATCGCGTTGCGGAACTTGATACCGGAATGCGCTGTTGGGACCTTCGCGAACAGGGATACCGGTCCATCGCTGTTCTCGGTGACGGCCGTTCGCGGTTCGTGATCGCCCGTGCATGCGGTGCCAAAGGCTGCCGCGAAGAGTATAGCTGGAAGCAGAGCAGGCTTCATATCGGAGGGGGGGGGTGGGAGACCAATGTAGCACATGAAGCCATGTTCGCGACCGATGTCCGATGGGAAGGGCTGCTCTGGTGAAGAGCGTGCGGTTCAGCTACGCCGAGAAGCTCTGCGGACTTCCCCGTTCCCGGCCGCAGAAGGAGCATGAGGCATTACACGACCTGAGCGCGTGGCCGATGGTGAGCATTGGGGGGTGATCACGGCAACTGCGCCTGCCGCACATTGGTGGGCACGTTGCCGCCGATGTTCACCAGGATCGGATCACGATCGTTGAACTGTCCCGTGTACTTCACCACACCATCCAGGTTGACGTCTTCCAACTTGTAGCCAGAAACCGAGTTGGTGGGCACGTTGCCACCTATGCTCACGAGGATCGGGTCGCGGTCATTGAACTGACCGGTGTATTTCAACTCACCGTCCTGGTTCACATCGCCGGCCCAGAGCATACGATCGTTGCCAATGACCTTCATCGCGTCCGTGCCGAAGAGCGCAAGGTTCGGGCTAGTGAAGTCAACGAACGAGCCGATGTAGAGGAGCAACTGCGGCTGCTGTGTCATCACACCCAAATGGTTGCGATGCCTGATCGAGACGTAGTAGATGCCATTGCCCACGGCATTGAACTTCAGGAAGGACTGACCATCCATGTCCACGATCGAACCATCGGCCTTCAACAGCGCGCTGCGCGTAGCGAATACCTGCGTGGTGTTCTGCGGGTTGCGAAGCTCCACCATGATCCAATCCACGATGGCATCCGGGCCTTGTTGCATGAACACAGATTGCGATGTCTGCTCGCCACCACCATCGCCAACATGTTGGAACCCCAGCCCGGAGAATGGCTCTTGGGTGGGCAGCATTCCAGCGGGGCCGAGGTTGGCATTCATGAATGTGCCGGCCCACGGACCTTCGAGGAAAGCGCGGCCGATCATGCGCACGCCCTCGTCGTTGTGTACCCTGGCGATGCGGTGCCGAGTTATACCGTTGTAGTCAGTGAAGGGCCCCGCGACCAGGATCTTGCCTGCGCAGCAATTGGGCTGGAAAGCAAGTCGGTCGATCCGGTATTCGGCTTCGCCGGGAGCGAATGCAGGGTCAAGGAAGCCACTGGGAAGCAGGCTTAGCAGATGCACGTCATCGGTTGCGCCTGCCAATAGGAACTCTCCGCCCAGCACGATCTGGCCGGTGGGAAGCACGATCAGGTCGAATGGTTCACTGTGATCCAATTCGGGCGGTGTGAATGCCGCATCCAACTCGCCATCAGGCAGCAACCGGACGAGTCCGTCAACATCAACATCGTTGTAGGCGGAGAAATAGCCGAAGACCAGCAGTTCATCCGCTGGAGTGCGGGCCATGCCCAGCACGGAACCACCAGCGGTGCCCGTGCCCGCATCGAAGGTCAAGTCCAATACGCCAGATTGTGTGACGCGCGCGAGCCTGTTCCGTGTCGTGCCATTCACGCTCGAGAATGAGCCCGCGATGGTGACGAGGTTGTCCGGTGCTGGACCCACGGAAAGGGCATGCACAATAGGGTCGAAAGCTCCTGCCAAGACAGGAGCGAACGCGGGATCGACACCCCCGCTCGCCAGCAACCGCGCGATGCCTGTCCGTGGTACACCATCCACTGCATCGAACTCACCCGCGATCAGCACCCGACCATCATCAAGCAATGACATATCGAGGATGTCATCAAAGGCAGGCGGAGAAACCCCGGTTCCCGGGTTGAAGGACAAGTCGAGGGAACCATCGGCATTGAGGCGTGCGATGCCTGCACGCGGCACACCGTCCACTTGCGTGAAGTCGCCATGGATCACCACACGCCCATCGGCCAACCGCGCCATTCCGCGTACGGTCCCATTCGGACCGGATCCAACGGGATACGTCGGGTCGAACTCGCCATCCTCTGTCAGTCGGACGACTTTCGGAACGAAGCTTCCATTGAAACGCGTGAAGCCTCCCGCGACCAGGATCGAATTATCGGGCAACACGAGCATATCGCGCGGTGAGGCGTTGAACCCCGAACCACGATGGAAGGTCCAGTTGGTCGAGCCATCGGGCAAGAGCATCTCCAGGCTGCTGATCGGAGGGTCGGAACTGAAGCTGTTGAACCCACCGCCCACAAGCACCTTGTAGCCGCCCAAGTTGATCGCGAACTCAACGGTGTTGGTATGGAAGCCGGTGATGAAGGAAGGATCCATGCTACCGTCCACATTGAGCAGGGCTACGCCGCTCCGGCCCCCATAGTCCATGAACAGGCCTGCGACCAGGATCTGGCCGTCGACGCGCAGGTCGCACGAGGTGATCGACCGGGTGGATCCTCCGAGGGGATCGAACAAGGGGTCGATGGCTCCGGTGGCGAGGATGCGCGTGATGCAGCCGCGCGCAACACCGTTATAGGTGGAGAAGGAACCAACCGCCACGATATTCCCATCCGGTTGCACCGCAACGCCATCGACCCGTGGTCCAACAAAGTCATCTGGTGCGATGCCTTGCACCCCCGAACCTGGATCGAAGCTGGCATCCAGCGTACCGTTCACATTCAACCGTGCGATGCAGGACCGGGGCACACCTTGCACGCTGGTGAATGTGCCACCCAGGATCGCCTTGCCATCCGACTGAACCGCCACTGAAGTGATGAGATCATCAGCGCCCGCCAAAGGCGCAAAGGATGGGTCGAGCGCACCATCGCTTAGCAAGCGTGCAACGCGCGGGCGCGCTGCACCCTGCACGATCATGAAATCGCCGACGATCATGATCCGGCCGTCCGGCAACAGTTCGATATCCCATACCCTGCCGTCAGGTCCGGAGCCGGGATCGAACGATGCATCCACCGATCCGTCGGGCAACAACCTTACGAGGCGCGTACGAGAGATCCCATCGTACGACAGGAAGCCGCCCCCCACGAGAATGCGGCCATCGGGCTGCAACGCGACAGTGGCAGGGGTTTGGGGATACTCATTGCTGAAACCGGAACCAACATCGAAGGACCCATCGATCGATCCATCAAGGTTCATACGCGCTATCCGGTTGCTAGCAGTGGTATGTATGTCCGTGAAGTTCCCGATAATGATGATCCTGCCATCGCTCTGTTGCACGGCATGGTAGACCGGCCCATCCGGCCCATCACCCCACGTGCCATCATCACTTACATTGAACGTGGGATCGTTGGTGCCGGGCTGCGCTGCCGCGTGCAACGCTAACAAGAGGGTGATCACAAGGATGCTCGGACGGAACATGGCGTTGGCGGAATGTGGGCCAAACCTGCCCATCATCACCACCAGCCCGGTCGTGTTCTAGTACATCGCGTTCACCTCGAGCGGTACCGCTCCAGCGCTTCCTCCTTGCTGCCCACGTGCAGTTTCTTGTAGATGCTGTGGATATGCGCCTTCACCGTGCTGATGGAGAGGCCTTCGTGCTGCGCGATTTCCTTGTAGAGCAGGCCTTGGGCCAACATGTCGAGCACGTTGTGCTCGCGCGGGGTGAGTGCTTCGTGGTCGCCGGATGAAGTTGCAGTAGGTCGCAAGTGATCGACCAGTCGTCGGGCGACACTGGCGCTCATCGGCGCTCCGCCTCGCATGAGCTCGCGCACCGCTTCGAGCATCGCGATGGGTGTGCTGCTCTTGAGCATGTAGCCGTTGGCACCGGCCTTCAGCGCTTCGAACACGCGTAAGTCGTCATCGTGTACAGTGAAGAGCATGAACTGCGTGCGCGGCATGAAGGGCCGCAGCTTCTTCAGCAGGTCGATCCCGTTCGTGCCCGGCAGGCCGATGTCGCTGATCACCACATCGAGGTTGAGCGCGGTGATGGCCGGGAACGCTTCTTCCGCGCTCTTGTATTCGGCTACCAGCTCCATGTCCTCAGCACGTGCGATCACATTCCGCAGGAACTGCCGCATCTGGGGCAGGTCTTCCACGATGGCAAGGCGCATGGGGCTGTTCACCGGTGAAAAGTAGAGAGGTCCTTGGTCCTGTTATCGGTGTACTAGACCGCAGGGGTTGCCAACGGCACCTTGACTTCCACGGTAGTGCCATCGCCGGGCGCGCTGCGAATATTCAACGTTCCGCTCAAGGCTTTCACACGCTCGAGCAAGCTGGCAGTGCCGGTTCCGGCGCCCATCCGCGTTGCGGTATCGAATCCGCGGCCATCATCGGCAACGGAAAGCGCAAGGCTCCCGTTCTGTTGGGCGATCCGCAATGTTGCGTTGCGCGCCTCGGCGTGCTTCACCACATTCAGCAGCAGTTCCTTGGTGATGAGCAAAAGGTGGCGGCGCTGGTCGGCGGACAGTTTCAACTGCGGTGTGGCGATGTCGGTTCTCGCATCCAGCTCCAGTTCGGCACGCTCCATCAGTTCTGCGGCCGATGAACGGATGTACGCCGTCAGGTCGCCCAGAGTGTCCTGACCGGATCCCAGCGCCCACACGATGCGCCGCATGTTGTCAGTGACTTCGCGCGCGCCTTCACTCACACGCTTCAACGCATCGCGCGCATCACTCCGATCATCCATCCGCGCCAGCTCGCCTTCCATGGCGATGAGCGCGAGGCTGCTTCCCAAGTCGTCGTGCAGGTCGTGGGCGATACGCATTCGCTCCTCCAGCAACGCCCGTTCGCGCTCCATCTGCTCGCGTTGCTTGCGCAAACGTGCGCGCAACACCGCACGGAAGACGAGCCAAGCTGCGCCGAATAAGGCCACCACCATCAGCGAGCGGAACCACCACGTTGTCCAGAACGGCGGCAGGATGGTGAAGTATGTGGAAGTCACTGCACCCCATGCACCCTGCGCCGTGCGTGCCCGTACCTCAAAGCCGTAAGTGCCGGGCAGCAGACTGTTGAAGGTGATGCGGTCCTCGTTGCCGGCGTTCACCCAGGTGGTGTCGGCACCGATCAAGCGGTAGCCGAACTCATCGCGCTGTTGGTCGATCAAGTTGGTGCTGCGCAGGAAGAAGGTGATCCGGTTGAGCGCGTAGGGCAACTTGATGTCCTTGTCCGGTGACCGGTCGAGGTGGGTGGCAACGAGACTGTCGAGCGCAAGCATCCCCGGGATCTGCACATCAGGTGGGGAAACAGGTGCAAGTGCTTCATCGCGCACCGTGAAGAACCCCTCCCATGTGCCCACGACCAGCGGCGGTACCAATGGTTCGTGCTCCGTGCTGAAGTTGAGCGGACCCGAGGGCAGGCCGTCCACCACGGTGATCACGCGGCAACGACCCGTTGCGGGATCGAAATGTTGCAAGGCGTTGGGCAGTGTGAGCCAGAGCGTGCCGTCCCGCATCGCTACAACGTCCGTGACGTTCCGTGAGCCGAGTTGCGCGCTCACGTCCTTCAGAGCATGCACATCCGCAGTGGCCGCTTCCAGCATGGCCAACCCGGTGTGCTTCACCGCGAACCACAAACGGCCGTCAGGAGCTTGCGCCATGTCGCTCACTTCGAAAGGCGACAACGTTGCTGGACCGGTGACACGTTCGCTACGGCCATCCGGATGGAGCACCAGTGGTGGTGAGGTGGCACTGAGGAACCACTGCCGTCCTTCGTGATCGGTGAAGATGTCCCACGGCCATGTGCCCAACGAGCGAGCGAGATCAGGAAGCGTGTCGGCGAGCGCGACGCAACGCCCACTGATCGTGTCCACATGGTGGATGCCCTTCGCACCGGTAAAGCACCAAAGGCCGTGCTTGCCATCACCACGCGCCCACCAGATCATGCCGCCGCACGGTGTGCCCACCTTCAGGAAGTGCGGCCGCTTCATATCGCCCGTGCTCAGTGAGCCGATCCATGCGTGCGGTGCGCTGCCCATGAGCAGGTGGTCATCGTCAAGACGCAGATGCTGGTAGTAGCGCCGCGCGGGATCGGGCCGGTGCAATTGGCGGAGCAGGTGAGCACCAGAACTGTCGTAAACGAACACGCCACGGTGGTGCGATCGCACATGCAGCTCGCCACTTCGCGGATCACGATGCGCAGCGAAGACTTCGTCAGTTTCCTCCTTCGCGTCGTGCGCAGGCAGCTGGATGGCACTCACCGCGTTGTTGCGCGGCGACCAAATGGCCACGCCCAACGAATAGGAGCCGATGCAAAGAGCATCGCCCATGCGCAGCAGGCGCGCCGCACCAGTGAACAAGTCTTGGCTCTTGCGGCATCCTTCCTCTGACAATGAGCGATCGAAGTGCTCCACCGTGCCGGTGGACAAGTCGAGGCGGAGCAAGCCCATGTCGATGGTCGCGACGTACGCGATGTCACCCTCCACGCGCAGCATGTCCTGCACCATGTGGTCCACGAACGTGGGCTTGTGATCCGGTGAGGGCCACAACAAGTGCACTTCGCCATCGCTCTTGCGCATACGGAAGATCCCCTCGCTCCATGTCCCGATCACTAGGCAGCTGTCATCGTCGACCACGCCGCGTATCTGGAAGCTGTAGTCATCTCCCGGCAAGCCGGGTGGCGCGTGCAGAACCACGGGTTCACCGCTCATGCGCTCCGGGTCGAAGCGCACAATGCCCTTGAACGTGGCCAACCAAAGGATGCCTTGTTCATCCTCGTGGATCCCAATGATCACTTCACGTGATCGCGGCGTTGGCATCGGTGGTTCGATCTCCACCGTGGTGAACTTCCGTGTTGCCGGATCGAACTGGCTGAAGCACCGCGCGCCGTGCGCTATCCAAATGCGTTCATTCCCGTCGATATGGATCCGGTTCACGCGCTGTTCACCGTGCTGCGAGAAATCGGGCACGGGCAAGGGGATGTTCACCAGTGTGTCGGCGAGCGGATCCAGCATGGTGAGGTAGGGCGCGCTGCTTCCCAAATAGATCAGGCCATCATCGGCCACGGTCATGCATGTGACGAGGTCGCTCGGGATGGTGCCGATCCCACCCGTGCGGTACACCTTTACATGCTTACCGTCATAGCGGTTAAGGCCGTCGCTGGTGCCGATCCACAGGTAGCCACGCTGGTCCAAGGCCATGCACTGCACATGGTCGCTCGAGAGCCCATCGCGCATGGTGATGGTCTTGAGCTGTGGCGCGACGAGCTGGGCGTGCCCTACAAATGGTCCCAAGAGAAGGACCTGCGCGATCAATCGATATGCGCTGCGAACGAACACTGCCGTGAAAATCGGCGATCTGCGGCAAACAGCACCCGGCTCACGTCTCTTGGTCGTAATAGATCTTGTAGAATTTCCGCCCGTTCTCGTCCACGCCCTGCTCGATCTTGTTCCGGTCGCCGTGGATGTAGATGTGGAAGTTCTTGTCCAGTTTCAGCACGCTTTTGAAGATGCGCGCCTGCCGCTTCACGGCGTGCGCTGAGATCTCGAAGTTGTCTGCGAGTTCCACCTGGTTCTCTGACTGGAACCTATCGCTGTACTGGTTGAACGACCGGATCGCCGTTTCATCCTGGAAGACCTCTTGGGCGAACTCTCCCTTGTCGAACTCCGAATGGCTTTTGAAATACTGGACCGAACGGTTCAGCAGGTCGATCTGGTCGGCCTTGGCGATCACGAAGTCCTGTGGAAGTTGTTGGGTGATGAACGACTTGGTAAGCTCCAACACGTTGCTCGTGCTGTTCACATGGTCGTTCTTCGGCCGGTGGTCGATGAAATTCTTCTGCCAGAACTCCGTGCTGTTGTTGTCGTCGATCACAAAGAGCGTGGGCGCATCCTCCGTGAAGACGACCAGCACGGCCTTGTTCGGCTTGTTGTTTCCGAGCCCGCGTTTCATGCTCAGCTCGATCAGGCCGCTCGCCAGTTTGCTTTCGATGAAGACCTCCTTCTCATCGAACTTGTAAATGCCCACGGCATCGTGCACCGCGCTGCCGATCTGCACCGCACTGAATTTGGCCACATAGAGATCGCCGCCGTTGATGTTGTGGTGCTGCGATACGTCGATCAAGTGTTTAGCAATGGCCTCGGAGCACTGCAGCAGGTCCTTGCCCGCCTGGATCTCTGTACAGAGCCCGTGCAACACATTGTACTCCAACGAAACGGCATGCGTGAACTCGGAAGTGAACGCCATGTTGGAAAAGGGCTTTAGGAAGAGTTTCCGCAGGAACTCCTGTTCCTCTTCGCCGTTGAGCGTTACCGTGAAGTCGCTGAACACGCTCGGCGCTTCACCTGACCCGATCCGATGCAACGCGAACTCTTCGACTTGCGCCTCTTTCCCGATCACCATGCTCCTTGGGTTGCTCGTTCTTGATCACCGCAGTGATGTATCCACAACGCTGAACTCCAGTCCGGCTGGCACCCCGAGTTCCTCGCGCTTCTTGTAGAAAGTCTCTTGCTTGTCATAGCTGTACAAATGGTTTGTCCAAGACCAACCCGGATCCTCGGAGTCTCGGATATCCAAGATGTACCAGTATGTCACCTTCTTGTCCGGGAAAAGTTCTGGGTGCATGTTCCTACCGTTGCTGATCCCAAGCCATCGGCCATTGACCTTCACGTATGAGCGCTGACCGGGTAATGTGTCTGACGGAATGGAATCCAGGGCCCAAGTCTCGTGCTCATGGATGTTGTCCCAGGAGATCGTGTCATCATTGTTGGGGTGTTGCATAGCGATGATGAAATCTTCATTGTGGCCCACTGCGAATACCGTTTGTTTGACTACGACACCACCGCCATACTCACTTGAATCGGGATTCCAAAAGATCTCTTGGTTACGTGGTTCAGACCACCAAGCGAGATTGAAGTCCTTAGTGATGTGGCGCACTTGTGTGGGCTCATCCACCGGGATGAAACAACCGGTCATTGCCAAGACCCCGATCAAGAGGTAAGCTGTGGCATGAGGTCTAAATGCTCCCATGGCCTACATCCCATGCCTGAACGCATGTTCCTGCACCTTGATCACATGGAGCACGAAGGGGAACAGCGCGTCCATCGTTTCCTGCGCGCCGCGTGTTGAGCCGGGCAAGGTGATCACCAGCGTCCTGTCGATCATGCCCGCAACGCCCCGGCTCATCATGGCCCAAGGCATGCGTTCCTGTCCATAGCTGCGCGCGGCTTCCATGATCCCGGGCACATCGCGATCAAGGATCGGCGCAATGGCTTCCGGTGTGCGGTCGCGCGGCGAAAGTCCGGTGCCGCCGGTGGTAAGGATGAGGTCGAACTTCTCCAAGGCCCACACCTTCACTTGCATAGCGATGCGGTCGGGCTCATCCTCCACAACGGCCTGTGCCACGACTTCCACACCGAGTTTCTTCAATCGTTCAATGATCGCCGCACCGGCTTTATCCTCTTTCTTGCCGGCGGAAACACTATCGCTGATAATGAGCACCGCTGCACGAGGCGCCCTGTCGAAGGCATCTTTCCAATCGCTCTTACCGCCCTTTTTCTCCACCAATCGGATGCGCTCGATACTGATGCCTTTGTCGATGGGCTTGAGCATGTCGTAGATCGTCAGTGCGGCCACGCTGGCGCCGTGCATGGCTTCCACTTCCACCCCGGTGCGGTAGATGGTGCGCACCTTTACCTTAACGAGGATCGACATGGCCTGCACCTCGAACGTGAGTTCGGCATGTTCGATGGGCAATGGATGACAATCCGGGATCATATCCGCAGTGCGCTTGATACCGAACAACCCGGCGACACGCGCGGCTTCCAGCACATCGCCCTTGGGCACGCGCTTCTCGTTCACCGCAGCAATGGTCTCGGCAAGGCTCACCACCACGGTGGCCTCGACTATGGCTTCGCGCAGCGTTGTGGGTTTGTGGGTAATGTCGATCATGGGGATGGCAGAATCTTCTTGAGTTCGAAAGAGGTGCTCTTCAATCGAATAGTTGCTGAAGGACGCCCGAAGCCGGTGAGCAGCAAAAGAGTAGCCTCAAAGAACTCCGATTGCTTGTATTCGAAACTGTAGATCTCGAATCCGGAGTCGGGACCGATCGTGATGCCGTCCTGCGAAAGCTCCTTTACATCTGTGAAGTTCAGCGTCCAGAGATCATAGTTCTTGTCCTGTTCATTGTAGGTGGCAAAATCGAACGACAGGCCGAAAGGAACTTCCAATTGGAGTCTAAACCCAAGCACAGGCAGGTCATGGAACTCAATACCGTTCAACTCTTGCAGTTGCACCATCCGTTCATCGGTTCTCCTTCCAGACATGTGTATTATCCAACAGGATCTCCTTCCCGAAGATCGGTAGGCGCTTCTTCACTTCGTCCGTGACGAACGCCACCGCTTCGCGTGCAGGTTGTCGATGCGCCGCGCTTGCGAAGACGAAAAAGCACAACTCTCCTACAGCAATGGTACCCAAGCTGTGGTGTACGTGAAGGCAAGTGATCGGCCAGCGCGCGAAGGCTTCCTCACGGATCGCGATCATCTGTTCATTGGCCATGTCGCGGTAGGCGGTGTATTCGATCGCCCGCACGATCGCATTTGTCGCTCCGATGGCATCCGCGCGCACTTGCCCCAGAAAGATCTCGTGCCCACCGATCGAGGTTTGTGTGGCGTGCTTTGTTATGCTCTCCGCAACGAAAGCAGGTGCAATGGCACCTTCAACGAAGATGTCGCGCTTCTTGTGTGTCTTGTTTTCGCTCATCCTCCGGCGAAAGGTGGCAACAAGGCGATCTCTTCCGTGCCGTTCAGCGCTCGATCATCGTTCACGATCACACGATCCACGGCCAGCGCGTAGCTGAGTTTGTCCAGATCCGGGATGCGTGTTTCGAGCTGGCGCTTCAACGCAGCAGTGGAAGTCGCGGTAGCTTCCAACGAAGCGGCACCGGCTTTCTCAGCGATCATCCCGAAGAGGAACACTTTCATCGGTGTCAAAGGTCGGTCGGCGCGTTCACGTTCTTGAAGAGATCCTGAGGCCATCCGTCCTCGCCGGGTTCAACATCGGTATAGGCTGTGTGGATGCGCTCCAAGGCCTTGCTCATTTTCAGGACGTCGTTCTTAAGGCAGTCATCGAAGTCCTCTATCGCGTGGCGATGGTACGCGGCAGCCAGCGGCTCAATGTATCCGCTGTGATTGGGCACTACGGCATCACGATCACCGTGCAGCTCGCTCTTCAGCAAGGCGATCAGGCGATCATTGAGGTTGGGCAGATCGCAAGCAAGCACCAGCACCCGGACATAGCGCGCGTGCTTCAACGCCGTGACAAGTCCACCCAAAGGACCGTTGCTGGGTTCGTCATCGGGGATAACAGTTGCGTGCTCGGGTGTGTACTTCGCCGGATCGCCGATCACTAGGATCTCGCGCACATGCGGACGCAGTAGATCAACAGTGCGTTGCAACAGTGTTCGTCCATTCACCGATATCAACGCCTTGTCCGTGCCCATTCGACTGCTTTGGCCACCAGCGAGCACAACCCCGGTCCACTGGCGGTCGGTCATCCGGGAAGGAAATAAACCTGAACACCGTCGCCGATGCCCCAAGAACGTTTACCCGCAGGCAAGTAGGCGAGTGCCTCTGCCCCGACCAACGACCTCAGCATATGCGAACCCTCATCGGCCAATAACATCACACGGCCATCGTTCACGACCGCTGCACGGAACTCCGCCCGCTCACCCTTCACATTCACCTCGTGCAGCAGTGGCAGAAGGTGGGACCGCAACCACGGATCGATGGCGCCCTGCATGGCCCGCATATAAGGCAACACATACGTGTAGAACAGCACCAGCACGGCGCGCGGATTCCCTGGCAAGGCGAAGATCGGCTTGCCGTTCAACGTGGCGAAGAGCATGGGTTTGCCGGGTTTCTGTGCTACGCCATGGAAGTGGACCGTGGCCCCAAGACTTTCCAATGCCGGCTTGATCAGATCATGATCCCCTACCGATGCACCACCCGTGGTGATCAGCAGATCACCTTCGGCACAGGCATCCGTAAGGGCCTGCTTCAGATCGTCCATGTTGTCGTTGGCGATGAGCGGGTCGTTCTCCGGGAAGCAACCCTCAGCGTGGAGGGCGCCGATCAGCATCCATTCGTTGCTGCTGTGGATGCGGCCACCGGTAGCCTCCCCTTCGCCGATGAACTCGTTGCCGGTGCGAATAATGCTGACGATCGGTTTGGCATGCACTTCAACATTTGCCACACCAACAGAGGAGATCAGCCCGATGGCCGCTGCGTCAAGTCGCGTTCCATGTGGCAAGAGCAGTTCATCCTTGCGCACGCTTTCGCCCATGCGACGGATGTTGGCGCCGATCGGTGGAAGAGCTCCGATGTTCCTGATGCCCGATCCCTCGGCAATACAATGCTCCTGCATCAACACGCGATCGGTTGCTTCCGGGACGCGGGCCCCGGTGAAGATCCGTGCGCATTCACCAGACTCCAATGACCGGTCCAGAACTTCACCCGCGGCGATGGATCCGACAACACTCCAAGGTGCTTCCCCCCGGGCGGCGTACCCGTCGACGGCGCTCATGTCGAAGAGTGGATATGCGGAGGGGCTGAAGACGTCATCGGCCAAGTAGTGCCCATTGACCAGGTGTGAAAGCATGAACTCCGACGGTGTACGTTCCGCACGCGCCATTATGATCTGCTTGGCCTCTTCGACGCTGATCATGGGAAGACGAGTTTGATGCTTGCCAGCACAAGTACCAGACCGAGCGCCTGACGCAATCGCGGTTCGATCATTCTATTGGCGCCGACCCAACTTCCGAGCAGGCCACCGAACACCGCAGCGACCACCCATGCGTAGGTCCCCGGATCGGTAAAGGCCGCGCCTTGCGATGCACGCACCAAGCCCGCAGTGCTGTTCACCAGAATGAACGGTGCGGTGACCGCGGCAGCGC
>CADECG010000015.1 GCA_902825795.1 uncultured Bacteroidota bacterium
CAGGCTGTCGAAGAGTTCGTTCAGTGAGATCTCCAGATCCACGCCCCTGACAAGTCCCGGTCCTTTGGTAAAGCCACCATCGAATCCAAGACGTTGTTCACCGATGAAGCCCTTCAGATACACCCCGTTCACGGGCTTGAATTTCACACGCACGCCGTCCATGGCATTGTCCACGCCGAGGTAACGTTCTTCATAGCTACGGAACACCAGCCCGCTGCCGAACTGCTCGAAGTAGTTGCCCAAAGTGATCTCCAGATCATCCTGCGTGTAGCGCGCATACCGGAAGCCGATACCGGAACCGTTGTAAGGTTCTCCGGCAGGGTATCCCAGCAATGCGGGCGTGTAGCTCTCGAAGCGGAGGCCCGCCTCGAACGCGCCCTTTGTCGCAATGAAATTGCCCCAGGCGTTCAAGCCGAAGTCCTCTGGTGGCGGAACGGCACCGATCTCTTCATCGGGGTTGTACAACTGGCCATCGATGTTGAAGTTGCCGTGGATCTGCGCACCACTGTCCTGGGCTGAAGCGCACGCGACGAGCAGTGCGAAGGACGCGCAAACCGAAATGCGGAGATGATGGATCATGCAGCGGGCGTGCGATACGGGTAAGCCGGAAAGCGCCGCAATGTCGCACGCAGAGGTCGATCCCGGTGCAACCGAATAATAAGGATCCTCGGTATGCCGAGCTTACTTGGCCGTCAACGCCTTCAACTTGGCGTAGAGCTCGTTCTCGTCGCCCGGGTTGTAGACATTGTGTTGCCAAACGATCTTGCCCGAACCGTCGATCAGCACGGTGTGTGGGACGTTCTGCACGTTCATGGCGCGTTTCAGGTCACCGTTCGGATCCAAGTACACTTCGTAATCCCACGCCTGCCCGTTCACGTAGGGTCCTACGCGTGCCGAGCTGCGGGCATCGTCGATGCTCACGGCGATCAGCTTCACGCCGGTGGTCTTCTGCCACTCGTCATACACTTCCGCGATCGCGTTCAGTTCGCGCTTGCACGGCGCGCACCATGTCGCCCAGAAACTGATGATCATTGGTTTGCCCGCATTACTGAAGGTCTTTGCATCTACTTTTTTGCCGTCGAGCCCGGTGACGGATGCACTGGGTATTTGGGCAAAGAGTGAAGTCGCTACGACGATGGCGAGCATGGAGAGGACAGAGCGCATGGGGGAGTTGTGTTACGATGTGGTCGGATGGTGCAAGATGGGGCAACAAAAGAAAAGGTCGGCGGCCATGGTGCAAACACCGGACCGCCGACCTCTTCGATCGAATTCACATCGCTATCAACGGTTCAGCGTCACCTTGCGGGTGGTGCTGTTGTCGCCAACAGTGATGTTGAAGTAGTAAAGGCCGTTGTTCAAGCCACCCATGTCGATGGTCTGCACGCCATTGCTGTTCATGGTGCGTGACATGATGCGCTCACCGAGCACATTGTACACGTCCACGTTCACCTTGCTCTCCGCGGTATTGAACGCCAAGTTCACGTTGCCGTTGGTCGGGTTAGGGTAAAGCTCCACACCAACGGTGTTCGCTGCTTCCGAAACACCTACGGCGTCGTTCACCATGGTATTCGACGATTCGCAAACGAAGTCAACATCGATCACAACTTGACTGTTGGAATTGCGCACACGGAAATAGGATTGAGCATTACCGGTCAGGCCATCCCCGTAGGCATCAAACGCCTCCACTTTATAACATCCCATCTCGGTGAGCTCAACATCCAATGTGAACGCAGCGCTTGAGCCGTAGGTACCCGGCCCGGCAACCGGCAAACCCTGATCGCAATTGGTCGTATTCGCGTTCACCAAAGTATAGTTGCCGCCTTGGGCTACAACAACACCGTTGGGATCCAGCATATGCCATGCGAATTCGTTCGGGTATTGGTCTACTTTACCCTCCACAGTAACAGCCCAGCTAACAGGTGCGGCGGGGATCAATCCTGGATCCAGAACGTTGTCGCTCGCTTGAGCATCGGCCGTGGTGATGTTCACCGTTACAGCAGCAGCATCGGTCACCGCCACGTTCGAAAAGGTGATGTCGTCCGTGTCGTAGGTGGACAAGTTGCCGGTCCAGTTCTGCGTAGCCAAGGTGGTATTGCCCTGCTTCACAACGATGGTAGCGCTAGTGATCGCATTAGTGCCCATATTCATGATGGTCACTGGCATGTCCAAGTTTCCGCAAGCCGAAAGGCTTCCGTTGTAAGAGGCAAGAGCCAAGTTGGTGCCAGCAACTGCTGCTTGGCAGTCACCTGCGTTGGCAATTGCCCAATGAGCAGCGGTGCTGATCTGGCTGCTTTCCACGATCTTCCGGCTTGGGCAGATGGTGTAGATCGTAGGGAAGTACGTGATCTCCAACAAGTTGGCGATGCTAGCATTGTCGATGATCGGATAGGGCGTTCCGGCTATCCAGTCACCCTGTGTGGCGCCGGTGTTGCCTTGCAGGTCGGCCATGGTCGTGCTTCCATCTCCTTCGATGAAAAGCACCATGACTTTGTCGGCAGCGGTACCCGGACCATACGTGGTGTAAAGGTCCTCCAAGGCGCCCGTGTTGTGGTAGTTCCAGCAGGGGCCGCACCATGTGGCGCTCACGTCAACCACCACTGTGTAGCCTTGATCCAAATAGTCGTACAGGTTATGCGTTACGCCGTTGAGGTCGGTGCCCGTGAAATCGGGGCAGATGGACCCATCCGGCAATTGAGCCATTGCCGCTGTGGAGGCAACAAGCGAAGCCATGAGTAACAACTTCTTCATGTAGGTTGATTTTGGTTGATTTGCGTTGGTTTATAGGAGGTCCGGCAAGGCTTACGCCGACCGGAGCGAGGCCGAACATAAGGAGGCTTGTCCTTGCGCCCTCCCGATCGAAACCCACAACCCTTGGGATCCCATCTTCTCGCACTGGTCAAGCTCGAACGGCCCATCCCATGACCAACGGAGCGTTGTCCGTTTACTTTTGGCCCATGATGAACAAATACGCTCTTGCTTTCGCTGCCATCGCCGTTGCCAACAGCGCGAGTGCACAATGGATCACCCTTACCGATGAATACGGTAATGACGTGACCAATAGCAGCATTGACCATTGGGAGGTGAACTCCTCGAACCCGTTCACCATGGTGATACACCTCGAGGCCGAGCTCAATGGCGGGGGCAATCGCACGGTGAACGTGAAGCGCTATGAGATGGGCGTTACCACTGGCACCCAGAACTACTTCTGCTGGAACCTGTGCTACCTGCCGCGCAATGCAGGCCAAACGCCACTGTGGATCGGTGGCGATAGTCAGGCTATGGTTCCCGGTGTTCCGTTCACCGGATTCGGTGGTTACCACATCCCCAACGGCGATTTCAGCCTAAGCTGCTATCGATATGTATGGTACGATGTTGCCAACCCGAACGACAGTGCCTTTGTCGACCTCTGTTTCGAGAGTGCCGTTGGTATCGGCGAAGCGTTGTCCGTGGATCAGTTCAGTATTGCGCCGAACCCAGCGAACGCCTCAGCAATGGTGAGCTTCAGTTCGGCCATCGGCAACGCCGATGGTATCGTGGTACACAATGCATTGGGTAGCCAAGTGCTGAAGGCCTCGGTTGCCGCAGCTCAGCGCAATGCCCAATTGAGCACCGCTGCATTGCCGGAAGGCGTGTACTTCGTGAGCTTGATGGGTCAGGGACGTACACTGCGTACGCAGCGACTGGTCGTCTCGCGTTAAGCCAGCTTCAACAGTTCGGAGGCCAGCAAGGGAACCCCTTCGCTGGCCTTCTGCTTTCTATGGTCGATACCCGAACGCAGCATGGGCACATCACCGGGGTCGATCAGATGGATGGGCACGTTGTTCGGAACGTAGTGCAGCAGGCCCGCTGCTGGGTACACGTTGAGGGAGGTGCCCACAACGATCAAACGATCGCATTGCATGGCCAGTTCCATTGCCCTGTCCATCATTGGCACGGCTTCGCCGAACCATACGATGTGGGGTCGCAGTTGGGATCCCAGCGGGCACTTATCTCCAAGGTCAAGTGATGGCCCGTTGATCGGCAGCACCAACCGCTGATCTGCTGTGCTTCGCGCCATCTTGATCTCGCCATGAAGGTGCAGCACACGGGTACTTCCGGCGCGCTCGTGCAGGTCGTCGATGTTCTGCGTCACCACATCCACATGAAAGCGCTGTTCCATTTCCGCGATGGCTGTATGTGCAGCGTTCGTTCGGGCGGCTATCACTTGCGCGCGTCGTTCGTTGTAGAAGCGCAACACCAAGGCCGGGTCGCGCTGGAAGGCTTCGGGCGTGGCCACATCCTCAATGCGGTGTTCTTCCCACAGGCCGTCGGCAGCGCGGAACGTACGCAGTCCGCTCTCTGCGCTGACTCCAGCCCCGGTGAAGACGAGTATGCGCATCGGGGAACTGGATCGGGGTCTACATCGTGTTCGCTGCGGCTGCCACCGGCTCACCGCATGCCCGGCACGCTACCGCCTTTCTTGCCTTTCGGCACCGGCGCTTTTTTGATCTGGCCGTTCTCGTACTCCATCGTCTTTGTCGGCTTGCCGCTTATGTCGAAGGTGGTCATGGTGCCGTGCAATCGCCCGAACTTGTAGTTCATCTCCTGCACAACCCTGCCCCGCTGGTCATACACAAAGCACTTGCCATCCGGGTCGCCCATCACCAAGTTCTGCTCGCGCATTTTCACGCCCGCATCATCGTAGTAGATCCAAGGTCCGTTGGGCACGCCTTCGGTGTAGTTGCCTTCACTGGTTATGCTGCCGTAGGTGTTGTAGCTCACCCAGCGGCCGCCTTTCTTGCCGGCCGCATAGAACCCTTCCTCCTTCAGCTTGCCGTTCTCCCACCAGAATTTCCAAGCACCGTCCTTCAGATCGTCCTTCCACCACCCTTCGTATTCGGGTTGGCCTTCCGGGTTCCATCCGCGCCATAGCCCGCTGATCTTCCCTGCACTGAAACTGCCAATGTCCTTCTGCTGCCCGTTCTCGAACCAACTCATCCATTCGCCTTCGGCCACTCCGTTGATGTATGGACCTTCCTGCAGTTTCTTGCCATTCTCGAACCATGTGGTCCAAGTACCGGTCTTCTTCCCATCGTTGAAGGCGCCCTTCTTCCAGAACTGGCCGCCCTCATAGAAGTACACCCAGTCACCGTGCTCTTTGTCGTTGGCATAGGTGCCAGTACTGCTCATTTGCCCGCTCGGATACCAGTACCGCCACGCGCCGTTCTGCTTATCGGCCAGGAAGCTTCCCTCCATGTCTTTTTGCGCTTTGGTCGTATGCCACGTCCATAAACTGTCCTTCAGCCCATCCCGATAGTGGCCAACGATGTTGGGTTCGCCGGAACTGAAGTTGAGCCGATAGGGCCCGGAGAGTTTCCCGCGCTGGTAGGTCTCCACCTTTTGCAGCGTGCCATTGCTGAACCAATATTCCCACTTGCCATGACGAACTCCTCCCAAGTACGTGCCCTTTGCTTGCGGGAGTCCGGTCGGGTAGAGCAGGGTGCTCGTCCCGTTCTTAACGCCAGCGCCATAGGCTGTCTCCTCCTGTTTCGCACCGCTGGGGTAGTAGGCGCGCACAACACCGTCGCCCTTGCTCAACGATTGGGTTCCATCCTTGTCCCATGCATCGGTTACGATCACCAGTGAGTCGCTCCACACCTCGATCAATAGGGGCTTGCCGTCGGCGAAGAAGTAGTGCCACGTGCTGTCTTTCACGCCCTTCTTGTACCAGCCCGTTTCCATCACCTGCCCGCTGGCGTAGTAGCTGGTCATGATGCTGTCCTGCTTGCCCTTTCGGAACCAGCCATCGTGCTGCACCTGACCGTTCGCGTAAAACTTGCGGGTGCGGCCGTGCAACATGCCCCCGGCCTGATTGCTGACCTCCAGCAGTTTGCCGCTCCGGTCCCAGTAGCTCCATTCGCCCCACTCAAGGCCGTTCACGTAGAGACCCTCACTGCGCTTGATCGTTTTCAGGCTGTCCCAATGATCCACGTACGGTTGCACGGGCTGCGCCCCAGCATCTCTTGGGGAGAGGATGCCCAAGAGCAGCGCTGAGGGAAGAATGAAGCGCAGCACGGACCACCCGCGAAGGCGATGAATGCATGAAGCGACCAAGGTGAAGTGCATGAGGATCAAAAGTAGGAACGCATGAAAGGCGCCATGTAGCATGAGCATAGAAGCATGAACGATGCCGCGTGGATGGGTGTGCGCGGTTCAACGGCTTACCCATCGGGGAAACGGCGAACAAAACCCTTCGTCTACATTCGCCACGCTCGAACCCGGTATCTGGGGCAAGAAACACACCCACAGCTACCGACTGAACTTCCACATCTCCACATCACTACCCATGACTTTCCCTGCCGAACTCAAGTACACGAAAGACCATGAATGGATCCGCGTTGAAGGTGACATCGCCGTGATCGGCATCACCGAATTCGCACAGAGCGAACTGGGCGATATCGTCTTCGTGGACATTGGTACGGTCGGCCAGAACCTCAAAGCCGAAGAAGTTTTCGGAACGGTGGAAGCTGTGAAGACCGTTAGCGACCTCTTCATGCCGGTAAGTGGCAACGTGCTCGAGGTGAATCCCGGTCTCGACGGCGATCCGGCCAGCGTGAATAAGGACCCCTACGGCGCAGGCTGGATGGTGAAAGTCCGGATGAGCAACCCCGGTGAAGTGGGAAGCCTCCTCAGTGCCGACGCCTACAAGGCGATCGTGGGCTGATAACGAACACGCCGCTGGCGCATTCAATTGTTGAAGACTTTTCGTTGGGCGCTGTTCTGGGCGCTGTGCATTCTTGTGCTATGCCTCCTTCCGGGCCGTGCGTTGCCGAAATGGGATTGGTTCGCGCTGTTCGATCTCGATAAGGTGGTGCATGTCGGCATGTTCGGTGTGCTCACCGTGCTGCTGGCCGATGCGATGCGTAAGCGCGATGCCTATGCGAGGTACATTCTGCGAGCAGCCTTCGTGAGCATCTGCTACGGCGTCGCCACCGAGTTCATGCAAGGCATGGAACTGCTCGGCCGCCGCACGGACCCGGGCGACATGGTAGCCAATACGGTAGGAGCGCTGCTCGGTGGCCTGTACGTGCGCTTTCGTGAGCGGTCCGGCAAGCCGATCGTCCCGATCGCATTCTTGCGCTGATCAGACGATCATCCCCGCAGCCACCGTCTCGTTGGTCGATTCGTCCACCAGGATCAAGCTGCCGGTGAACCGGTTGCGTTGGTACTTGTCGAAGTGCAATGGCACCGTGGTACGCAACTGCACACGGCCGATGTCGTTCATGCGGATGGTCTGGTCGCCATCGGCTTTGTGCAACGAACTGATGTCCATGCGGTACTTGACTTCCTTGATCACGCAACGTGCATCGCGGCTGTTGTGCTTCACGGCGTATTTGCCGTTCACCTGCAGCGGCCGTTCGTTGAACCAGCACAGCATCACATCCACATCCTGACTGCTCTCCGGCAGGTTGTTGGCGCCAACGATCACGTCCCCGCGACTGATATCGATCTCGTCGGCAAGGGTCATCACCACGCTTTGGGGGGCGAAGGCCTCATCCACTTCGCGCTCTCCAAGGTTGATGCTTTTGATGGTACTCTGGAAACCGCTAGGCAACACGTTCACTTGGTCGCCTTTGCGGAAAACCCCACCGGCCACGCGCCCGGCAAAGCCACGGAAGTCGTGATGTTCTTGGGTCATGGGCCGCACCACGTATTGCACCGGGAACCGGCGGTCGATGTGGTTGAGATCGCCTGCGATGTGGATGTTCTCCAGCAAGTACATCAGCGTTGGCCCTTGGTACCAAGGCATGCGCTCGCTGCGGTCCACCACATTGTCGCCCTTGAGAGCACTGATCGGTATATAGCGGATGTCGCGCACCTCGAGCTTGCTGCTGAAATCCTCCAATTCCTTCTGGATGCGCGTGAACGTCGCCTCGTCGTAGTCCACGAGATCCATCTTGTTGATGCAGAACACCACGTGAGGTATGCCGAGCAGTGAGGCTATGAATGAGTGGCGACAGGTCTGTTCCAGGATCCCTTTGCGGGCGTCAACGAGGATGATCGCAAGGTTCGCTGTGCTCGCGCCCGTGACCATGTTGCGGGTGTACTGGATATGCCCCGGCGTATCGGCGATAATGAACTTGCGCTTGGGCGTGGCGAAATAGCGGTAGGCCACATCGATGGTGATGCCCTGCTCGCGCTCGGCGCGCAAGCCATCCGTCAGCAACGACAGGTCCACGTCGCCGTTGCCGCGCTTCGCGCTGGCCGCTTCCACCGCTTCCATCTGGTCCTCGAAGATCTGCTTGGTGTCGTACAGCAAGCGACCGATCAAAGTGCTCTTACCATCGTCCACACTGCCTGCCGTTGTGAAGCGGAGCAGGTCCATGTCCAAGTATCCGTGCGTGCTATTGTCTTTCATTTTCTCATCGTCTGATCCCGCGATCAGAAATAGCCTTCTTTCTTTCTGTCCTCCATCGCCGCTTCACTGCGCTTATCATCCATCCTTGAACCACGTTCGGTCACCCGGGACGATGCTACCTCGTCAATGATCTCTTCAAGAGTTGAGGCGGGCGAGTCCACCGCACCGGTGCAGCTCATGTCACCAATGGTGCGGAAGCGCACGCGCATCTGGTAGGGCTTTTCCTCCGGCTTCAGGCGCATCACCGGTGAGTTGGCATAGATCACGCCATCGCGTTTGAACACTTCGCGCTCGTGGCTGAAATAGATGCTAGGGATGGGAATGTTCTCCAACATGATGTACTGCCACACGTCCATCTCCGTCCAATTGCTGATCGGGAAGGCACGGAAATGTTCGCCCGGACGCTTCTTGCCGTTGTAGATGTTCCACAACTCCGGACGCTGGTTCTTCGGGTCCCATTGGCCGAACTCGTCACGGTGGCTGAACACGCGCTCTTTGGCGCGGGCCTTCTCTTCATCGCGGCGACCACCACCGATGGCACAGTCCACCTTGTGTTTCTCCAAGCTGTCGAGCAGCGTTACCGTTTGCAGTTTATTCCGACTAGCGTAGTAGCCGGTCTCTTCCTGCACGCGGCCGCTGTCGATGCTTTCCTGCACGCTGCCGACGAACAATTGCGCACCGTGCTCTTTCACGAGTTCATCGCGGAACGTCATCGTCTCTTCGAAGTTGTGACCTGTGTCCACATGCAACAACGGGAACGGCACCTTCGCCGGGAAGAACGCCTTGCGAGCGAGGTGGAAACACACGATGCTGTCCTTGCCACCGCTGAACAGGAGCATGGGCCGCTCGAATTGCGCGGCCACTTCACGCAGGATGTGCATGCTCTCGCTTTCGAGTTCCTTCAGGTGTGTCAGCCGGTACGAATGCATGGATCAGTCCCGCGAAATGCGCGGTGCTATGAATTGATGTAGTTCCTGAACGGTGTCCGCTTCCGAACGACCCGCGGTCTTCAAACGAATGGTCGGTGATGTCGGTGCTTCGAACGGCGCGCTGATGCCGGTGAAGTCTTTCACCTCGCCAGCGCGTGCTTTGGCGTACAACCCCTTCACATCACGCTGCTCACATACGTCCAGCGGTGTGTCCACGAAGACTTCGAGGAAGTCCTGCTCACCGATGATGTCCTTGGCCAGTTGGCGTATCGCCACGGTGGGGCTCACGAAGCAGCAGATGGTAATGATGCCCTGCTGCACGAACAGCTTCGCGACTTCCGCAATACGGCGGATGTTCTCGGTGCGGTCGGCCTCGCTGAAGCCAAGGTTGTTGTTGATGCCGGTGCGCACGTTGTCACCATCGAGCACCGTGGTGAGATGCCCGGCGGCGTGGAGTTGTTTCTCCAGCGCCAGTGCGATCGTGCTTTTGCCGCTGCCGCTCAATCCTGTCATCCAGATCGCGCAGCCGCGCTGTTGCATAAGCGCCTCCTTGTCGGTGCGCGCCAACATGCGGTCAAAAACGGGATGGATATGTGCCGGTGCGGGCATTGCGGAAAAGGACCGCGAATGTATGCCTTCAGGTCAGGCCGAAATCCCATACGGCACTACCGTCCCAGACGGTCAGGAAGCCTTGGCCAGCTTGCTCTTACGGTAGCCATAAGCGAAGTAGCACAACAGCCCCACCACGAGCCAGATGCCGAACCACTTCCAGTTGCTTACGGCCATGCCGGTGAGCAGGTAACAGCACGAGACAAGTCCCAGCACGGGGATCAACGACCACTGTTTGCGGAAGCTGTACCAAGCCATTACCAAGCAGATCAGGTAGAAGATGATCATCGGGAAGTTGATCGCGTAGCCGGTGCGCCCAAGGATCCTGTGGAAATGGTTCGGATCGAACCTGACGATGAGCGCGAGGGCGACCATGCCCAGCAACGGTGCAATGAACTTGGCGTTGAAGTAGGGGAGGTGGAAGCGGCCGGGCGAACGTTCTTTCCGCGGCATCAGCAGCACACCGCCACATACCAGCACGAAGGCGAACAAGGTGCCGATGCTGGTGAAGTCGAGGATGAAATTTTCGTCGGTGAAGAAGATCGGTATGCCCACCACGAGGCCGGTGACGATGGTGCTGAAGCCGGGCGTCTTGTACTTCGGGTGGATGCTGGCGAAGCGCTTCGGCAGCAGGCCGTCGCGGCTCATGCTCATCCAGATGCGCGGTTGGCCGAGCTGGAAAACGAGCATCACACTGGTCATGGCCACCACGGCCGCAATGCTCACGATGAAGAGCATCCATTTCACTCCGCGGATCGCGAAGACTTCAGCCAATGGATCGCTCACGCCCAGCTGCTTGTAGCTCACCATGCCGGTGAGCACGAGCGCGAGCAGGATGTAGACGATGGTGCAAACCACCAAGCTCAGGATCATGCCCTTCGGTAGATCGCGCTGGGGGTCTTTGCTCTCCTCGGCCAATGTGCTCACCGCATCGAAACCGATGTAGGCGAAGAACACGGCGCTCACACCCGCCATTACACCCCCGAACTTATTAGGCATCCACGGATCCCAATTGTCGATGTCAACGTAGGCCACGCCTACGATGATGACCATTGCGATGATCGCAAGCTTCACGATCACCATGATGTTGCTCACGTTGCGGCTCTCCTTCACACCGGTGTACACCAGCCAAGTGATGAACACATTGATCGCGAACGCGGGCAGGTCGAAGATGATGCGGAGGTCGCCGAGCATGGGAGCTGTGCTCCAAGCCGTCATGCCCTCACCCGCCGTGCCAGCATTGAATGCGTTGTGCGCGGCGGTGTAGTTGATCGTCAGCCACTCCGCCATGTGCAAGCCCAAGCCATCGAGCAGATTGGTGAAGTATCCGCTCCACGCGAAGGCCACGTAGATGTTGCCGATGCTGTACTCCATGAGCAATGCCCAGCCGATGACCCACGCGAAGAGTTCCCCGAAGCTCACGTACGCATAGGTGTACGCACTGCCGCTCACCGGCACACGCGATGCGAAATCGGCATAACACAGCGCCGTGAAACCGCAGGCCACAGCACAAAGGATGAACAGGAAAACCACGCCCGGTCCGCCGCTGAAACAGGCCGTACCCATGCTGCTGAAACTGCCTGCACCGATGATCGCCGCGATGCCGAAAAAGGTGAGGTCGCGAAGCGAGAGATGTTTTCCAAGGCTTTGCGCGCCGTGTATTTCGCCCTCGCTGCCGGTGGCCGTCGTGATCGGTTTCTTGCGGAAGAGTTGTTTCATGAGTAATGGCTATGCGTCATTGCGAGGAGGCTTTGCGACGAAGCGATCCATGCTCCGATCGGTCGGAGTGGCACGTAGATCAGGTCCTGCCAACGGATACCCACGCATGGATTGCTTCGGCCTATGAAGGCCTCGCAATGACGAGGTGCCTTGATCCCGCTCATCACTTCTCCAGCATTCCTTCCCATTTGCTCACCACCACGGTCGCAACGGCATTGCCCACCACGTTGGTAGCGCTGCGGCCCATGTCGAGCAGGTGATCCACGCCCAGGAGCAGGAGCAGTCCCGCCTCCGGGATGTTGAACATGGCGAGTGTCCCAGCGATCACAACGAGCGAAGCGCGCGGTACACCAGCAATGCCTTTGCTCGTCACCATCAGCACCAGCAACATGGTCAACTGCTGCGACGTGTCGAGCTCAATACCGTAGGCCTGCGCGATGAACAAACTGGCGAAGGTCATGTACATCATGCTGCCATCGAGGTTGAAACTGTACCCCAACGGCAGGATGAAACTGACGATGCGATTGGGACAGCCGAATCGCTCCAATTGCTCCATTGTTCGCGGGAAAGCCGCCTCACTGCTCGCGGTGCTGAAGGCCAGCAACAGGGGATCTTTGATACGGCCGATGAGCGTACCCGTGCGCCGACCGATGATGAGGTAGCACACGAGCAGCAACAGGCACCACAACAGGAATAACCCGAGGTAGAACTGCCCGATGAACTTTCCATAGGTGCCCAGTATGCCAAGTCCCTTCTGCGATATCACTGCGGCCATGGCAGCGAACACAGCGAACGGTGCCACGTTCATCACCATGCCGGTCACCTTCAGCATCACGTGGCCCAGACTGTCCATGGCTTTCACGATCGGGGCGGCCTTCTCACCCAGCGCGGCACAGGCCACACCGACCATCAACGAGAAGATCACGATCTGCAGGATCTCGTTCGCGGCCATGGCCTCCACGATGCTCTTCGGGAAGACGTGCGTGATGAAGTTGCGCAGGGTGAATTCCACGCCCTCCACGCCGCTGCTTGCCGTTGCATCGGGCAGTGGCAAGCCGAGCGAAACACCGGGTTCGAAGAGGTTCACGAGGAACATGCCCAACAACAGGCTCATCAGGCTTGCGCTGATGAACCAAAGCAACGCGCGACCACCGATCCGGCCCACGCTCTTCAAGTCGCCGAGTTTGGCCACACCAACGATCAGCGTGCTCAGCACCAATGGCGCGATGATCATCTTCACCAAGCGGAGGAAGATGTCCGTCAGGATCGAGATGTTCTCACCGAAGGCTTTCAGTGAAGCCTCATCCGGATAGGCGCTGCGGTACCATGCTCCCAACCCTATCCCCAGCACCATGGCAATGAAGATCCAGAGGGTGAGCTTGTTGCTCTTTGTCATGGGAGGCAATGTATGCGGAAGGTCCCAAGAACAACGAAGGGGGCCGCAGCCCCCTTCGTTCAGCGGTATCGTCCGGCGCTACAACAAGGTGCAGTCGGCAGCCGCAAGATCCTTCATTTCGTTCCTCAACAACATTTCACTTCCGATCTTGGTATTCGCGGTCCCGGCGTTCAAGTCGCGCACCTTCTCCATCCAGCACTTGGCCATGGGCAGGTTCTTTTCCTGGGTGTAGTAGTAGTAGCCCAGGTAGAAGTATGCCTCTTCCACGTCCACCTTCTTCTTCTCGATGTTCTCCGGCGTCAAGTGCTTCACCACTTCCTCGTAGAAGGGTTTGGCCTGCCACGTGGTCCTGGCGGTATCCATGCCGACGTTGGCACGTGCGCGGCCCAAGTAGCCATCGTACGTTTTGGAGTTGCGTTCGATGTAGCTGATCCATGCGCTATCTGCCAAGGAGAACATCTTGGCCCGGTTGGCTGCGCTGCCCAAGTAGAAGTAGTCGTTCGCCTTCGCATCGCCGCCGGCGATCTTTTCCTGCCAAACCTCCACTTCCTTATCGTAGCGCTTGGCCTTCTTGAACAGGTTCGCAGCGTTGAGGTACAGGTCAGGGCGATCGCGGTCCACGCGCACGCAGATCAAGCACATCTCGGCCGCCAGCGAATCGAGGTTACCGGTGGGCAGGCCACCGGTGGTGATCGTGCCTTCGCCCACTTGTTTGGCAAGGCCTTCGTAGATCTTGCCCATCACCTCCCAGTCGCTCGGGATCTCCAGATCGTCCGGTTGTTCGGAGAGGTATTCCTCCATGACCTCCAAGGCTTGCACATGGTTGCCGGCCGCAGCAAGGTTGTAGCCTTCGATCCGGCGCAGCGAGTTGTCGTTGAGCCCGGTCGCTTTCAAGGCCGTGATCTCGGCAAGTGACTCGTTGTTCTTCCCGATCAAGTAAAGGAACTTGGCGTAACGCACACGAGCGCTCACGCTGCCTTTGTTGAGTTCGAGGTACTTCTCGTAATCCGCCGTGGCTTTGTCATACTCCTTCAGGCTGAAGTGCGCTTCAGCGCGCCCGCGATAGGCGGGGGCGTAGGCGGCATCGTTGGCGATGGCCTTGGTGTATTCCTCGACCGCACCAGCGGGGTTGCGGCCACTGCGGTGGTACATCAGTGCCTTCTTCGCCAGCGGCTTGGGGCTGAGGCCTTGAAGGTTGATGGCCTTGTTGTACTCGGCTACCGCTTGGGTGGGCCCGCTGCGCGGATCGGCAACCACGGACATGTCGCCACGCAGGATGAAGATCTCAATATCGCTGGGGTTCAGTTCTTCGGCCTTGGCCAAGTACGCCATTGCCGTCACGAAGTCGGGGTTCACGCCCGTGGCCATGGCCTCAGCCACTTCGCGATAAGCCAATGACTTGGCCGGTTTGCCGAGCTTGTTGGTCTTGTCTTCGGCCATTGCGAGCGCCTCCGTGAACTTTGCTTGCGCTTCAGTTACGTTGCCCTTAGCGCGTAGCGCTTTACCGATACCCGCATGGTTCAGCGGGAAACGAGGGTTCACTTCGGCGCCTTTGCGGTAACAGATCTCGGCGCTGTCCCGGCGCTCGTTGTACCAAAAGTTCTCGCCCATGTAGAACCATGCCTCACCACTGGTGGGTGCGGCCGTGATGGCGGCTTTGTACAAGCTGGTGGCCTTCTCGAACTGCTCTTTGTCCGTGAGTTGTGTGGCCTCCTGCAACTGTGCGCTCAGGTTGAGGCTGACAACCGACGCGGCGCAAAGGATGATGCTCTTCTTCATGATCTGGTTCACTATGCCGACGGCCTTCACTCGAACACGATCTCCACTTCGCGGACATGGAGGTGTGCTGGAACGAGGCCTCTTTTCAGGATGATCTTCTGGCCTTTCGGGCCGGCCACAAAGGAAGCAAAGCCGGTGCCAAGGCCGCTTTTGCCCTCCACCACCATCATAACGATACTGCGACGTAACGGATAAGACTTGTCCGCCAAGGTGCCTTGTGAGGGAAGCACCGCCTTGGATGTGCCGGATCCAACGGCGAGGATCTTCACCTTATCACGTAGTGCGCGGCACTGTTCATTGTCCAGGTCGCTGATGGCCGAGAAGGGCAGGAAGCCGATGGCATCCACGTGGCTGCTCACTTGCGACACTAGGTCTTCGAAGCCACTGGCCGCGAACACTTGTGCCTTCAGGCGCGAAGCATCGCCACCGAGCAACGAATCCACGAGCGTGCGCGCAACACCACTGCCGCTGTGATCGAACATGGGACGAAGGGGTGGGAATACCTCGTACTTAACCCCGGGAAGCGGGGTGCCGCTCAGCCACGACGTCAATTCTTCGACGGATAACGAATCCTCGGAGCAGCCTTTGTTGACGATCACCGCAATACCATCGGTGGCAACCGATTCCACGTGCGGCACCAATTGTTTGTTCCGGAAAAATGCCTCCTGCTCGCCACCGGGCATGAACGATGCGAACACGGCGCGCACGCTGTCCTGTAACATGGCTTTCAGCAACTCGCCTTCGGGCATGTAGTACAGGTCGACGTCCGCGTCCTTGTAGTGGTACTCGTAGACAGCTTCCTCGATCTCCAGAACGGACCGGAACGACTCATCGGCCAGTATGCTCACGTGGCCGTAGGTGGGCGTGTCATCACGTCGCGGATCACTGGGCGTGCCGGAGCAGGCTGACAGGATCAACACGACAGCACAGCACGGGAAGAAAGCCCTGCTCACTGGGTGTCACGTTTCCTGAACCACATCCACAAACGCAACACACCGTAGCCCGCCAGTATCCCGCCAAGTGCAGGGCGATACTCCGGTATCAGTTCCATCAGTACATCGGTGAAGAGGAACAAGCCACCACAAACGATGTAGAACACCGACATGGCCAGAGCGAAGGCGCGCAGGCGCATGGTGCGAGGGTTACTGCAGTTCGAACACGATGCGCTGCACGAACCGCTGCTTCACCGGACGGCCCCCCATTTTCGCCGGGGTCCATTTCGGCATGGCCTTGATCACGCGCAGGGCTTCCTTGTCGCACCCCGGACTGATCCCTTTCTTCAGCGTTACGCCGGTAACGGATCCGTCCTTGTCCACCACGAATTCAACGTACACCGTTCCTTGGATCATGGCGTCGGCTTCCATGGCCGGGTACTTCACGTTCTTGTTCAGGTACTCGAGGAGTCCTTTGTCCCCGCCGGGAAAGCCTGAGTTCTCCTCCACCATGCCCCAGGCATAGGTGGTATTGTCTTCTTCCACAGGTGGGGGGGCTTCCTCCTCCTTCACACCTTCGACGGTGACGGTGCTGGCCATTACGGTATCCAGTTCGTCCTGTGTGGGCGGCGGATCGTCCACCTCTTCGTTGGTGGCCTCCACCTGAACGAATTGCACTTGCTCAACCGGTGGTGGTGGTTCCACAATTTCAGGGGGCGGCGGGGGTGGTTCTTCCTCTTCCTCTTGGAAATCGGTCATGTCCACCTCCACCACTTTCTTCTTCAGGACCACTTCAGCGGCTTTCTCCGGGATCATATACGGGGCGGCCACAGCGAAGAGCACCAGGATCACAGAGCCCGCAACGGCAATGCCGAGGCGCTTGGTGTAGTCCTGACGCAGTTGGTAAGCGCCATATTCCTTGTTGCGGTCCGCGAACACCAAGTTGTTGCGGATGCCGGCCAGCACGTTGTTCCAACTGAGGTCCATGCCCATGATGAGCGAGAACACCAGCATGACGCCTGCTATGATGAACATCCCTTCCATGGCTCAGAGTTGTTGTTTGGCAATGTCGAGCAACGCGCGCTCGTCAGGCTTGATGCTGTCCTGCACCGAGAATTTGTCGATCGCGTGGATACCCATCTCATCCACGATATCGATGACGTTCCGGTAGCGCGCATCCTTATCGGTCTTGATGATGCAGAACAGTGCTTCGTCATCCGCCACAATATCGTGCCACAGCGAGTCGTACTGGGCTTCTTTCACTTTGCCTTGCACATACTGCTTGTCCAGCTCTTGCACTTTAGTGATAGCGTCTTTATTGTTCGCTGCCAGCACCTTGGTCAATTGATTGAAATCGGTGCGTTCCAATTGTGTTATACCCGGCTCGAACCCACCCCGGTAATAGAAGATGGCGTCCTTCTTCGTAAGGAACATCGTGATCGCGTTCTCTACTGGTTTATCCACCTCGTCCGGCTTCTCTTTCGGCACCGGGTACGTCATCTGCAACGTGCTCGGCTTATACATGGTGGTGGTGAGGATGAAGAAAGTGAGCAGCAGGAAAGCAAGGTCCACCATCGGCGTCATGTCGATGTGGGTGCTGCTCTTCTTGGCGCGCTTCTTCTGGTGGCGTCCTCCGCCACCTCCACCGTCGCCTGTTTGTACGTCTGCCATGTTACTGGGTCTGTTGGCCGGTGCGTTCCTTGCTCACATCCGTGGATCGGTACCCGTGAGGTGAACGAAGGTTCATCGGCGATCGGTTCTTAGAGGCGACCCTCTTCCAGGTCGGTGATCATCTTGAAGCGGTTGATCTTGATGTTGGGACCCTGGAAGGTCTTCACCACCTCGTTCACCCGCGTGTACGGCGTGTTCCCGTCGGCTTTCAAGGCCACTTTCACCTTTTCCTTGATGTCGCGGAAATACAGCGTGTTGGTCTCGTAGATCCACCATTCCAGTTCGTTGTTCACGCTGTCCACCGGTATGCCGCGGTTCTCCTTTACCAAGGCATTGCGCGCGGCGCTATTGTCCAAGGCGAGGAAGTCCTTCAGCTTGTTCATGGGCATGCCCACGGCGCCGAGCGAAGCGAAACGCATTTTCTCATCCTCAGTGAAGGTGAGGTTGTACCGCGCACCCATGCTCTCAAGCACGGCCAGCCGCACAGGCTTCTCGGTGAGGTCCCAGAAAATGCGGCCGGTGCTGTCCACCGTTACGGTGAGCAGACCTTGCAGCGGGATCTCGTCCGCGCTTTTGCTGCTGGGGGTGTCCACGGCTGCGGCATCCTCCGGGCGGAACTGCGCAGTGAGCATGAAGAACGTAACGAGCAGGAAGGCAAGGTCCACCATCGGCGTCATATCCAGCGAAGGGCTGGAGCGAGGCATCTTGATCTTCGGCATGCTTAGGGCTGGTTGGGGCCGATGTTCATCGGCCCATACTTATCAGTCAATGGATCAGGCCTTGTGGTTTGCGAGCGTCTGCGTAACGCTGAAACCAGCCTCGTCAATGCCGTGGGTAATGGCATCGATACGGGTGCTGAAGTAGTTGTACATGATGATCGCGATGCACGAGCCACCGATACCGAGGGCGGTGTTGATCAGTGCTTCGGAGATACCGGTGGAGAGCGCGCTGGCGTCCGGTGTACCGGCGGCTGCAAGTGCACTGAACGAACGGATCATACCCAATACGGTACCGATCAGACCGAGCAGCGTGCTGATGCTGGCGCAAGTACTCAGGATCACCAGGTTCTTGCTCAGCATGGGCAGTTCGAGGGCGGTGGCCTCTTCGAGCTCCTGCTTCACGGTATTGATCTTCGTTTCCTTGTCCATGCTGCTGTCGCGCAGCACGGTACCGTACTTCTCCAATCCACTGCGCATAACGTTGGCCACGCTGCCCTTCTGCTCATCGCAGGTGGCAATGGCTTCCTCCACGCGGTCGGCCGCGAGGCTTTGGCGCACACTGATGATGAATTTGTCGATACCGCCCTTGCCCTTCGCCTTGGCGATGGTGATGAAGCGCTCAACGCTGAACACGATCACCAGCAGTATCACCGTCAACAGGATCGGCACGATGAACCCCCCCTTGTGGATGAGGCCGAAGGTGTGCCCAATACCATCCTTCACCGGATGGTTCTTCAGCACGATCTCGTCCAATTGCTCGGCCGTCATTTCCGGGCTGTACCCCTCAAAGTTCTTCGGGTTACCGAAGACGAACATGTAAATGCATACGCTGATGACGAGGACGAGTGGGAAGACGATCGCCACGAAGAGGCTGGAGCCCTTTCCTGTGTTCTGTTCGCTGCTCATGATGATGGTAAGGTGAAGGTTGTTGTGCTGGAGTTGAGTTGCGTACGCTTTTGCCGTTCAGGGCATGTGGCGCTGGCTTTTTTTTGACAGGGTGGCAAACATAGCAAGTTCAGTTACTGGCCCACGTTACCGGAACCTTACCGGGGTAAGCCGTTGCCCGCGACGCGGGGAGGTGAAGATGAGGGCGATGTGGCAATGGGCCTGAACTGAGGAACCTGCTGAGCGAAGAGCGGCCAGCAATGAACGCCGGTTGCAGCGCTTCGCGTATGTCCGTTCAGCCTGAAATGGGAAACGGTTGAGGTGGCGCAGGCAACGGCCCACACCAACTTCTACATTCGCCACATGGCCACCAAGACCGCTTCTGCGCCGCGACTTCCTGACGGTCGCCATTCGCCCACTATCGACCAAGTCGGTATCGAGGAGCGCGTGGCCCGCATTAAGACGCGCAGCATTAAGAAGGAAACGAAGGTGCAGGGTATGAAGCTGGCCCTGAGCATGATCGACCTCACCACCTTGGAGGGGGCCGACACGCCGAGCAAGGTGAAGCAGCTCTGTTACAAGGCCATGCATCCGCACGATGCCTTGCCAGATCTGCCGACGTGCGCTGCCATCTGCGTTTACCCCTCACTGGTGAAAGTCGCGAAGAAGGCCTTGGGTGATAGTGGTGTGAAGGTGGCCTCGGTATCAACGGCCTTCCCCAGTGGGCAAGCGCCCAAGTCCGTGAAGATCGCCGACACCAGGTTCGCGGTGAATGAAGGCGCCGACGAGATCGACATGGTGATCAGTCGTGGCCACTTCCACAGCGGCGATCACAATTTCGTGTTCGATGAGATCGCCGCGATCAAGGAAGCCTGCGGCGATGCGCGCCTGAAAGTGATCCTCGAAACCGGCGAGCTAGGCACCTACGACAAGGTGCGTTTGGCCAGCGACATCGCCATCGCTGCAGGCGCCGACTTCATCAAGACCAGCACCGGCAAGATCAACCCGGCGGCCACCATGGAAGTAACGCTGGTTATGCTCCACGCGATCCGCGACCACTACCTCAAGACCGGGCAGATGATCGCGATGAAGCCCGCCGGTGGCATCCGCAAAAGCAAGGAAGCACTGCACTACCTCATGATGGTGAAGGAGGAGCTCGGCGAGGAATGGCTGAGCAACCACTGGTTCCGTTTCGGCGCCAGCAGTTTGGCGAACGACATCCTGATGCAACTGCAGAAGGAGGCGGACGGGCATTACCAGAGCGCGGACTACTTCTCGAACGATTGAGATCTACCGCCCCTTCAGCGCGCTGAGGATCTCGCTCTTCCGCCGTCGGCTGATCTCGACCCTGCTTTCATCACTCAGCACGATCTCGTCCACCGCGTTCACCGAACGGATGTGCGCCACGTTCACGATGTGCGAACGATGAACGCGCAGGAAATCGTTGTTTGAAAGGAACTCCTCGTACGTGGCAAGCGGCCTGCTGCTCATCACGCGCTCGCCGCGCTTGAGGTGGAAGAGCGTGTAGTTGCGGTCGGCTTCGCAGCGGATGATGTCGGCCACGCGAAGATGACGGTCGCCATCGCGCATAGGGATCACCAAGGTTTGCGGGGCTCCACGCTCTTTTCGCTCGCTCACCAGTCGTTCCAAACGGGCGGGTAGCACGGCGCGGTTGGCAATGAAGTGACCGAGCGCCGCATCGAACTCCGCAGGTTTGATCGGCTTGAGCAGATAGTCGAGCGCGCTGTACCGGATCGCCCGGATCGCATACGCATCATGGCTCGTCACGAAGATCACACCGAAGTCGCGGCGCTCCAGCGCATCCAACATGGCGAAGCCGTCCATGCCGCGCATCTGTATGTCGAGGAACACGAGGTCGGGGCGTTGCGTCGCGATCGCCTGCGCACCTTCTTCACCACTTGCGCATTCGGCGACGATCTCCACGACATCCTCGTATCGTTCCAGTTGCTTTCTCACTTGGCTGCGCGAGAACGGATCGTCGTCCACGATCACCGCGCGCACTTTGGATCCGCTCGTGTTCATGCGAGCGAGGCTTCGATGGCAACGATCAATTCGTTCGCTTGGATAGCGGAAAGTTCACTGTTCATTCTGAGCAGTTGGTCGCACAGCGGCGCGAAACGCGCAGCGTCCCGCTCCACCAATTGCGGACGCAACGAGTGGACAATGCGCTTCACTTCCGCATGATCGCCCGCAGCTACGGCTGCGCGCAACGCCTTCGATCGCGTGGGCACGAGCCAGTGGTACAAGGCCACGCGCGGGTCGTGGACATCGTAGCCCACGCCGGTGGGTGCGCCCTCATCGCCGGTAAGGCGAGCTATGGCGCGGATCAATTCTTCTGCTTTGAACGGCTTGCTCACGCACGCGTCCATGCCCGCATCGAGGCATCGCGACAGATCGCTCGGCAGCACGCTTGCCGTGAGGGCGATCACTGGCACGCGCGCCTGTTCGCTGTTCAGTTCCCGGATGCGACGTGTCGCGGTCATGCCGTCCATTTCCGGCATCTGCACATCCATCAGCACCAAGGCCGTGTCGCCGTCCACGTCCTGCTCCATATGCCGCAGGGCTTCGCGGCCCGTGCGCACCAGTTCCAGAACGGCGCCCGGATAGTAACGGCGCATGGTTTCGGTGGTCACGAGGGCGTTCATCTCATTGTCCTCCGCCACAAGCACTGTGCGCCCGGTAAGCGTTCCCGAACCTTCCTGGGGAACATGCGCGCGTGCGGAGGTGGCCGGTTGTTCCGCGGCCTTTAGCGGAAGTGCCACGATCACTTCCGTGCCCTTGCCCACTTCGCTTTCGATCTGCAATGTGCCGGTGTGCAACTGCACCAGTTCCTTCACGATGGCGAGCCCCAGTCCGGCGCCACCGTACTTGCGTTGGTCGGTGGCATCCACTTGCGAAAAGCGGTCGAACACGGTTGCCAGCTTTTCCGGCGGGATGCCGATCCCCGTGTCGGTGATACGGATCCGCAACCGCTGATCCTGGTGGTCCAGCGCAATGCGCACCTCGCCCTTCGTCGTGAACTTGAGCGCGTTGCCGGCCAGGTTCAGCAGGATCTGCAGCATGCGCGCGCTGTCGCCATGTACCCAGCGCGGTACGTTGTGCGCGATCGTGCGCACGAGCGTATTGCCTTGTTCTTCGGCGCGGTGGTGCAGGATCTCGATGCACAGTTCCACGCACCGGTGCAGGTCGTACGGTTCGTTCACCAACGTCAACTTCCCGGCTTCGATGCGGCTGATGTCGAGCACATCGTTGATCACCACCAGCAGGTTGTCCCCCGCTTCGCGGATGCTGGAGAGGAAGCGCGCCGTGCGTTCGTCGCGGTGCTCGTGCAGGAGCAGCCCGGTGAAGCCCATGATCGCGTTGAGCGGCGTGCGGATCTCGTGGCTCACGTTGGCCAGGAAGCGGTCCTTGGCGCGCTCGCTCTCTTCGGCGCGTTCTTTCTGCTTCACCACTTCGGCGTTGGTCCGCGCCAGCTCGTCGGCCGTGCGTTGCTTCAAGCGATAACGACTGAACGATACCACGAGCAACAACGCCAATGCGCTCGCGCTGATGAGGTAGATCAGCTTCATGGTGCGCTGGCGTTCCGCGTCGGAGCGTGAAGCATTGTTCTCGGCGCGCGCGATCGCCAGCTCTTGTTCCTTCTTCTCCGCACCGTACTTCTCCGTCAACTCGGCGAGCCGCGCTTGCTGGGCATCGGCGTCGAGCGAATCCTTCAGGGCCATGTACGCCTCGTAGTTCCGTAGTGCCTCCTGGGGATCGCCTTGGGCTTTGCGCACTGCGGCCAGTGTGCGCAATGCCTGCATGCGCTCTTCGCGAATGCCGAGTTCATGTGACAACACGATGGCATCCGCCAGCGCTTTTGCTGCATCCGCTGGTCTCGCCGCATCGAGGTATAAAGTGCCCAAGAAGTTTTTGGCGTGCAACAGTTCCGCGCGTCGGTCGAGTTGCGTGAACACGGCGACAGAACGCTCGCCGTAGGCAAGCGCTTCCGCCACGTGGCTACGGTTCTTCTCGATCTCCGCGCAGTTGTACCACACATATCCTATCACGAGCGTATCGCCGATGGCCTGCGAGCACTGGATCGAACGCTCGTAGTGGATCCGCGCTTGATCCACCAGCTTCAGCGCGCCGAGCATGTTCGCGATGGCGATGTGGTCCTTGGCAAGTCGCGCGGTATCGTGTCGGGCACTGTCGATGGCGAAGGCCCGCTTATAGTTGACCAGCGCCTCCTCGAAGCGCCCCATCTTTTCGTAAGGACCGCCGCTGGCATACAGCAGGGCTGAGCGCTGGCTGCTTTCCGGGCACGAACCCTCCTCGCGCAAGGCCTTTTGGAAATACTCCAACGCTCCAGCGTTGTCCTGCCTCATCTCCTTGCTCAGGCCGAGGTTCATGAGCGCCAGTGCCATTCCGCAGCGATCGCCGATGCGTTCGAACCCTTCCACGGCCAACCCGCACAAGCTGTCCGCCTTCGCGAATTCGCTCAACCGGATGTAGCAGTAGCCCATGCGCGACCGCGCATCGATCATGCCGCGCTGATCGTTGGTCCGAGTTGCCAGTGCGAGTGCCCGTTCGCCGTATGCGATCCCTGTCGCCGGGTCCTTGTCGGCATGATTGAAGCAGAGCCAGTTCAGTAACACGACGCGCGCGGAATCAGTGGTCGCTTCTTCCAGCCGCTTCAGGTCGGGTGCAATGCGGCTTGCATCCTGCGGAAGGACCATTGTGCATGCCGTGATCAACAAGACGGCAAGGAGCGCGCGCATGCAGCCAAAGTACCGAGCGAACAATGGACGGCACCGACCGTTCGGTGATCATGATGCCGTTCGATCACTGCACCGCCTCAACGGAACGGGCATTGAGCGATCGCCGTTCGGGAAGCGTGGTGCCGCTCGCTGGTTGAAGCTGGACTTATGTCGCCTGCCCGCGTTCAACTTGCGGAAACATCCACAGCGTATGAACGTGAACCGCACTCGCCACGTCTTCTTGATCGCCGCCTTGATCGCACCGCTCTGCTTGTTGGCGCAAGGGAATGTGGGTATCAACAATCCCACGCCGGATGTGAGCGCGTTGCTCGATCTTACGAGCACGAGCAAAGGACTGCTGATGCCTCGAATGAGCACCGCACAGCGCGTTGCCATCACCACCCCGGCAACCGGCCTCTTGGTGTTCGACATCACGCTGAATGCCTTCTACTACTTCGATGGTGCGGTATGGTCGCCGCTCGCCTCGGGTAGCGCTGGCTGGGGCACCACGGGTAACATCGGGACTTCCGTGGCTACGCACTTCGTCGGCACTACGGACAATACGCCTTTCAGCTTTCGGGTGAACAATGTGCATGCAGGGCGGATCGACCACCTGACGGAGAATGTCTCGTTCGGAAGAAGGGCCGGTGGCGCGTTGACATCGGGCACGAACAACACCCTGGTGGGTGATTCCGCGGGGCGCAGCGTTACTATGGGCTTCCGGAACACGTGCGTGGGTGCCACAGCAGGAGCGAGCGTTAACTCGGGCTTCGACAATACCATCGTCGGTGCAGAGGCCGGGCGCCCGCTTACGACCGGAGGGAGCAATACGTTGATCGGTTCGTTCGCAGGCAATGCGCTGATGAGCGGGTTCTCCAACACCATGCTCGGATACGCGGCGGGGCGCAGCATCACCACCGGCAACGCGAACATCGGCTTGGGGATCTATGCCGGGGGTGCAAACGTGGCGGGCAACAACAACATCGCCATTGGCACGTACAGCGCGTATTCCGCCAGTGGTGGCCACCAGAACATCGCCATCGGATACTCGGCCGGCTATGTTACCAGCACGGCGAGCAACACCATAGCGATCGGCACCAACGCGGGCTACTGGAACAACGGCGCCAACAACATCAGCATTGGCGAGAACGCTGCCCAGTTCAACATGACAGGCATCGACAACACCATTATCGGTGCGAACGCCGGACAAGTGAACACGGCCTCGAAGAACACATTCCTCGGCTCATCGGCGGGCGTGGTGAACAGCACCGGTGCGGACAATACCTTCATTGGAACAGCGGCCGGGTTCACGAACACGACCGGGTCGCAGAACACCTTCCTCGGTCGCAGCGCGGGCCGCATGAACGCCGGTGGTGGTTCGAACACCATGCTGGGGTCGCAGGCTGGGCTCAACACCGGCAGCGGAGCGAACAACGTGTTCGTGGGCATGAACACCGGCTTGGCGAACACCACAGGAGCGCAGAACACGTATGTCGGGAGCCTTGCGGGCGGTGCAGCGGGACTTACGAAAGCAACAGCCCTGGGCTACAACGCCCAAGTGACCACCAGCAACACGTTGGTGCTGGGAGGTACCGGCGCCGATGCCGTCAATGTCGGCATCGGCACAACGGCCCCACAGGCCGAGTTGGAAGTGAACGGCTTCACCATGCTGGGCAGCAATGCGCCGAAGGTGAAGATGTTGAAGCTCACGGGCACAACGGCGCCCACACAGCTCGGCGCCGCGGTGCTTCCGCACGGACTCGTCTTCACCAAGATCCTCTCGGTGGACACGTGGGTTGAGCTGTCGCCTGGTGCTTGGATCCACGAAGGGTACACGCAGACGGCGAACGCGCTCTTCAACGTGCAGATCCAGACCACCACCATCAACATCATCAACGTGAACGGCCAGTCGGCCAACGTGCTGAGCAAACCTGTGAAGGTGTTGATCACCTACGAGGAATGAGAACCTCCGCCATCATCGCATCGTTCACTAGTGCGCTTGGTGCTCACGCGCAGTTGCTCACCACGCAGGGCGTGGGCATCGCCGTGAACAACGGCGCGCAGCTCACCGTGCAAGGCGCTGTTCTTGCGACTTCCGGAGCCACCATCACGAACAACGGCACGGTCGACCTCACCGGCGACTTCACCAACAACAGTGGCAATGATCTCTTCGGCTCTTCGCAGGGAACGGTGATAGCGAACGGCGTAGCGCAATCGATCGGTGGCACATCGGTCACGCTGTTCAACAACTTATCGGCGACGGGCGGACAAGTCACGCTCACGCAGGACATCAACACCGGTGGCTATCCTGGAATGACGGGCGTACTCTCGCTCGGATCATCGCAGTTCCTCTTGAACACGCACAAGCTCTATGTGCTGAACCCGGCGCCCGGTGCCATCACGCGTGCAACGGGGTACCTCGTCAGCGAGACCGACCCGCTCACGGGCTACGGCGAAGTACAATGGTTCATCGGAGCGAGCGCACCGGGCAGTTATGTGTTCCCGTTCGGCAATGCTGTTTCGAACGACTACCTGCCGTTGATCGTCAACACAGTGGCTCCCGGGTCTGGCGGTAGCGGGTCCATCACATGCAGTACATATCCCACGGATCCAGCCGCTGCGCCGAACAATCGTCCGCTGCCAACGGGACTTACCGCGCTCACCGATATGGGCGGCACGGAGAACGCGCCGAACGTGGTGGATCGTTTCTGGCCGATGCGCACGGATGATTACAGCATACCGCCCACGGCCACGATCACCTTCACATACCGCGATACTGAGTGGAACACAGGTACCAATGCGATCATCGAAAGCACGCTGCAAGCGCAACGCTGGGATGGTATCTGGAGCAACCCGCCGATGGGGAGCGTGGACGCCATTGCGAATACGGTCGCTACACCAACGGTGAGTTTGTTCGCGCAGGTGTGGGCGCTGACGCAAAGCTTCACGCCGTTGCCGGTGGAGTTGCTCACGTTCACCGGAGAACGACTGTCCGAACGCGATGTGCTGTTGGATTGGAGCACAGCGAGCGAGCACAACAATGCGGGCTTTGAAGTGTGGCGCATGATCGACGGCGAGGAGGTTTTCGCGCAAGTGGGTTGGGTGACGGGCGCAGGAGAGAGCCAGTCGTTACTGGAGTACGACCTCGTCGATGGCAATACCACGGACCGCACCAGCTACTATCGGTTGAAGCAAGTGGATCATGACGGGGACTTCACTTGGAGCGATGTGGTTGCGGTGAACGGAACGGATGTGCACCATGCCCTGCTGCTTTTCCCGAATCCGGCTGCCGGTTCGTTCACAATAGAGAGTGTCGGATCGGAAGTTGTGGGCGTGGACCTGCTCAATGCGGCCGGTAGTACGGTGAAACACTGGAATTCGGCGGGCCTGTGCGTGATCGCGGATGTCTCTTCAGGGACGTACATCGTTTCCGTTGAGCACGCGGACGGCGAGCGCATCTCGCAGCGGCTCATCGTGCGGTAGGAACGATCGTCCGATCTTGCGGCATGCGCGCGCTGCCGATGGCATTCCTTTTTTCCATTTCCGTCGCACTGCATGGACAAGTCGACAGTCTCTTGCATGTGCTGCCCACTCTGCCTCAGGACACTTCACGGCTGACTACCCTCACCGAGATCATCAAGGAGCTCGTCTTCACCGATCCGGACAGCGCATTGGTCTTCGTGGGCGAGTTCACCGCGCTTGCCGAGCGCGGCGGCACCACCCTTCAAAAGGCCAAAGCACACAACCTCGCGGGTATGTGCTACAGCGTGAAGAGCGATTATGGCACCGCACTGCCGCACTATCAAGCCGCATTGGACGGTTTCGAAAAAGCAGGCGACGATTGGTACGTGGCCATGCTGCACAACAACATCGGCTCCGTGCACAAGGAGGAGAACCGCCTTGACATGGCCGAACGGGAGATCACCACGGCGCTGCTTGGGTTCACCGCAATGCGGGACACGTTGTGGAGGGCTATCATGTTGAACAATTTGGCCAACATCTTCCGTGCACGCGAACTTCCGGATAGTGCTGCCGCTTACTACGACCGTGCGGTAAAGCTCCTTGTCGGCGTAAATGCTGCCGAACACGCGGCTTCCATACGCTACAACCAAGGCACTATCGAAGGGGACCGCGGACGGCACCACGAAGCAATACCGCTGTACCGCGACGCCTTGCGCATACTCGGTGATCGGCCCGAGGACCATCTGCGCAGCATGGTGCTCACGGAGATCGGACTTTCATCATTGGAAATAGGGGAGCTGGAAGAGTGCCAAAGACCCTTGCTGGACGCTCTGGCCATCACCGTTGCTGGCGGGTTCAAGAAGCAGCGGGCCGCAGTGCATCGAGGTCTCGCCGAGTACTACGAGCGCATTGGGCGATTGGACAGCGCACTGGCACAGCATCGGGCCTTCACGCAATGGAACGATAGCGTATACAGTGAAGAGAAAAGTGCACAGATCAATGAACTTCAGGAGAAGTACGATAGCGGAAAGAAGGATGTGCTCATCGCGGAGAGCAAGGCGCAGTTGGAACGCCGGTCGCTCACCATCAAAGCCATCGGCATCGGTGCGTTAACGATGTTGTTGGCGGCGCTGTTCGCCTTCCGTGCATACCGCGTGAAGCGCAGGGCCGAAGCCTCGTTGGCCCAAAAGAACACCATCATTGAGACCCAGCTCAGGGAGAAGGAATTGCTTGTACGGGAGATCCACCACCGTGTGAAGAACAACCTGCAAACGGCCAGCAGTCTCCTCAGCATCCAAGGTCGCAGCATCACCGATGAGAAGGCCAAGGAGGCCGTGAACGACAGCCGCCTGCGCGTGAAGAGCATGGCGCTGATCCACCAGGACCTCTACCGCGAGGGCGACATCACCGGTGTGCGCATGAAAGAGTATGTGCAGAAACTCGTGACCAGTCTTGTGACCAGCTACGCGATGAGCGAGCGCGTGAAGACCACACTCGAAGTGGAGGACATCGCACTGGATGTGGATACTGCGGTGCCGATCGGCCTTATCCTGAACGAGCTTGTAACGAACGCCTTGAAGTACGCTTGGCCCGGCGTGCGCACCGGCGTGCTCGCTGTCAAACTGGAACGGGAGGCCGAATTCCTCTTCATGCACGTCGCGGATGATGGTGTGGGATCCGATGCCCTTGCCGATGAAAATTCCACCGGGTTCGGCTTGAACATGGTGAAGACCTTCGCATCCAAGCTGAAGGCCGAATGGGAGATCGAGCAGAATGATGAAGGCACCGCGGTAGGGCTGTCCATCCGGAATTTCAAACTTGCGCACTGAATGGCCCAGGTCCGCATCCTCATCGTGGAAGACGAACCGCTGATCGCGGAAGACCTGCGCGCGCATCTCGAGGAACTCGGGTACGAGGTATGCGGCACTTGCGACAACGCGCTCGATGCCATGGCCGAGATCGCCGAGCGGAAACCGGACCTGCTGTTGCTCGACATCAACCTTGGTGACGGCGCCGATGGCGTGCAGCTGGCGGAAAAGGTGAGGGCCAAGCACCGCATGCCGTTCATCTTCGTGACAAGTCACAGCGACAAGGCAACGCTGGAACGGGTGAAGCCATTGCGACCGGCGGGCTTCATCATCAAGCCCTTCGACGAGAACGACCTACGCACACAGATCGAGATCGCGCTGGCGCGCTACGCCAACGATGTGGAGGCCACTGCTGCACCCAGCGATGCGCAGCGCAACGACTTCGTTATCGCCGACAGCATCTTCATCCGCGACAAGGGGAAGCTGGTGAAAGTCCCGCTCGATGACATCCACTACGCCGAGGCCGATGATAACTACGTGACGCTGCACACCCCTTCACGCAAGTATGTGATCACCAGCACGCTCGGCGCAGTGGAAGAAAAGCTCAAGAGCCCGCATCACCTGCGCATCCACCGCAGTTACCTCGTGGACCTGCGGAAGGTCACTGCGGTGGAAGAGGGCTACGTGCGCATCGGCGCGCAGAGCTTGCCGGTGGGCAAGACGCACAAGGAGGCGCTGATGGGCAGGATCAGGACGCTTTAGTTCTGGGGCCGTTCACCCACCTGATCTGGTCGTTCACCCGATCATTCTGCACCACCCCGGGGGATGGGGTCAAGTTCGTAGAGCTAAACTCTACAAACGATGCGCACCCGCCTCGCCCTGCTGCTCGCCGCCATCTGCCTCTCGGTCCTGGCGGCCTACGCCCAACCCACCGACGCCCAGATCCTGAAGGACATCGCGAGCCCCAAGCAGTTGAAGGTGGAGCTGGTGAAGGGCACCACCAAGAAGGTGTGGAGCGATACGCATGCTCAATGGTTCTGGGAGCGCGGCGCCACCATCTGGCTGCCGGCCGATGTGCCGGAATTCCCCAACGCCAAAGTGGTGGTGTACGGCTTCGCGCGCTACCACACTGGCAACCCGCCCAGCTACCGCGAATGGAAGACCAGTCTCAACGAGTACGAAGGAATTCCCGCGCCCACCAAGGAGGAGATCCTGGTGCACGCCCGCAAATACCTGAAGAACTTCGTAGGGGAACACCGATACAACCGCATAGTTGACCTGAAGAGCATCGCGGTGGCCGCCGACCCCAAGACCGTGTGGCACACGCCGCTCTCCTTCAGCATGGAGTTCGAGGTGGTGGCCGATGTGATCATCAGCGATGTGGAAGTGGCCACGGAAAGCACGCGGCAGGAGACGCGGTTCTACCGCGAGAAGGTGAGCGACCCGTGGCGGTCGTTCATGGTAACGGTGGAGCGCGATGTGCGCCACGAGAACAAGCGCAGCTATTCGCCGGAGGATATCCGCGCGATGGAGACCATCGGCAGCCGCGAAGCGGAAGCGGAAGCGCAAGCGGCGTTGGCCGCGCTCGGCGATGTGACGATCCCCGAATTCTCGCGCGACGTGGATGTGTTCATGCACACCCACAAGGTGCTGCGCGAGGGTACGGCGGCGCAGTTCGAAGCATACCTCATCCGCATGCTGGCGCCTGTGTTTTTCGTGGAAGGCAGTTCCACACGACTTACGCCGCAAGGTGCCGACCTCGTGAACAAAGCGGTGAACAACGCCTTCAAAGGCAAGAGCACCTACGCGCAGCAGTACTGTCCCGATCCCGGCGTGAAACACCAGCAAGAGAACGGCATGGAGTGGTGGAACGCCACGCAGGACGCGCATGTGCGCATGGCCCTGACGAAAGCAGGAGGCGCATGGAAGAACGGCCAGAAGACCGGTGAGACGTACAAGATCACCGCGTTGGAAGTGTGGATGCTCACCAGCGCCGACGACATCGCGCGGATCAACAGCTACGAACCCGGAATGCTCTGCAAGGGAAACAGCGCGCCCGTATCTTCCGGCAGTTCCAACACAACGAACCAAGGTGGCACCGCCCCGCAGCAACAGTCCGGCGGAAGCGATATCCTGAAGCAAGGAAGAGGCCTCTTGAACAAACTCACCACACCATGAAGCACTTCTTCACACTTTCCCTGATCGCCGTTGCGCTATCCGCCAACGCACAGCTCACCGGCACGCTCACCGTCGGCGGCGCAAATCCCGACTACACGACCATCACTGCCGCGGTGAACGCGTTGATGAACCAGGGTGCCACCGGCAACGTCACCTTCAACATCCGGCCGGGCACGTACACCGGGCAGTACACGCTGGGTGCCATACCGGGGACGCCGGGCACCATCATCTTCCGCAACGAGACCAACGGTGCACAAGACGTGGACCTCGAACACGACGCAAGCTCTCCATCGGACAACTTCATCTTCCGCTTCGACGGCACCGGCTCGGTGGTGCTGGAGAAACTCACCTTCCGTCCGCTGGATCACAACTACGCGCGGGCCGTCCATTTCTTCAACGACCTCACCGGCCTCACGATCGAGCAGTGCGTGTTCCATGGCAGCACCAACCCATCGGGCTCGGCCTACTTCGAGCGTATCCTGGTGCATTGCGATCAGTATAGCGTCAACACCGACAACAACCCGCAGGATGTGCTGATCATCGACAACACGTTCCAGGACGGCAACACGGCCATCGACCTGGATGGCTATGGCCTCAATGGCGCGCGCATCGGTGGATTGATCATCAGTGGCAACGCGTTCCGGCAACAGGTGGGCACGGGAATACGGCTGAACAATTGCTCCGGCTCCATCAGCGACAACGCCTTCAGCACCACGGTGGGCGATTGGTACGTGGGCATCCGCACCACCTTCTTCGACGGTGGCAGCCAGATCCGCCGCAACGACATCCAGGCGTATGCGACCAACGGTTGCACGGGCATCGAAGTGGGCAACACCCAGAGCACTACCGGCAACATGATCAGCAACAACATGGTATACGTCAACGGCACGGGCGATGTGTGGGGGCTGGCCGTGTACAACCTGTGGGACATGAAGATCGTGCACAACAGCGTGCTGGTTGCCGCTGGCAACCAGTTCCAGAGCTATGCCTTCTTCCACCTGAGCAATTTCGCCGATGGGCAGGATGCGTTGGTGCGCAACAACATCTTCGCGAACAACACAGGAGGCTTGGCCTACATCGTGAACGTGGCGGGCAATGTGCTAGCCGAAGATCACAACTGCCTCTTCAGCACGGGTGGCACGCTCAGTAGCGTGGCCGGAAGTGCTTATACCACCATCGCTGCGCACCAGAGCGGGACAAGTCAAGGCACGGGCGATACGGACATCGATCCCGTGTTCCCGATCCAACCCGATCTGCACATGAACAACTGCGCCATGGACAACATGGGCGAGTACTTCTTCGTCGTCGCTGCGGACATTGACGGCGATGCGCGCGGCAATCCAATATGCGACATGGGCGCCGATGAGTACACCGCCAGCACCAATGCGATGCAGGCACCAACGATCACCATCCTCGCCAGCGACCTTCCCTACCAGCTCGGCCTGAACGCTTCATTCAATGCGTACAACTGGAGCACAGGTTCCACCTCACCCACCACCACGATCACTGCTGGCGGCAACTATAGCTGCGATGTGCTCGATGCCAACTTCTGCTCCTACAGCATCAACATCACGGTAGTGGTGGATATCAATACCAGCGTACCGGAGGTGTCGAATGGCGTCGTTTCGATCTACCCGATACCCGCCAGCGACATGTTGAACGTGACCGGACTTGTCGCCGGGGCGGCTTACGAGGTGATCGACGTGCAAGGACGCATCGTTCTCTCGGGAACCGCGCAGCCGGTCACAGCGATCGATGTCCGTGAACTCAGCCCAGGCATGCACTTGTTGCGTTGGATGGATGGAGCGGAACCCCGCACGGCGCGCTTCCTCAAACAGTGATCGATGTCGCCGACGGGCAAAGCGGTCTTCGTGCGCGACGGGCGGCAATGGAGCCGCGTTGCCGTGAGCGAGGTGCTGTACCTGGAAGCTGATGACAATAGCACCACCGTCCACACCACCTCGCGCACGTTCATCGTACCGCGCATTTTGAAGGACGTGCTGGACACCGTAGCCGATGCACGCATCCAGCGCATCCACCGTTGCCACGCCGTGAACTTGGAACGGGTGCTGGCCATCAGCGATAACGGGTTGCACGTGGGCGACAAGTGGTTGCCGATAGGACGGAGTTTCCGTGGTGAGGTGCTGAAGTTGCTGCGGATGATCTGATCGCAGGCTGGCTATTGGCGCAGGCGGTCAGAGCCTCGGGGCGCGTATCTTGACAGCCCACAACTGCATGGACCATGATCATCGACATTCTCCTTACCCTGAACGACAGTGAGGTGTGCATAGCCCTGTACAACGGTGCACTTCAGAACAACCAGACTACCATTCAGCAGCAGACCTACGACATCACCATCCATTCGGTGCCCATAGCAACCGCGCCTGGTGGCCATTATCTGAAGTTCAACAATCCGATGCCGGGCACGCAGGTGTTGTTGCGATGGGATACGCCGGGCACCAACCTGCTCTACTTCGTGAATGCGAACGGCACGAGCAGCACGATGCAGATCGCTGCTGACCCGGCATTCCCCATACCGGGCAGCGTTTGTCCTTCGGACCCATCCGTTTTGTCCGCTGCGGATGCAAAGAGTTGGTCGGGCAAGTGAGGTCAAGTATCGTTACGGCGCTTCTCAACTTCGCTGCCATGCGCGTGCTCGCCATCGTTGCGCTGTTGATCACCGTGCAGGCGAATGCCCAGCTCGACAGCCTGCTGCGCGTGCGTGATGCGTTGCCACGGGACACGTCGCGGTTGGGGGTGCTCACCGAACTGCTGCGCGCCACCGTGTTCAATGATCCCGATAGTGCATTGGTCTTCGCTACGGAATACCGGAGCATCGCCGAACGCAGCGGCATCGACCTGGAGATCGGCAAAGGGCACAACTACACCGGCATGTGCTACACCAGCCGCAGTGAGCACGATGAAGCCTTGCGGCACTACCTCGCCGCCGTGCCCTACTTCGAGCGCGGTGGCGATCCATGGTACGAAGCCATGGCGCACAACAACATCGGGTCGATCCACGAGAAGATGCGGCGCTACGACAAGGCCACGACTGAATTCGCTACAGCGCTGAAGACCTTCATCGGCATCCCCGACACGGTGTGGATCGCTAACGTGTCCAACAACCTGGGCAACGTGCACTACGAAGAGGGCCGGTTCGACAGCTCGGTGGTGTACTACCGGCAAGCCAATGATCTGCTCACGGTATCGGGCATGGATATCTATACCGGTACCATCCGCATGAACCTGAGCAATGCGCTTGGCGAGATCGGGCAGCTGGATGAAGCCTTGGCGATGATGCGCAGTGCGCAAGCGGTGATGCCCGAAGGAGAGGATGAGAACACTCGGGCCAACATCCTGGCCAACCTCGGACGCCTCCACGGCTTTGTGGGCGATGCGGACAGCGCATTGTTCTTCATGCGTGCAGGACTCGACCTCGCGCAGCGCACCCAAGCGCGCTCGGTGGAGGCCAATGTGCATGAGTTCCTCAGTACGTTCTTCGAAGACCGCGGCGATCTCGATTCGGCATTGCATCATCACAAAGCGGCCAGAGTGCTGCATGACAGCATCTTCAGTGAGGAGAGCAGCGCCCGAATCGCCGAGATGCAGGAGAAGTACGAAAGCGGAAAGAAGGACGTGCTCATTGCGGAAGGCAACGCGCAGTTGGAACGGCGCGCGCTCACCATCAAGGCCATCGCAGTGGGTGCGGTGCTGTTCCTGGTGGCCGCGCTTTTCGCTTTCCGCGCCTACCGGTTGAAGCGCAAGGGCGAGGCCGAGGTGATGCGACAGAAACAGGTGATCGAAGCGCAACTGAAGGAGAAGGAATTGCTCTTGCGCGAGATCCACCACCGCGTGAAGAACAACCTGCAAACGGTGAGCAGCTTGCTCAGCATCCAAGGGCGCGGCATCACCGATGAGACCGCCAAGCAAGCCGTGAACGACAGCCGCTTGCGCGTGAAGAGCATGGCGCTGATCCACCAGGATCTCTACCGCGAAAGCGATCTCACCGGTGTGCAGATGGAGGACTACGTGGCGAAGCTGGCCAACGGACTGGTCACGAGTTACAGCATGTCCGATCGCGTACAGCTCGACCTGCGTGTGCAACCCATCAACCTCGATGTGGACACCGCCGTGCCGCTGGGCCTCATCCTGAACGAGCTGATCACCAACGCACTGAAGTACGCGTGGCCCGATGGGCGCTCAGGCCGGTTGCAGGTGTCCATGGCGGAAGCAGGGGATGGCCAACTGATGATCGACGTGATCGACGATGGCATCGGCATGAAGGACGGCGCACAAGTCGCGGCGGGCGGCACCGGTTTCGGGCTGGGCATGATCCGCACCTTCGCCAGCAAGCTGAAGGCGGATCACACCATCACCGGCGAGAACGGCACAGTCGTTCGACTGGTGGTACGCAATTTCCAACGCACGGGGTAGGCTCGGGCGAGTTCGCCCATCCGGATCATTCGTTCACCCGATCGAGCCGTTCTTAAGAGATGGCCACCGTCACTTTCGCGGAAACGAGCAACGCGATGAAAGCAACACATACAGTGATCGGCCTAGGGATCCTGCTTTTCCCAGGCATGGCCCACGGACAACTGAATGGAAATTACGTCGTGGGTCCTGCGGGCTACGGCAACTATCCCACCATCAGCGACGCGGTCACCGCCCTGCATACGGTTGGTGTGAGCGGACCGGTCACCATCTCCATTCTCCCGGGTGTCTATCCGGAGCAGGTGAACTTCCAGAGCATTGCGGGGACCAGCGCAACGAACCTGGTCACCTTCGTTTCCAGCACGGGTAACGCCGCCGACGTGATCGTTGGCCCGGCACCCTCCGGAACGCACACCTTCGACCTCGCTGATGTCAAGCACGTGGTGATCGAACACGTCTCCATCATGGTCGGCACCGACGGAGTGATCGGCACCTACCCGCGTGGATGCGAGGTGCGTGACTGCATCATAACAGGTGTGCTCGGTGGGCCGACGGTGGCGGGGGTGGATCTTGAAGATGCCAAGGGATGTGCTGTGCTCAGGAACGAGTTGAGCAATGTGGGTTATGCCGTACGCATCGGTTCGACCGGTCTCGGAACATCTGAGAACCTTAGCGTGAACGAGAACACGATCGATTGTGCTTGTGCCGGCGTGGAGCTGCTGGGTGTGAAGCATCAGTACATCAAGCAGAATCGGATCGTGGTAAGCGGGAACGGCTGTTCTGGGAATGGCATCCGTTCAGAAGACGGATCCGGAGTGCTCCGCATCGATGGGAACAAAGTGACTTCCACCGCAGGGGTCTCCTGCCTGGAGGTAGAAGGATTCGTCGGCGTGGCCAACCAGCCAGCCCGCATCATCAACAACATGCTCATCAACCGGACGGATGCCATCGGGCAGATCGCGATGACACTCGATGCATGTGAGCACGCTGACGTCTTCCACAACAGCGCGCAGGTCACCTTCCAATTCGCGAACGTGGTGCAGATGTACGACGTGGGCAATGTGCGCTTCAAAGGGAACATCGTGCGCGCGGCGACGGATGGCTTGGTGATTTTCATCGATGGCCTGACCGGTTCCTTCACCAGCGACTACAACTTGTTCGACACCCCTCTATCCTATGCGTTCTCGCTGTCCCCAGTAGGATACACAGCGGCGGATTGGCAAGCCGCGGGATATGACGCCAACAGCGTGTTCGGTGATCCGTTGTTCGTTTCCGATCTGGACCTTCATCTCACGGCACCCTCTCCAGCAAGGAATCTGGTACCGTTGAGCACCGGAGTGGTGGATGACTTCGATGGCGAAGCCCGTCCATGGCCGGTGAACAACTTGTCTGACATGGGTTGCGATGAGTGGGCAACCGGCGGAGGAGGAGGACAGAAGAACGCGTTGGTCGGGAACGAAGACGCTTTCATCGCCGTCTCACCGAATCCGGCCAGTGATCATTTCCGGGTAACGTTCGATGGCTCGGAAAAGCAGGCTTACCAGCTATACAGGAGCGACGGTGTCCTTGTCCAAAGCGGATCCATCCTGTCTGGGGAGCCGATACCCGTGAGCGTCCTGTCGCCCGGGATCCACTTCCTGCTGCTTCCACAGGTGCCCGGCGCAATAACCCGATTGGTGATCGCTGATTGATCCGGATGCTTTGAGTGAACGCCCCGGCGCCTTTACAGGTTCCGGGGCGTTCACCCATCCGGATCGTTCGTTCACCCGATCGCGCTGGACACGCACCCGGCCTTCGGGGGATTTTGCGGTGCCTTCCCGCTCTCCCATGTTCCGGCCCATCCGTTCCTCCCTGATCGCGGCCCTCCTCCTCACCGCGACTTCCACCAGTGCCCAACTCAACGGCACCTACACCATCGGCACGGCTGGCAACTACGCCACGTTCACGGCGGCGGTGACGGCGCTTACCACTTCCGGGGTCAGTGGCCCGGTGGTCTTTAATGTGTTCAGTGGCACCTACAATGAGCAGGTGAACATCGGGGCGATCGCTGGAGCCTCTGCGGCGAACACCATCCTCTTTCGCAGCCAAGGACTGGACAATACACTCGTCACCCTCGACCACCCCTCGCAGGCCACCAACACGAACAACTACCTGTTGCAATTGAACGGTTGCGACCACGTCACCTTCCAGCACATCACCCTGCAACGTTCCGGCGCACTGGACTATGCCCGTATCGTGAATGTGCAAACCGGTAGCACCGACTGGCATTTCCTGAACGACCGCTTCATCTCCAGTACGTCCACTTCCACTACCGGCTCACGCGAAATGATCTCGATCGCCGGGCCAGCCATTGGCGCATCCTCTGTGGAGGACTGCACCATGACGGACGGGATGGGGCCCTACCTCTCGTTCGTAAGCTCTGGCTCGTTCACCATGAGCCGCAACAGTCTCACCAACGTATTGCGAGGGCTCAACCTTCTTTCGTGCAGCAATGGAACGTTCGTGGTGGAGGACAACGTGATCACGACACGGACGACCGGTGCCACACGCGGTGCGATGTTCGACTTCTGCTCGGGCATTATCACCGTACAGCGCAACACCTTCACAGGGGCCTCGAACCTGTTCAGCGGCCTCTTGTTCAACACCACTTCAGGCACGGTGGGCACCCCGATCAACGTGGAGGGGAATGTCATCATCGGAACGACCACCGCCTTGAATGGCATATCCGCCATGAGCGGAATCTGCTCGTATATCGACGTATCGAACAACAGCGTCAGTATGAGCGGCGCGGGTGGGCAGGCGATGGTCGCGGTGGTGGGATCGGGCACCGGCATCCGCATTCGCAACAACATCTTCCGGAGCGCGGGTTACACGCTGCGTGTCGACCCGGCATCCCGGGTCAGTGCCTCGGACAACAACGTGTTCCGTTCGCTCGCCGGGAATAGTGTACAATGGGGAGTAGCATGGTACAGCACGATCGCAGCGCTGAATGGCGCTACGGGGATGAACGGCAATTCCATGATGACGGAACCCCAGTTCGTGGATCCACTGGCCGACCTGCATCTGCAAGGCACATCACCTTGCCTTGGTGCGGGGCAAGTGATCGCCGGCATGGGCGCGGATCTGGATGGTGATGCGCGACCGCTGCCCGCCTTGAGCAACCCGGAGATCGGCGCGGACGAAACCACCGCACAGTGCGCAGCGCTCAGTGGCACGTACATCATCGGCCCTTCCGTAGCTGCGCAATACTCATCGTTCAACTCCGCCGTGAACGCGATGATCTCCTGCGGAATCGTAGGCCCTGTGCTGTTCCTAGTGGAGAATGGCACCTACCCCGAGCAGATCTCGTTGCCACCGATCGCAGGCAATTCAGCAACGAATACCATCACCTTCCGGGGGCAGGCGCTCGATAGCGCAGCGGCCGTGCTGGAGTGGCCTACCGGCGCTACCATGACGGACGATTGGGTGGTGCGCATGACCGGGGCCGACTACGCGCGATTCGAACACCTGACGCTGCAACGAACTGGCACGGACGAATTCGGCAATGTGGTCTCGTACGCGGGCACGGACGGAAGTCGCGACCTTCGGATCAGCAACTGCAAGCTCGCCACGGCCAACCCTACCATACAACAGCCCAGCATCATCTTCCACCAAACCACCATGGCGGACGATAGCCTGGTGGTGCTGAGCACACGGTTTCAAGGAGGCAGTTACGGCATCTACATGGCATCCGCAGCCGCCACCGATCATGTGCGCATTGAGCATTGCGTGGCGGACGGTCAATCATTGGAGGCGTTCCATTTGGACCATCCAGGTGGCGGGATCACGGTCCTTCAGAACACGATCACCTCGGGTTCTGCATTGTTCGGTGGGATCGTGATCGGCGCGCGGACGGCCGGTTTCCGGATCGAGCGGAACAACGTGTTGGCGTTGGGTGCTTTGGCCATCGGTATCCGCACCACGGCAGGTGTGGTGGCTACCACCGGATCGCGCGGCCGTATCAGGAACAACATGGTGCATACAGGCCTTACGGCATTCGCCACCTTCGGCACACAGCGTTGGACGGAAGTGGACCACAACACCTTCTATGGCAGTGTTCGGGGTGTTGCATTCGCGTTCTCCACGTTCCAGAACTTCTTCTTCCGCAACAACATCATCGCCAGCGAAGGGCATACGGTGCAGTTCCTTTCCAGCACGGCCACCTCGCTCACGGCCACCTTCAACCTGCTCCACCGCACCACAGCCGGCCCCATCGCCTATTGGAACGCTGATCGTAACACGCTCGCGAACCTGCAGACCGCCTCCAGCAACTTTGCCAATAGCCTCGCCGCAGACCCGCTGTTCTACGTCCCGCTGAGCGACCTGCACGTGTATTCCATGGAAGCCGATGCTGCCGGAACACCGATCACCGCCGTGACCACCGACATCGATGGCGATCCCCGCAGCCTGGCAACGCCGGACATCGGTGCGGATGAATTCCAACCGGTGCTCTGGAACGAAGCCTTCAACACCTGCGGCGCGGCGGATGCGATCACCAGCACCGGAAGCGGTAACGCGCAGTGGATCTACAAGGACCGCAAGGTGGTGGCACGCTTCAATGACAACGGCCAGAACCTTGGTACCGTGAACATGAGCGTGTATGTGAACAGCGCGGCAGTGCGTCAGAGCCTTATCGGGCAGCACTACTTGGACCGTAACTGGCACCTGCAAACGCAGAATGCGATCGTCGGCGCTGTGAGTGTCAGGCTCTTCCACAGTGGCAACGAATTCACCACCTATGCCACTGCGGATCCAATCGTTAGCGTGTATGCCGATGCGGGTGTGGCGCACTACGTGGGGCCCATGGAGGATTGCAACCTGCCGAACAACCCCGCAGGCAACATCTGGACGCCCATCTTTCCCGCAGCACCTGCATTGGAGCCGCGCATTCAAGGCAACGGCGGCACGCATGGCTACACCGCTGCACTGGGCAACGATGGCGAATTGTACATCACCACCATGGGGTTGCCGCTTCCAGTTGAACTGCTCTCCTTCGCTGGTGAGCGCACTAGCGACCGCGAAGTGATGCTGCACTGGATCACCGCCACGGAGCACAACAACGCGGGCTTCGAGGTGTGGCGCATGATCGAAGGCGAAGCCGAATTCAAGGAAGTAGCGTGGGTGGATGGGGCCGGTGAAAGTCAGACCTTGATAAACTACGGGCTGACGGATGAGAACGCATCGAGCACCATGAGCTACTACAAATTGAAGCAAGTGGATCATGATGGAGGTCATGAATGGAGCGAGGTTCTCGCTGTGGCGGCAGCCAGTATTTCATCGGCTATGGTGCTTTACCCGAACCCTTGCACCCATGAACTCTTTCTTGTGGGCGGAGCCTTGGAAGATGAGACCTTGTCGATCCTCGACGCCAGTGGACGGGTGGTCCTGGAACACACACAACCGGTAAATGGAAACATCGATGTTTCCGGATTGACATCCGGCCATTACTCGGTGCAGATCGTCAATGCCACTGGACGCCGCACCGCACGTTTCGTGAAGCAGTAAGGCAGCACAGGCCGTCCTTCAGGATACACTCCGACCCGTCGCGGTACCTTCTTTTTGGCCAACCTTTGCCCCATGGACGTACAGGCCGAACTATTCGTGAAGATGGCGATCGACGCGTGGACCAAGGAACTGAACGCAACCGAAAAGTTGCTGGAGAAGCTCTCCGACGAACAGTTGATGAACGAAGTCGCGCCCTCTCGCAACAGGGGCATCTACCTCGTTGGGCACTTGATCGCGGAACACGACCAGATGATGTCGCTGCTCCGCTTCCAACCTGCGCTCCATCCGGAGCTGAAGCCGCCGTTCATCGATGCACCGGACCGTGCCATCGCCGAACTGCCCACGTTAACGCAGCTCCGCGAACAGTGGAGAACAGTGAGCGGAACGTTGATGCAGCATATCGTTCGACTTCCCGCAGAGGAGTGGTTCACGCGTCATGCGAACATCTCCGAAGAGGACTTCCCCAAAGAGCCGCACCGCAATAGACTGAACGTGCTGCTCAGTCGCACAAGCCATCTGGCCTATCACCGTGGGCAACTGGTGTTGCTGGCGAACAAGTAGGTCCACATATCCGAACATCCCCATTTCTCCCAACGACATACTGAGCCGAACGGACCACCGGCCCTGGCCGTTGCCCCAGGGTAGTTGGCCCC
>CADECG010000016.1 GCA_902825795.1 uncultured Bacteroidota bacterium
TCACCGTTTGCACGAGGATCCAGATCACTTGCCCGGACCCGATCACCATGGCCCATGTAGTGCCCACGACACGTCGGCGCGACACGCCGACAGCTGCAACCGCGCTCCCGATGCCGAACACAGAGAAGAGGATGACACCCGGCCAGAAGAAGTCCACGAAGAACGTGGTGGCGAAGTCGCCCGGCGACATGCCCATAAGGCTGCCGTCCGGCCGGATCATCAACAGTGCGCCGCCGCCGAGTGCGGTTATCGATAGCAGGGCCAGGAGTGCGATCAGCACTGTCCTGTGCCAGCGGGGTTCACGGCTATGGCTCATGCTGTCCGGTGTTCGTCGTTGCGCGCTGCCCAAGCTACCGCCAGCGTCACGAAGCCTACCACGGTAACGGAGCTCAGCGGCATCAGGATCGCCGCGATCAACGGCGTGAGCTGACCGGTTACCGCAAAGGACACACCGGTGACATTGTAGCACAGCGAGATGAACAAGCTCGCCACCACGATGCGGCGCGCGCGCCGCGCCATGCGCAGGAAGTGCGGCAACTGTTCCAACGAGCCCGCATCCATGATCGCATCGCTCGCAGGGGTGAGTGCGGCGCTGGTTTCCGTTACGGTGATACCCACATCGCTCTGCGCCAATGCACCGGCATCGTTCAGGCCATCGCCCACCATCAGCACGCGGTGGCCTTCACCTTGTTCGGCCAGGATCGCTTGCGACTTGTCCACCGGTGAGCAACCGGTGCGCACCGTGGCATTGCTGAACGCTTCCTGCAGTTCGGTATCCACTTGCGCATCGCCGGTGAGCAAGGCCACACGCATGGTGCCGCGCAAGCGCGCCACCGCCGCCACAATGCCACGGCGCGCGCGTTTGCGGATGGTGAAATACCCACGATGTAAACCGCTGATCGTGACGTGCACATGCGCCTCGCCGTTCTTGCGCGGTTGTTCATCGCCGCCGCAGAAGGGCGCCGAACCGATGCGCAGGATCACGCCCTGCACCGTGCCCATGATGCCCTGACCCGCGACTTCCTCCACGTCACTCGCACCGTTGAGCGGCCCCTTCAGTTCTTGCGCGAGCACCGCGCTCAACGGGTGTGTGCTGTTGCGCGCAAGCGATCGCACCAACGCCTTGTTGCGCTCGGTGAGCGCTGCGCCGTGCCACTCCATCTCGTGCGCATCGCGCGCGGTGAGCGTGCCGGTCTTGTCGAACACCACCGTATCGATGCGCGCCATGCGCTCCACCACTTCGGCATCGCGCAGGAAGAGCCCACGCTTGCCCAGCAAGCGGATCGTATGACCGTAAGCGAAGGGCATGCTCAACGCTAATGCGCACGGGCAGGCCACGATCAGCACGGCAGTGACCACAGGCCACACCTGCGCGCTGTCCTTGCCCCACCAGTACAACGCCGCACCGAGCGAGATCAGCAGCACCGCAATGGTGAACCGCCGCGCCACGTTGTCGATCATGCGCGGCATCACCGGGCGATCATGCGTGCTGCCTTGTTCGGCCCACAGTTTCTTCAAGCGGCTATCGGCGAAGGAGCGCAACACCTCCAGTTCGATCGCCGCGCCGCGCTGGCGGCCACCGGCTTTGATCGCATCGCCCACGCTCTTGCGCGACGGTAACGGTTCGCCCGTGATGAAGCTGTTGTCGATATGGCCCGTGCCCGCGCGCAACGTGGCATCCACGGGGATCAACTCCTGGTCGCGGATCACGATGCGGTCGCCGGGTTTCAGGTCGGTGACTTTCACCGGCTCTTCGCCGGTGGCGGTTTTGCGCAGCACCACCAGCGGCAGGAAATCCTCCAGTGCGCGATCGAAACGTAACGCGCGGTACGTGTACGCTTGGTACCACCGGCCGATCAACAAGAAGAACAACAACCCGGCGAGCGAATCGAAATAACCCGGACCGACATCCGCGAACACTTCCCACAAACTGCGCGTCCACAACGCCACGATGCCCAACGCGATCGGCTGGTCGATGTTCACCTGCTTGGCGCGGATGCCCGCCCACGCGCTCGTGAAGAACTCGGCGCTGAGGAAGAACACCACCGGCAGCGAGAACAGGATGGCGAGCCATTGGAATCCGCTCTTCAGTCCGGCTTCGGTGTCGGCGCCGAGGTACTCCGGGAAGCTGAACAACATGGTATTGCCGAAGATGAAACCGGCCACGCCCAAGCGGATGTACGTCATGCGCGGCACCGTGTCCGTCTTGCCGTTGCCGTTGGTAGCAGTGAGCTGCGGACCGTAGCCGATGCGCCGCAGCAGCTTCACCAATTGCGGCAGGCCGAAGCCCGCTTCGCGGAAGGTGACCGTGAGTTCCTTGGTGCTGAAATCGACGCGCGAACGCAGCACGGCCGGTTCCATGCGATGAAGGTTCTCCAGCAACCAGATGCACGAACTGCAATGCATCTGCGGCACATGAAAGCGCACCCGCGTGATCCCCTCTTCACTGAACTCCACCACGCGCTCGCGCATCTCCGGCAGGTCGAACAGCTCCGTGCGCTGCTCGTCCACGGTGCTGCGCTGCTTCACGCCGGGCTGCTTTTCCATTGCGTAGTAGTTGCACAGCCCGCTTTCGTTCAGCAGGTCGTACACCACCTCGCAGCCTTGGCAACAGAAGTCCTTGCCTTCGTGCACGCGGTGTTCCTCGGCGCACGGATCACCGCAGTGATAGCAGGTGACGGAAGTCAGCACATGTGGATCCACGGTGCAAAGACCGGGTGCCGGGCGCTGTCGCGAACTGACGGATGTCAGGAGTGGGTTTACGGCCTCTTGACGTGGTCCGCACCACGTGGCTTGAAGTACCCCCACACCAGCGCTGCGCACAACGCACCCAACACGGGCGCCAGCACATACACCCACACCACCGAGAGGTCCCCGGAAACGAGGGCAGGGGCCAGGCTCCTAGCGGGGTTCATGGAAGCGCCGGTGAACGGGCCCGCGAACAAGGCTTCCAGGCCCACGGTTGCACCCACTGCAATGCCGGCCATGGTACCCAGTTCCTTGCTGCCACTGGAAACAGCGAGTATCACCAGCATCAGCAGGAAGGTGAGGATGCTCTCCACCGCGACCGCCGACGCGGACGAAGCCATCGGCGCGGTACCACCCAGATCGGTATTGTCCGGGAAGATCAACCGCCAGATGCCACTGGCCAGGAGTGCACCCCCCAATTGTGCGCCGATGTAGGGCGCCAACTGCGCGGCGGGAAAGCGCTTCGCCAACCAGAAGCCCATGGACACGGCAGGATTGAGGTGGGCGCCGGATACATCGCCGAAGGTGTAGATCATGGCGAGCACGATGAGGCCGAACGTGAGCGAAATGCCCACGTGGCCCACCGCGCCGTGCGTCTGTTGATCAATGATGATGGCGCCGGTGCCGCAGAACACCAGCGCGAACGTGCCGATGAACTCGGCCAGATACTTCTTCATCCCAACGTCCTGATGAAGCTGCCGCAATACGCCTTGATCATGCCGCGCACGCGCCGGAACTCCGCCATGATCTGCTCCTCGCTTCCGGTTGCTTTCGCCGGATCCGGAAAGTCGTAGTGCATACGCTCCGCTTGAGCCGGAAACCACGGACAGTTCTCGCGAGCACTGTCGCATACGGTGATGACATAGTCGAACGGCTGACCCAATAGCGCATCAACGGTCTTCGATGTGTGACCGCTGATGTCGATGCCATCCTCCTGCATGACGGCGATGGCCCTCGGGTTCACGCCGTGCGCTTCAATACCCGCGCTGAAGACTTCCACTGCTGGGCCGCCCAGCGCGCGCAAATAGCCCTCGGCCATTTGGCTGCGGCAACTGTTGCCGGTGCAGAGCACAAGTATGCGGTTCATCAGCAGCAGGTACTGTTGATGCCACAACCACACTCTTCCCCGGTAGCAACCTTCACCTTGGCCGTGCCTTCGGCGTTGGGTGCGCAACACGCAGCCTTCTCCTCACCTACCGCCTTCTCACCCTTCACACTTTTCTCACCTGCCTTGTAGGCCGATACCGTAATGCTGAACGTGCCAGCACCGCTGGCCTTGTAGGCAGCGATCTCCTCCGCGCTGAGGTACTTCGAGAGGATATCGTCCGGCAGGACGATCTGCTTGCGCTTCTGGATGGTCACCTGCTCGAAACCAAGGTCGTGGATGATGCCGAGGTACTCACTCTCCTGCAACGCACCGCTCACGCAACCCGCGTACATCTCGGCGCTTTCGCGCAAGCGGTCGGGGATGCTGCCGCGCAACACCACATCGCTGATGCTGAAGTGGCCACTTGGTTTCAGCACGCGCAGCACTTCGCCCAGGGCCTTGCGTTTGTCGGGCACCAGGTTCAGCACGCAGTTGCTCACCACCACATCCACCATGTTGCTCGTCAGCGGCAACGCCTCAATGTCGCCTTGGCGGAACTCCACGTTCTGGAAGCCCAGCTTCTTCGCGTTGTCCCTGGCTTTCGCGATCATCTCCGGCGTGAAGTCCACGCCGATCACGCGCCCGTCCTCGCCCACCTCGGCGCGCGCCACGAAACAGTCGTTGCCCGCGCCGCTGCCCAGATCCAACACCGTGTCGCCGGGTTTGATACCCGCACTCTGCGTGGGCAGCCCGCAGCCCAAGCCGAGGTCCGCATCGGGGTTGTAGCCCTTCAGTTCGGAGTAGTCATCGGTCATGATGTTGTACACCTCGGTGGAGCAGCCGCCCGAGCCGCAGCAGCTGCTGGCGTTGGTGTTTTTGTCCTGTTGTGCGATCTCGGCGTATTTCCGGCGCACCATGTCCTTGGTCTCTTGTGCAGTTGTCATTTTGGTTGGTTGTTGGGGCGCGTCATGACGCGCCCGTGCGGTGGTGGGCCGATCATGATCGGCCCGTACGATATCAGCAGCAGTTGTCGCTCACGTTGGTGAGCAGTTTGTTCATGTCCTTGGTAAGGGCCTTCCATCCCTTGGGGTCTATGCAGTAGCAGATGCTGGTGCCCTCCACGGTGCCTTGTATCAGCCCCGCGTTCTTCAGTTCCCACAGGTGCTGGCTGATGGTGGCTTGGGCCAGCCCGATCTCATCCACCAACGACCCGTTGACGCAGCTGCCCTGCTTGATCAGGTACTGCAGGATGGCGATGCGCGCCGGATGGCCCAGCACCTTGGCCATGGCGGCCACGCGGTTCTGTTCGGCAGTGAAGAGGTCGGTCTTGACGAGTCCCATGTGCGTTTAATAGATCGCAATATTACGATGGTAATTGAATATCGCAATATGACGATGGAAGGAAAGTGATGGAACGTTCGTTACCGAGGCCAGCTACCTTGGTCGCATGAGGATGGGAAGACTCGTGATGGCAGGGGCGACTTTGTTAGCTATTTTCTCGTTGCTCATGGGGTGCGGCCGTAAGTACCCGATAGGGGAGCTAACCAGAACTGACTTCAGCAACATTACTCTGAACGATTGCGCCGGTAAGCAATACACACTTGCTGACGAGAAGCTTCAAGATCAGTTGTGGTTAGCTGTGTCATCAGCACAACATGCTGACATACCAAGCCTTAGGCAGAACACCGGTTTTGTTCGGGTTCAACTGGACCCGAATGGTCGGGAAGAGGTCCTTTACCTCGAAGTCGTTGCGACTCTCGATAATGGTCCAGTCATCGTGAGCTATGGTGACCGGTTGACGTGCGCAGCGTGCGACTCGTTTTTTGTTGACGTGAAGGACCTCTATCCTGATTTCAATTGGTGTCGAGCACCGAAGATCAATTAGGGCGGTAGCCCCCGCTCCAAGGAACAGCCCCAAGTGACCCCCAGCACGAGCTCGCGTTGTAAGCTTCCCCATTGTTGGGCCACTTGATAGTGGAGTGTAAGTTCCCCTAAAGTCTGGCCCTTTATATTCGGGAACCTTCCTCCGTCAACATGCGCAACCTCTCCACCTTCTTGTTGGCCGCCGTGCCCATGCTCGTCTTGTCATCCGCTCCGGCCAACGACCCGGTGGCAACTGGATTCATGCAGAACAAAGGCCAAGTGGTGGATCAGCACTACCGGCCCAACGGTGATGTGTTGTACCTGTATGCTGGTGCCGAGTATCGCGTGCAATTGCGGGCCGCCGGTTTCAGCTATGACCTGGTGCGGCCCGTTGCTTTACCGGATGCTGCGCCCGCAGACTTCGCGAACCCACTTGATGCACCGCCGCAGGATATGCAGTTCCATCGCATCGATGTGGAGTTGCTGGGCGCTTCGCTGTTCAGTTCGGTGCTGGAGGATGAACCCTTGGCCCATCACCTCAATTACTACACGGTAGGCAGTCCGGAGGGCGGCGCCACTGATGTGCGTTCCTTTTCCCGCATCGTTTATCAGGATGTTTATCCATACATCGATCTTGAGTTCCTCATTCAACCCACCGGAGGTTTCAAGTACAACTTCCACATCAAGCCCGGTGGGAATGTGAACGACATCAGGCTGCGCATCAGTGGTGCCGATGAGTTGCGGCTCGCACCTGAGGGCATTGTGATGGGCACGCGTTTCGGCCCCATGACCGAGACAGTGCCTTCGAGCTATTGGCAGCAGGGTTCCACGTGTGGCACGGCGCACGCGACTTGGCGTGATCAAGGCAACGGGGTTTTCGGGTTCGAGCTATCGGGCCTTGGAGTACCGGCCGGAGCAACGATTGTTGTGGATCCCGTACCCACGCTGAGTTGGCATACCTATTTCGGTGGGAGTGCACCGGATGGAGGACACGTCCTGACCTGCTTTGGAGGGGCCTGTTACGCAGGGGGGCGAACCGACAGCCCTGACCAGATCGCTACTGCTGGCGCCTTCCAAGGCACGTACGGTGGTCAGGAGGATGGCTTCCTTATGTCGATGACCAGCACAGGGCAACTGATCTGGGCTACCTATCTGGGCGGCCAGTTGAACGACCGTGTGTACGATATCTGCGTGGCCGATTCAGCATTCCTGGGTTACATGGTCGGCCAAACCGATACGGAGCTCGATGCCGGTGCTGGGGTTGGTGCGCTGAACCCACCTCATCCCAGCCACGATAACGGGTTCATGGGCCAGTTCGACCTGAATACGGGCCAGATCTTCAACTCGGAGTATTTCGCCAAACGCATAATGTCCATCGCATGCCTGCCGAACCAGCATGCGTCTGTGGCGGGCGTAGCATATTCCGGTGTTGGAACGGTCGGAACATTTCAACCGACCATTTGGGGAACGGGCGACGCACCGTTCGTAGCTGAGTTCTACCAAGGATTTCTTGGGCCGATCTGGAGCTCCTATTGCGAAGGTTATTCGCAGAACAATTTCGTGGCGGAGGACCTCGTCGACCATGTTGTGGACGCTGAGGGATGCGCATACCTCCTCACGCACACGGACGGCCCCAACCTGGCCACACCAGGTGCAGTACAAGAAACACCGAACGGTGTGATGGTGATGAAGTTTTCGCCGACCGGTCAGCGGGTCTGGGGCAGCTATGTGGGAGGGCCGATACCGGCTTGGTGCCCGACGCCGACAGCGATCGCCTTGCAAGACGACCAGCTGATCCTCGCATCCATGCTGGAGTGTGATGGTGTGGCCACAACTCCCGGCGCATGGCAATCACAATTCGTAGGCATCGAGAATCCCTTCCCGGTGTTGACCAACACGGAGCAGTTCCTGGCGTGCTTGGATACGACCGGTAGTACGTTGCGCTGGTGTACCTATTTCGGGGGAAACGGATACGAGGGTGCCTGGGACATAGAGCCGGCGGGAACCGATCATTTTTTTGTCGTGGGGAGTTCGTCCAGCTATACGGCCTTCAATACGCCCGGCTCATTGAATACCACGGACTTCACCGGGACACCGCTTTACAGAGCGCGCACTTACATATCCAAGTTCAGCCGCTACGGTCAATTGCAGTGGAGCACGCTGTACCATACGGACCCGACGTCAGTGAGCGGATGCCTTGACCTACAGTACGGCCCTGGGGATACTCTCTGGGCTTTGGGTGGAGGATCGCCCGGGCCGGGTACGCCTGGCACGCACCAGCCCGTCCCCAATGCGAACGGCGATGTATGGCTTGCCGTCTTCATTGACTGCAACGACACTATAGGTACCATTGGTCCTATCGTCGGCGACACCGTGGTCTGTTCGAACGGCGTGCCGTTCCAATGCGCTGTAGACAGCGTGCCGAACTCAGACCTGTACGAATGGCAATTGCCACCCGGTGCAACCATCATTTCAGGCGATAGCACTTCGGCCATTTTAGTTGACATGGGTAATACGCCGGGCAGCATCCGTGTGCGCGCCCGAAATCCTTGCGTGGCAACGCCATGGAGCACCATTATGATCAACGTGGACAGTGTGCCGGAGCCATTGCAGATAACACCCGGTGGCAACATCCTCCTTTGCGACGGGGACAGCGTGACGCTCGTGGCAGCCGGACTCTCCCAAATGACCTGGAACAACGGTTCGGTCGCTTCCCAGCAAGTGGTGGACACGGCGGCTTCGTTCTGGGTGACCGGCGTGGACAGTCTGGGTTGCGCCTACGCGAGCGATACCGTCGATGTGTTCTTAGTGCCCTTGCCTTACACGGCTATCGTGGGACCCGACACGGTGCAGGAGGGCAGCACGGTGAACTTTGCCGAGGTGCAGAACTCCGGCATTTATCAATGGACGGTGGCAGGCGGCACCATCCAAGGCAGTGCCAACAACGGCGCCGTGGACGTGCTTTTCCCGCAATTGGGCCAAGCTCTGTTGATGGTTGAAAAGGACACGCCGCTTGGTTGTGTTGGGGTGGACAGCCTGAACATTACCGTTGTAGCCTCGTCCGGTATCGGTATTAACGAGCAGGAGGTCGACCAAATGAGATTGTCGCCTGTTCCGGCATCGGACGAACTGGTCGTTTCAGGCGTTCCTTGGAAGACTGGCGCCACAGTCGTAGTGCTGGACGGCAGGGGGGCAACAGTGAAGGAACTCATGATGATGGTCACCGGCGAACGCCTCGTTCTGAACGTGTCCGACTTGGCACAGGGTTGTTACGCCCTGCGCATCCAAAGCGGCCAGCGCCTTCACTTGGGGCGCTTCGCGGTGCAGCGTTAGCGCGCCCCGCAGGTGGTTGTCTGCGCGGCTTATGGCCTTCGGGAAGCCCTCGCCGAAGGTCGCGTGGGCAGTCGATCGGCTCAGGACTGCACGAAGGGTGGGGTTGCGCGTGCCGACTGTAGTCTTCCCATACCAACCCGTGCCCCTGAGACCTCCAGTTATCGCTGGCCTGACTTTTTGGGAAACTGATACCCTCTGTTGATGGTTCGAGTGCTCAGGACGGGTTCTGAATGGCCATCGACACCCGCATTTCCCGGTTCACATACCTAAGTCCTGATACTCAGGGTATATGTAGGCTCGGTCTGGCCGTTGGAAATTCGATTCAATTGGGATTTATGAGGCGAAGCGACAACCAAACGGACAACCAAAATGACGCAACCGCAGATAACATAGATTATACGGCATAAGTAGCGTGCTATTGGTGACCCCACCAGGAATCGAACCTGGATCAAGAGTTTAGGAAACTCCTATTCTATCCGTTGAACTATGGGGTCGTACGAAGCGCTGCCGCAAGGCGGCCCGTGAACGAGCGGCGAAAGTATCCCCTGCGCATCAACACCCCCCTCTCCTTTGGAGAGGGGCTAGGGGTGAGGTCTCACCGCTCACCTCACCACCTCGAACTGCGCCGCGCCCAAGCGCTCGCCATTCGCCGTGCGGGCCACCAAGCTGTAGCGGCCCGGGGCCAGTGCGCTCACATTCACGCTGTGGGCAAAACCGCCGCTCACGGCAGCGGTGCTGCGCAGCGCCAAGCGGCCTGCGGCATCCACAACATCGAACAGGGCTGTGCCCGCCGTGGTACTGTTGCCGCGCACGGTGAGCATGTCGCTTACCGGCACCGGGAACACGTGCAGGATACCTGCGGGTGCGGCTTCTTCCTGCACGCCGATCACGGCATTGCCGCGTGCAAAAGCGTAGTGCCCCTTGCGCAGGTTGTTCATGATGAAGTTGCCCACGCCATCGGTGGTGTTGCCGATCGTCGCCACCAGGTCGGGGTACAGTTCCCACGGGTCGTTGGCCGTTGCGCGGTACACGAGTATGGCATCGGCTTCGGTGGCACCGTACAGCGGAAAGTCGAGGTCGTCCACGCCGTTGCCGTCGTAGTACAACCGGGCCCATAGGTCCGTGCCGGCCGGCCAAATGCCATCGACGGTCCAGTAGTGTGTGGTGCTCAGTTCATCCACGCCCCAACCCAGGTTGTCGGCATCGGGTCCGCTCCAAATGTGCTCCACGCGGAACAGCGCCGAGTCCGTCAGTGCGTCGTCGTACAGCCTGAATTCGGTGCGTGGCATCACGCTGGAGAACGCACCATCGGCGGGGATCGTGAACTCATGGTCCATGCGGGCTTGGTTCAACCGGTTGTGGCCGTTGATGATCGCCATTACCGGTTCGAAGTCCGCGACGACCGAAACGTTGCTGAACTCACCACCGGCTGTCACTTGGAATTCCTGACGCTGCCAGTTGGCGCCGACGAGCGTAAGGTCCAGCGGCACTTGCTGGTGCCACGCGGTTGTGCCGCGCAGCTTCTGGCGCAGCAGCAGGTCCACGTTCCATTGGCCTGCGTTCGCAGTAGCATCCATATCGTCCACCACGAAGGCCGAGAAGCCCGGTGCGAAAACCCAAGCATCGAAGAAGGCGTTGAGGTCCACACCCGTCCCTGCGGTCAGCGTGTCACGGAATTGTTGCGGCGTCATATCGCTGTAGGCGAGTTGCTGTTGCACGTATTGCATGCCCACGGCGAAGAGCGAATCGCCCAGATAGCCGCGCAGGTTGTGCAACACTGCCGCGCCCTTGTAATAGGTGTGGCGCCCGTAGATGTGCTCATCGGGCATGGGGCTCAAGGCTTGGAAGCCATCGTCCTGAATGTGCGCTTGCTCCAGCACGAAGAGCTGGTTGTCCTTCACCACGTTGACGAACGCTTGGGTGCCGTTCAACCATTCCTCGAAGAGGTGGCTCGCGTATTCAGCGGGGCCTTCCTTCAACCACATGTCGTTGTGCACGTGCGGCGCCACCACATCGCCGAACCAATGGTGCCCGAGTTCGTGGCTGTATAATCCGCGGTTATCGAAGTCGCTCTGTCCCGTCATGAACTGCGGGTATGCGATGTTGGTGGGGATCTCCAACGCGCCATCGGTGGTGAGGGCATAGCCCACGCGATCGAACGCATGCGGACCGTACCAATGCTCGCATGCATCAATGGCGCCGCCGAGGTCGGTGAGCTTGGTGATCATCGGCGTCAGTTGAGCGGCCTTCGCGCTGAGGCGCACCGGCACTGGGCCGAACGCACCAGCGTGCGTGTAGTCATGGTCCTGGTAGGCGGCCACCGCTATCGCGCTCAGGTGCGTGGGGATCTCCTGCGCGAAGTCGAACGTGCGCACTACGGTGTCGCCACCGAGGAACGTCTCGTTCACCATGGTGCCCATACAATGTGCCGTACGGCCACCGGCGCTCTTCACCGTGTAGGTGTACGATGCCCGTTCCACGAAACTGTCGAAGCACGGGTACCACACCTTGCCGAAGTTGGGCGGCACCGTGCTGAGGCCTATACCGAGGTTGTAGATGTAATCGCTCGCGAAGTAGAAGCCACCCCATTGTGGATCGCGGTGTGGATCGCCATTGTAGTGTACCGTCAACTGGTAGTTGGTGCCCACCGTTTGCGGTTGCGGCAGGTCGATGCGGAGGAAGTCGCCATCGTGTGTGAAGGGCAGTGCGCCGTTGGCGTCGGTAACGGAATCCACCGTCAGTTGGAAGAGGTCGAAACGGATGAAGGTCTGTCCGGCCATCAGCGGCGTGTAGGTGATGGTGGTGTTGGCCGTGATGAGCTGTCCGGCGTAATCGGTTACGTCGATATTGATGTCGTAGTGCAGGATGTTGAAGGTGTCGCTGCGTGCGATCGTCTCATCGATCTGGCTCTTCTCCATGGCTGTGGGCACAGGGCGCCCAGCGAGGTTGCGGAAGTGGGAGCAGCCATATTGGTAGGGTTGGGCGGTGAGTGCGAGCGTGGCAGAAAGGAGCAGGCTGGTGATCAGTGGTCGGGCAAAGGCCATGGGCAGGGGGTTGAACGAAGGCCCCAAGCTACGTGCCCGCGCCACGTCCGCACGCAAGAATGGTGACGGTCTTGGTACTGCCAAGGGAGCAACCCACTGCCATGGGTCACCGTCCTGTCAGGGAGGCGCGCATGGCAGTTTGGTTCCCAGCGCGGCACTCGGTACTTTCAACGGCACGCAAACAGCCTCGGTCATGAACGTCACTCGCCATCTACTGCTCACGTCGCTTCTCTCCTTGGTCGTTACAACGGCCAGTGCGCAGAACATCGGAATCAACACCACCGGTGCAACACCCGATGCGAGCGCCATCTTGGACCTCGTAGGCGCCGACAAAGGATTGCTGGTGCCGCGCGTGTTGCTCACCGCTACCAACTCCGCACTACCCGTCACCGCTCCGGCCACATCATTGCTGGTGTACAACACCGCCACCGCGGGCGTGGTGCCGAACAACGTTACACCCGGCTACTACTACTGGGATGGCGCGGTGTGGGTGCGTGTTGGAACGGGCAACCCCGGCTGGACCTTGCTCGGTAACGCGGGCACGGTAGCGGGTACCAACTTCATCGGCACCACCGATGCGATCGACTGGGTGATCAAGACCGGCGGCGCGGCCGCAACGAACGAACGGATCCGCGTGCTGTCCGCCGGGCAAACGGTGGTGAACAACATCGGCCTCGGCACCAACACCAACGATGTGTTCTCCGTGTATTCCAACGCAACCACCAACGGTGTCAACGCGAACATCTCGGCACTCGGTGCACGTGCTGTCAATGGTTATGCATCGGGAACTGGTGTGGGCGTTTTCGGCACCAACAGCGGCAACGTCGCGGCCACCTTTGGCATGTTGGCCACCGTACCCGCCACAACTGGTGTGGCTAATGCATTGCGTGCGGAAGGCGCGGCCCCGGGCAGCTTCGCGATGGTCGGCATCTCCAACACAAGTGCCGCGGCCATTCCCACCGCAACCACATCGCGGGCGGTGATCGGACAATTGAACGGCACGTTGACGGGCACCGCAGTGGGTATCGGCGTGCACGGCATCATCAATGGTACTATGGTCGCGGGTGATGCGCGCGGCGTGCAGGGACAATCACCGTCATCGAACGGCATCGGGGTGTTCGGTGCTGCAACCAGTGCGTTGGCCACCTTCAATCCGGTCGGTGTATTGGGCTCGGCTGCCAGCACCACGGGCTTTGGTATGGATGCTTTCAACACCACCGCCACCGGTACAGCCCTTATCGCCGAAGGCAACAACGTTGGAGGTTTCTATCTGCTCGGAGGTAGTGGCGTGGCCAGCACCGGGTCGGGGATCGGCACATTTTCCATCGGCACCAATGCGGCTTCAGGCACAGGTGTCTTGGGCGTCGGCAACAACGCAGCGGCCTTTGGAACGTTGATCGCGGGTAGTGGCTTGGCAGGCACCGGCACGTCGTTCGGGGTGTATGGAGTAGCTAGGAGCAATGCCACAGGTATCGCGGGGACGCCTGCTCGGGCTGGGGGATATTTCGTGAGCGGGACAGGAGCTACGCAGTCGTTCATCTATGTGGCGAGCTACGAAGGCGTTGGTGTGCCCCGCAAGGTGATGGGTAACGGCACGGTGAACACCGTGGTGAAGAACGACGCAGGTCAATTCGTCCTGTTGTCAGCGCCTGAAGCGCCGGAGAACCTGTTCCAGGATTATGGCGCCGGACAACTGGTGAACGGCCGCGCGCATGTCGATCTGGACCCGACACTCTCGCGCAACATCGTGGTGAGTGCCGAGCATCCATTGCGTGCGTTCGTGCAACTGCGCGGCGACTGCAAGGGTGTGTACGTAACGAACGAAACGGCCACCGGTTTTGATGTCATGGAACTGGATGGAGGTACCAGCAACGCAGCGTTCAACTGGACCATCACTGCGAACCGTGCAAACGAGGTGTTCCCCGATGGAACGGTATGGCGCTTCGCCGATGAACGCTTCCCCGTAACGGAGGGTCCGCAGAAGACCACCACTGCGGAAGCAGTGCAGAAGAAGGATACGCTGCGTCGGGCAGTGCCGGAAGGCGTCGCTGTGGCCGGACCGGGTCATTGAGCCGAAGCACGTGGCCATGCGCCATTGTTGATCATGTGTTGACATCCTCTCGGTGTGTCCGACGCATCATGCGCTTACTTTCCAGCGCCCAAAACCCCCAACGATGAAACGCTCTGCCATCCTCTCTGCGTCGACCATAGTGCTCGTGCTCTCCGGCTGCCGCAAGGATCCCGTTGCGCCCGATGCTTCCGCATCGCTGCCCGTGCTGATGCAAAAGGAAGTGCTGGCGGAAGTGCCCAGCGGCGAACCCATGACGCAGGACGAACTGGATCGCCGCGTGATCGGGCTGCTCGAAGAGCGCAACGACTTCCGGTGGGAATGGGTGGAGCTGCGCACGTTATGGAGCGCGGTGCAGTACAATGATCACAGTCTCGCGATCGGCTACAAGCCATCCGGCTACGGTGACATCAGCGACAAGATGAACGACATCGACCTCTCGGCACCTGAATGGCGCGCGGTGCACGATGCGCTCATCGAACTCATCCTGAAGAACCTGAATACTGGTGCGAAGGATCCCGTGACGCTGCGCGATATTCTCGTGGAGGACGACGCTGTGCTGCCCATTATCACGGTGCGCCTCACCGACAAGACGACCATAACAGCGCTCTACAATTTGCAGAACGTCCGCTACTTGGAGCCGCTCGACTACTGGCCCGCGAACGACACCGAACGCAGCACCAGCGGCTGCAGCCCGAGCACCACGGCCGTGAACGCTGCCGACCAAAGCACGATCACGCCGAACGCCCGCTTGCCATGGAATTTCAACAACCATTCGGTGCCCACCGCATGGACCATGGCGCAAGGCAACGGCGTCACTGTCGGCGTCATCGATGCGGGTCTCAGCGCATCGCAATCACTCCTCGGCGGCGACTTCAACAATGGCGACAGCAACGTGGGCCGCACGGTCACCACGGGTTACACGTTCGGTACCTCGGCCTATTCGAGTTGCACGCACGGCAATAGCATGAGCGCGCTGGCCACGGGTCCGCGCAACAATGCAGGGGCACCTACGGGTGTCGCCTACGAGAGCAGTTTGCATTTCATCCGCGGGTGCGAGGACGTGGTGCTGGACAAGAGCAGCGAACGCACCGGGGTGAAGAACGCGCTGGTGGCCATGGGCAACAACGCTGCGGTTCGCGTAGTGAGCATGAGCATCGGCACTCCCTTCAGCAGTAGTGTGCTCACCGATGGCGTGAACTACGCCTATGGCGCGGGCAAAATGCTGATGGCCGCAGCAGGCACCAGCTTCAGTTGGACCAGCTGGTGGGGCGTTGTGTATCCGGCGGCGCTAACCAAGTGTGTTGCCGTGACCGGCGTGAAAGAGAACGGCAGCAAATGCGGAAGCTGCCACGACGGAAGCCAAGTGGACCTGACGATCCTTATGGAGCGCAACGCAAGCAGTTCGCGTAATTCCCTTGCGCTGCCAGCCAGTGGTGTCAACAGCACTTACATCGGTGGCAGTTCCGCCGCGACATCCACCGCTGCCGGTATCGCGGCATTGGTGTGGAGCGTGAACCCTGCGTTCACCAGAGCGCAGGTGCAGAACTGCTTGATCACCACGGCACAATTCTATCCCAGTCCGAGCGGAAGTAAAGGCTACGGGAACATCAATGCTGCGGCTGCGGTGAACTGCGCGCTGGCGCTTTAGCGCTCAACGCACTTCGCTTCCGGCTGGCATCGCCTCCCCGGGCTGCACGAAACGCAGTTGGCCTTCGGCGTTTTCGGCCATCAGCACCATGCCTTGGCTCTCGATGCCCTTGAGCTTGCGGGGTTCCAAGTTGCAGAGCAACAGCACCTGCTGACCCGGCAATTGCTCCGGTGCGAAGTGCAACGCGATACCGCTGACAACAGTGCGCGGTTGCGCCTCGCCGATATCGATGGTGAGCTTCAGCAGCTTGTCGGCCTTCGCGACTTTCTCCGCCGCAGTGATGGTGCCGATGCGCAGATCGAGCGCACTGAACTGCTCGAAGTGGATGTTCGGTTTCGCGGCGGCAGGAGCGTGCGCAGGCTTGTCGGCGGGTGCGGTCTGTTCCACTGGTCGGTTGGCATGAAGGCGTTCCACTTCCGCCGCGATGGCGGCATCGTCGATCGGTTTGAACAAGTGCTCGGGTTTGCCCAACAGCGAACCGGGCTTGATCAGATCGGCGCGCAGTGCATCGTCCCAATTCAACTCGCCAAGACCGAGCATGGCGCGCAACTTCCGCGCGGTGAAAGGAAGGAAGGGTTCGAGCACGACACTGAGCGCACCCGTGATCCGTAGGCTGTTGAAGAGCACCGTGCGCACGCGCTCGGGATCGGTCTTCTCCAACTTCCACGGCTCGGTATCGGTGAGGTACTTGTTGCCGAGACGGGCTACTTGCATGGCACTGGCCAGCGCATCGCGGAATCGGAAACGATCCACTTCATCCGCCACCTTCGCGGGTAGCGGGTTCAGTTCAGACCATAGTAGAACGTCTTGTTCATTGCCGCTGGACGGCTGCGGCACTGTGCCATCGTAGTACTTGTGGCAGAGCACGAATACGCGTTGAACGAAGTTGCCGAGGATACTGACCAGTTCGTTGTTGTTCTTGTCCTGGAAATCCTTCCACGTGAACTCACTGTCCTTGAACTCGGGGAAGATGCTCGCAAGCGCGTAGCGCAACTCGTCCTGTCGTCCCGGCCAACGTTCGATGTATTCGTGCAACCACACGGCCCAATTGCGACTGGTGCTCAGCTTCTGTCCTTCGAGGTTGAGGAATTCGTTGGCGGGTACGTTCTGCGGCAGCACGAAACCGCCGTGCATCTTCAACAGGATCGGGAAGATGATGCAGTGGAATACGATGTTGTCCTTGCCGATGAAGTGCAGCAATCGCGTCTCATCGCTCTTCCACCACTTCTCCCATTCCACACCCTTATCCTTCGCCCATTGCTTGGTCGCGGTGATGTATCCGATGGGCGCATCAAGCCACACATACAGCACTTTGCCGTCCGCGTTGGGTAGCGGTACCGGCACGCCCCAATCGAGATCGCGCGTCATCGCGCGCGGACGCAAACCGTCCTTCAGCCAACTGTTGCATTGTCCCAGCACTTGTGGTTTCCACTCGCTGGCATCGTGTTGCTGCTCGCCGTCAAGCACTCCGGTGTTGATCCAATCCTCAACCCATTTCTGCGAACGCTCCATGGGTAGATACCAATGCTTCGTGGGCTTCAGCACGGGTGCGCTACCGCTCAGTGTGCTGCGCACGTCCTTCAGTTCTTTCGGGCTCAGCGCGGTGCCGCACTTTTCGCACTGATCGCCATAGGCCTCGGTGTTGCCGCACACCGGACACGTCCCCTTGATGTAGCGATCGGCGAGGAACTGTTTCGCCTCTTCGTCATAGTACTGCTGCTCCTCTTGCTCAGTGAACGCGCCGTTCTTGTGCAGTTGCAGGAAGAAGTCCTGACTGGTCTGCCTGTGCAGATCGGCGCTGGTGCGGTGGTAGATGTCGAAGTGGATGCCGAAGTCCGTGAAGGCCTTGCCCATCATCGCGTGGTACTTGTCAACAATAACGCGCGGCCTGGTGCCTTCCTTCAACGCACGGATGGTGATCGCGGCGCCGTGCTCATCGCTACCACAAACGAAGAGCACTTCCTTGCCACGTGACCTCAAACAACGCACATAGATGTCGGAAGGCAGGTAAGCCCCTGCGATATGCCCGATGTGCAATGGACCGTTCGCGTAGGGCAACGCAGCGGTAACGGTTGTTCGTTTGATCTCCTTCACGGTGTCGAGAACTCGCTCGATCGGAGCGAAGAGCGCGCAAGATAGCCGTGCATCTTCGCCCCATGAACGCGCTGCAACGCCCGCCTGCATTGAAGCCCGGTGACACGATCGCCATCGTGCCGACCGCGCGAGCGATCACCATCGAGGAATTGCAGGACGGTATCGCATTGGCGGAGAGCTGGGGACTGCGGGTGAAGTTGGGCGATGGCATCGGTCGGAAACACTTCCAGCAAGCGGGCACGGCGAAAGAGCGGGCGGCCGATCTGCAAGCCGCTATCGACGACCCGCAGGTAAAGGCGATCTGGTGCGCGCGCGGTGGCTACGGCACGGTGCATCTCATGGAGCACCTGCGGCTGTCTCCGTTGAAACGCAGCCCGAAGTGGTTCGTGGGCTTCAGCGACATCACCGTGCTGCACAATGCGCTGCACAACATGGGCCTGTGCTCACTGCACGCCCAAATGCCCTTCATGATCGCCACGAAGAGCGAAGACTGCCGGGAGACATTGCGGAAAGCGTTGTTCGGGGAAGGGTTCGAGATCGCGAGTGGCGGGGTAGGAGCGGCAATTGCTAACGATGTTGTTGCTCACAGCACGGGCTCATGCGAAGGCGTACTTACCGGTGGCAATCTCTCCTTGCTCTACGCACTGCGCGGCACGCCTTACGATATCGACCCCGCAGGCAAGATCCTGTTCATCGAAGATCTGGATGAACTGTTGTACCACTTGGACCGCATGGCCATGAACCTGCGCCTCGCAGGTTGGTTCAAGAATTTGGAAGGCTTGATCGTGGGCGGCATGAGCGATATGCACAACAAAGACGAGAGCGACCCCTTCGGCGCCGATGCGAAAGAGATCATCCTGCGGGCTACGGAGGGCACTGACTATCCTGTGTGTTTCAACTTCCCCGCCGGGCACATCGCGGATAATCGTGCGCTGGTCGTGGGTGCAAAAACAAAGCTCAGCGTCACCGATACCGGTGCAACGCTGAGCTTCGGTCCTGCACGGACCTCCTAATTCCGCTCGAACTTGTTGTAGTCGCCGGGCACTTCGAACAAGGTGGCCTTTTGCACGCCCTTGGTAACCTTGGTCACTTCCAGTTTGCTCACCTCGCTGCCGTCGAGCTTCTGCTCAACACCCAGCATGGGGAATACACCGGTGGCGCCATCGATCTCCAAGAAGAATACAGCTTGCTCGTCCTTGCGGTTCAGGGTTTCCAGCAGCGGCACGAAGAACGTGAACTCGTCGGCGGCCACCCAATAGGTAATGGTGCGGTCCTCGGTTGCGCTCTTCACCACCCATTTCTCACACTTGTAGCCCGCGATGTCTTTCATCTCTCCGGTCTTCTTTACTTCGGTCTTCACGTCCTTGGGCAGGCGCATATTGGGGACATCCATGTAGAGCTTGCGCTCAGGGCTAAGGGCATACACCGTGCGGTCTTTGGTGTCCACGAGCATGATGCCCTGTACCTCACCGCGGGAGTTGATCTCCTCGATCCGCACATGGTCGCCCTTCACATAGTACTTGTAGTTGGTTACCACCGGACCTGTGGTCTTGGTGAACTCAATGGTGCCCTCAAAGGCTTGGGCGTTAGCGGCATAAGCCACCGTTGCACCAAGTGCGAGGGTGAAAAGAGGGCGGAGGATCGCTTTCATGTGGATGGTCTTACCGTTCCGTTGAGCCTTTCTGTTGCCGGCCGCTCGGCCATTGCGGCCGAAAGTTCCCGACTTTTGGGGCCTTCAACGCGGCTTTCGTCGATGGGTTACGCACAGGCCGTCGTTGTTTTCAATGGCAGAGCATCTCGAAACGGGCGCAGGCGGAGAGCAACTGGCATGCCGCTACTTGGAAGAGAAGGGCTACCGCATTCTTGAGCGCAACTGGCGCTCGGGCCAGAATGAACTGGACATCATCGCCACCAACAAGCAATTCCTGGTGATCGTGGAGGTGAAGACCCGCCGCAGCAGCAAGTGGGGCGAGCCGGAGATGGCCGTGAACAAGGCCAAGCGGGCCGGGATCATGCGCGCAACGCAGAACTACTTGAACAAGACCGGCAATGAATTGGAGGTGCGCTACGATATCGTAAGCGTGACCATGGGCCCCGGCGAACCACAGATCGAACACATTCCCGACGCATTCTATCCCACCCTACGATGAAGTCCCGCAAACCCGCCCGCCGAGATGGCGGCCGCTCCAGCGAGCGCAGCCCACGCCCCGCACGTTCCACCGACCGCAGTGGTCCACCCCGCCAAGGTCGAGGCGACGACGAGCCTCGTCCTCGCCGCGCTGCGGATGACCGGGAGCCACCGCCTCGACCAACGCGGAACCGTGATGCAGGAGCGCGGCCACCGCGGGAAGGAGATCGTCCCTATCGTCGACCGACCGATGATCGCGGCGAGCGCCCACGGCCAGCGCGCAGCGATGACCGACCACGCCGCGAACAGAGTGACCGCACTGAGCGTCCCTCGCGCGGAAGGCCGACCGACCGACCCTCATTCGGCGGTGATCGACGCGGCAGCGATGATCGTTCGTCAGGTGGCCGCCCGCCACGCCGCGATGGTGATCGTCCGAACTATCGTGATCGCGGTGCCAGCAGTGACCGCCCCAGCTATGATCGCAAGCCACGCCGAGCCGAGGAAGGAGGTGATGATGCACGCCGTTCGTTCCGCTCTGGGCCGGGCGGCAGGAGCGGTGGCGAACAACGTCCATTCCGTTCGCGCACATCCCCTGATCGCGAGTACACCCGAAATCGCACCGGTCAAGGCGGACGCCCACCTGCCCGCAAACAGGAACAGATCCCTGGACAGGTCAGGCTGAACCGCTTCATTGCGAACAGCGGCATTTGCAGCCGGCGCGAGGCCGATGATCTGATCATTGCCGGTACCGTTCAGGTGAACGGCAAGGTCGTTACGGAACTGGGTACCAAAGTGGGCCCGGACGATGTGATCCACTATGGTGGCCAGCGCATCAGTATGGAGAAGAAGCGCTATGTACTGATCAACAAACCCAAGGACACCATTACCACCACCGACGATCCCATGGACCGCCGCACGGTGATGTCCTTGGTGAGTGCTGCTTGCCCCGAAAGGCTCTATCCCGTGGGTCGATTGGACCGCAACACCACGGGCGTACTGCTGCTAACCAATGATGGTGATCTGGCCAAGAAACTCACTCACCCTAGCCACGGGGCAGAGAAGATCTACCACGTGACTTTGGACAAGAACGTAACGGCGAAGGACCTGCGGCAGTTGGTGGACGGCATAGCCTTGGAAGATGGTCCTTCCGCAGCCGATGAAGCCAGTTACGTGGGCGACAGCAAGAGCGAAGTGGGGCTAAAACTGCACATGGGCCGCAACCGGGTTGTGCGCCGCATGTTCGAAGCCATGGGCTACGAAGTGGTGAAACTGGACCGGGTGTTGTTCGCCGGGCTCACCAAGAAGGATCTGCAACGCGGGCATTGGCGCCACCTCAGCGATAAGGAGGTGACCTTGCTGAAGAGGACGAAATAAGTCCAGCGACTTTCCTGCTGCGCATACCGATGTGCCCTCCCGGCACGTTCTCTGCCCACACGTGCCTGTGGAGGAACGGCCGCCACTGTGCGTGAACTGGCCGGAGCCTCCCGGTACTTTTCGAGATCGTGTCGAAACTCTTGCCCACCGTGCCCCGCTGGCTTCGCCGCACCCTCTTGATCACGGCCTCGGTCGTGTTGCTGGTGCTCGGTGGTGCCTTCACGTTGGCGACAGTCTATGAAGAAGAGGTGAAGGCAGGCATTCTGGCTGAGTTGAATAAGCACCTCACCGCACCGGTGACGGAACAAGGCATCGATCTCACCCTGCTCAAGAACTTCCCGCTCGCCTCATTGCGCATCAAGGGTGTGCTGATCATGGAGGCGGGCTCGGGGAAGGCCGTCCCCGATACACTGCTCTATGCCGACGATCTGTACCTCTCGTTCAGCCTTATGGATCTGTTCGCCGGTGACTACACTGTGGACCAGGTGGAAGGCAAGCGCGTGAAGCTCTATCCGGGTTTTAACTCCGAAGGCCAGGAGAATTGGCTCATTTGGAAGAGCGATACCACGGCTGGAACGGCAACACGCATCGCACTCAACAAAGTCTCCTTTGATGGACTGGAAGTGCGCTACCGCGATGAACGACGCGACCTCGAAGTGAGCACGCGCAGTCGTTCGCTACAACTGAGCGGTGTGTTCGAGAGCGGTGGGGCCAGCGTGCGGCTTCGGGGCGATGCTTGGCTGAAACACTTGCTCACCGCGAACGGCAGCACATTCGCCGATCACGCAAGTGACCTAGACCTGGCCATGGAGATCGGTCGTGCTGATGCGTTGTTCAAGATCACCGAAGGCCGCGTGATGGCCGGGAATATGCCGCTCAACCTCGCACTGACCGTTACGCAGAGGGACAGCCTCCATGCCATCGATCTGAGCGTACTGGGAGCCGATGTGAAGTTGAAAGACTTGATAACGCAATTGCCGCCGGTCGCTCGCACGTTCCTGCGCAGCTATGCCGTCACGGGCGATGCGGATATCGCCCTGCGTTACCAAGGTGAACTGGCCGGCAACGGCCCGGATATCGAACTCACAGCGGCCTTGCGCGATGCGAGCATGAAGGAGCAAAGCACCGGCACGCGGTTCAATGGGATCAGCGGAAGCATCGATGCCGTATTGGGCAGCGATGGAGCGCCGAAGAAGTTGATCGTGAAGGACCTCAGTGCGCATAGTGGGAGCGGAACGTTGCGCGGTGATCTTCGGCTAACGGGCAGCACCAACGCCAGCCTTCGTGCCGATCTGCGCACGGACATGGCGCTGGCCGATCTGTTGCACTTCGCCCGCATCGATACGGTTGCCCAAGCCAGTGGACGGGTGAAAGCCAATGTGTCCGTTACAGGCAAACTCCGTGATGTGCGACGCATACGAGCCGCTGATATGAAAGCCCTTTCGCTCAGCGGTACAGCGGAACTGAAGGACGTCACATTGCATCTACGCACCGTACGGCACCCCTTCGAGAAGATGAATGCGATGCTCGCGCTGCATGGCGACGATGCCGAGATCACCCATGCTTCCGCTACTGTGCAAGGCAGCACGATCACCATGGATGGCAAGCTGCGCAACCTGATGCCCTATTTGTTCTTCGCCGATCAACAGCTCAGCATCGAGGCCCGGGCAAGTTCTCCGCGCATCGACCTCGGCGCCTTGTTGGCGGCTGCGGAAGGCAAGCGCAGCAATGGCAAAGGGGACATCACCTTGCCTGCCATGATCGCGTTGGATGTGCAGACTTCCGTGGACGAACTCGTCTTCGAGGATTTCACAGCCACCGGCATCACCGGCCGGTTGACATTGCGCGATCGTGTGCTGCACGCGAGCAACGTGAAGTGCGCAACGGCCAACGGTAACGTGTTGGCCGATCTGTCGCTCGATGGTCGCGATGCGGGATCGTTCCCTTTGGTTGTCACCGCAACGTTCAACAGGATCGACGTGAGGGAATTGTTCCGCGAGTTCCAGGACTTCGGACAGGACTTCATCGGCTATCGTCATTTGAAAGGGGTCGCCGATGCCAAGGTGAGCTTGACGGCACCGCTGTCATCGTCGCTCCAACTCGACAAGGACAAACTGGTTTGCGTCGCCGACCTCACCATCAGCAACGGTGCGCTCGTTGACCACGAAGCCATGAAGGATGTGGCGGAGCACATGCGCAAGAACAAGTTGATCGCACCGTTCGTCGACATCGACGAACTCGAAAAGCGCTTGGCCAACGTCACATTCAGCACGCTCAGCAACCAGATCGCGATCAAAGACGGTGCAGTGCATGTGCCCACTATGCTGGTGAAGAGCAGTGTGATGGAGATCGAGATGAGCGGCACGCATGCGTTCAACGACCGCATCGATCATCACCTCAACTTCCGGTTGAACGAACTGCTCGCGCTCGACGGCGAAGTGGACGAGTTCGGGCCGATAGAGGACGATGGTACCGGATTGCGCGTGTTCCTTCACATGTATGGCACCAGCGCGAACCCCCAGTTCGGCAACGACGCGCCGGCGGCCAGCGCAAAACGACGTGAAGTGCGGAAGCAGGAATCTGCGGAGCTGAAGAGCATCCTGAAGGAGGAACTGAACGTGTTCGGTGATCGCGAGGGCAAGTCGGTTTCGAAAACCACCACTTCCGGTCAACCTAAGTTCACTACGGTTTGGGAAGGCGATAGCGCGCGAGCCGAACAAGCTTTGGTGCCGGTTCAACGCAAGCCGAAAGGCCTGGGTCGCTTGTTCAAAGAGGAAGAGGAGGAGAAGGAGACCTTCAGCGTGGAATGATCCGGCGCTGAGCGGTACTTCGCACTATCCACGATCTTCACGCCCCCGTGGATCTCTACAGCAGGAAGCAACGTTGGAAATTGGTGCTCGCCGCAGTCGCGGTGCTCATCGTTGGTGCTTCGCTCTACTACAGCAACCGCATCGTTCGCAAAGTGCGCGATGAGGAACGCTTGAAAGTGGAGCTCTGGGCCGAAGCGGTGAAGAACCGCGCGGAGCTCGTCAACTACACGGATCGCCTGTTCGATACGCTGCGGAACGAGGAGCGCAAACGTGTTGAATTGTATGCTGAGGCGCAGCAACGATTGATCAGTGGGGACCTGAGCGACTTCTCGTTCCTGTTGCGCGTGGTTCAGGAGAACACCACTATACCGGTGATCATCATTGACGACAGCGGAGCGGTGAAATTCAGTCGCAACATGGACACGCTCGTGGAGCGCAACCCTGCTCGCCTGAAGGCTGAATTGGCGGCCATGTCCAAGCTGCACAAGCCCATCGAGATCGCTGTCTTCGGTACGGAGAAACAGTATTTGCACTACAACGACAGCAAGCTCTTGAGCGAGCTGCAACAGGTGATGGACGGCATCATCAAGAGCTTCATCAGCGAAACGGTGATGAACACGGCCAGCGTTCCTGTGATCTACACCGATGGGACGCGGAAGAAGGTGATCGAGCACGGCCACATCGAACCTGAAGTGATCGCCGACAGCGCCCTGCTGGCGGAACGCATCGCCCAGATGGAAGCCGTGAACAAGCCGATCGAGTTCGACCTGGGGCCGCGCGGCAAGCAATTGATCTTTTTCGAGGAGAGCGTGGTGGTTACGCAACTGCGCTATTTCCCATATGTGCAACTGCTCATCATCGGACTGTTCCTGTTGGTGAGCTATGCGCTCTTCAGCGTGTTCCGCAACGCCGAGCAGAACCAAGTGTGGGTGGGCATGGCCAAGGAAACCGCGCACCAGTTGGGCACACCGCTCAGCTCGCTGATGGCGTGGACCGACCACCTGAAAGGGAAGGGCACCGAGCCGACCACCATCAACGAGATGCGCAAGGACATCGAGCGCCTTGAGACGATCACGGAGCGGTTCAGCAAGATCGGTTCAGCACCCGATCTGCAACCCGAGAAGCTCTACCATGTGCTGCGTGCAACAGTGCTGTACCTGCGCCCACGGTTGCCGAGCCACGCCGTGATCGAGGTGTTGACACCGGCCGATACGGATCGGAAAGTCCCGCTCAACACCGCCCTCTTCAGTTGGGTGATCGAGAACCTGATCCGCAATGCTATCGACGCGATGAAGGGCGAAGGCCGCATCACCATCGAGATCATTCCCGAAGGACCGGAAGTGCATGTGGATGTCACGGACACGGGTCATGGCATCGCTCCGGCGAAACACCGTACCGTCTTCCGCCCCGGCTATACCACGAAGAAGCGCGGGTGGGGTCTTGGCCTGTCCTTAACGAAGCGCATTGTTGAGCAGTACCACGGCGGGAGGATCTTCGTGAAGCGCAGTGCGCTGGGGAAGGGCACTACGTTCAGGATAACGCTGAGGAGCTGATCCAATGTAAAATGAAGAATGTAGAACCGATGAACGTGGAACGCAGCTGCCCAGTGACACCCCTGCATTGAGCATTTTACATTCTGCATTCTACATTTCTCATTTCTCCGATGGCCGGCCTCTACTTCCATATTCCCTTTTGCAGGAAGGCCTGCACGTATTGCGACTTCCATTTCAGTACGACACTGGATCGGATGGACGCCCTTGTGGAAGCATTGCGCACTGAACTCCTGCGCCGTTCGCATGAGTTCAGAGGGGAGACGGTTGACACCATTTATCTCGGTGGTGGAACACCTAGCCTGTTGAACGAGCGTGACTTGTCAGCGCTATTGAACGATGCCCGGAAGTTGGTGCGTCTAGCTGGTACTGCCGAAGTGACGATGGAAGTGAATCCGGATGATGTCACTGCTGAAGACATCGATGCATGGAAGCGCATCGGCATCACCAGGTTGAGCATCGGTGTGCAGAGCTTCAATGACCAGCGGTTGAGCTTCATGGGCCGCGCGCACAATGCGGATCAAAGTGCCCGGAGTTTGGATCTGATCGCCAAGGCGGGTTTCGCCAGTTGGACCATGGACCTGATCTACGGTCTGCCGGGTATGACCGTTGAAGAATGGGCTGCGCAATTGGATCAGGCGTTGTCGTTCGCCCCCCCGCACATTTCGGCATACTGCCTTACCGTTGAACCGCGCACTGCCCTGCACAAGCAGGTGGAACGCGGTGATGTGATCGCTGCACCGGACGAAGACCAAGCGCAACAATTCGAGCTGCTCCAGCAACGGCTCGAAGCGGCGGGTTACGTGCACTACGAGATCAGCAACTTCGGGAAGCCCGGTCATTTCAGTCGGCACAACACGAGCTATTGGCAAGGCTTGCCATACGTGGGCATCGGTCCGAGCGCGCATTCATACGATGGCGCTGTTCGGCGTTGGAACGTGGCGAACAACAGCCGCTACATAGCTGGCGTGAACGCGGGCGAAGTCTATTGGGAAGAAGAACGCCCAACGGTGGTGCAACAAGCCAACGAGCGCATCATGACCGGTCTTCGTACCATGTGGGGCGTTGGCCTCGAGGCACTGCCGGACTTGGCACAAGCCACGGAGCGCACGGTGCAGCGCTATGTGGGGAGCGGACATTTGGTGCGCAACGCCAACCGCATAGTTTTGACCAAAGCCGGTAAGTTGCTGGCGGACCGTATCGCTTCCGACCTGTTCCTCACCACATGATCGCCGAGATCACCCACCAAGACCACCACTTCCGTGTGGATCTCAGCAAGCCCATCGATCTGAGCATTCCGCTGCATGCTGGCACGCCGCAGTTGCGCGCGTGGTGGGTGGACCCGGTGCGTATGGAGCCCGTGGTCATGGGCGACAAGAGATTCGCGGTGGCCGACGGTGCACCGGTGAACTTCCGCAATGTGTTCTTCAATCCACATGGCCACGGCACGCACACCGAAAGTGTTGGCCACATCGCACCGGAGATCCATCCGGTCGGTGAACTCTTCAAGCGTTACTTCTTCACAGCAACGTTGATCACCATCGAGCCACAAGAGGTAGGCAATGACCGCGTGGTAACCGCTGTGCATATCCAGGAAGCACTTGGCGTGGACCGTCCGGAAGCACTTGTGTTGCGCACACTGCCGAACGGCGATGACAAACGCACGCGCGATTGGAGCGGTGCGAATGCGCCGTATGTGGAAGCGGCGGCCTGCTCGTGGTTGCGGGGCATCGGTGTTCAACATTTCCTCCTCGACTTGCCCAGCGTTGACCGGGAGGAAGATGGTGGAGCGTTGGCGGCACACCACGCGTTTTGGGATCACCCTGCTACCACCGACCACCACCGCACCATCACCGAACTGATCCACGTTGCCGACCACGTCCCCGATGGGGATTACCTGCTGGAACTACAGTTGGCGCATTTCATGAACGACGCCTCCCCGAGCCGGCCCCTGTTGTACACCATCATTCGATGACACTCGACGAGCTCCGTGCCTACTGTGAGAAGAAGAAGGGGGTTACCTACGATACGCCCTTCGGTCCTGACGTGCTGGTGTTCCGGGTCATGGGCAAGATGTTCGCGTTGGCGCCCATCGACCATTTCGGATCAGTGAATCTGAAGTGCGACCCCGAGCGCGCCATGGAACTGCGCGAGCAATATGCGGGCATCATCCCGGGCTATCACATGAGCAAGGTGCATTGGAATACCGTTGACACCACCGGTGAAGTGCCGACCAAACTGATCCTTGAATTGGTGGACCACAGCTACGAACTGGTCGAGGCGTCGCTGCCGAAGAAAGTCAGGGAGGCCATGTGAAGATGCGGAGAGCAGTAGGTGGGCATGGTGCAACAACCGGCCTTCAACCAATAACCGCTTTTACCTTCGACCGCGCAATCCGCATGGTGGCGCTGACGCCACATTTCCATATCCCCTCATCTGCACATCATTATGGCCGTCCGTAGCCTTGGTCGTCTCGCCCTCGGGTTCTTCTTGCGCGGGTTGCTGCTGGTGGTGCCCATTGCCGCCATCATTTGGGCCTCTGTACGCGCGCTCAATCTGTTGGATGGCCTCATCCCGGTGGGAATTCCCGGTCTTGGCATCCTCATCCTGTTGGCCAGCATCACCATCATCGGCTGGTTGGGCAGCACGTTCTTGTATGAGCCGCTTGCGGCATTGGGTGAAGAAGTACTGCAACGCATCCCGTTCCTCAAATCGATCTTCGATGCACTGAAGGACCTGATGGAAGCGCTCGTCGGCAACAAGCGGAAGTTCGACCGGCCTGTACTGGTTCGCATGATCAAAGGTGCCGATATCGAAAAGCTCGGGTTCCTCACGCAGAGCGATCTGTCGTTGCTCGGGATACCAGGCAACAAAGTCGCGGTCTATTTGCCGCACAGTTTCGCGTGGAGCGGCAACCTGTACATCGTACCCGCTGAAAACGTTACCCCGGTCGATGCCGGTGCTGGCGACGTGATGAAGTTCATCGTCAGCGGCGGAGTAGTGAATGTTGAGGACGACGAACCAACGACCAAGTGACGATGCACCGAGCGGCACGTCCATTGCCTAAGGCCGCACCATCAACCGAACAACCCTGAACCCATGCGCACCATTCTCCTCAGCACTGCACTGATCCTCAGCAGCACCCTTCTTGCCCAGACCGAAGTGCTGCTCGGCAGTTATCCGTTCAGCGATGGCGCCCACCCCACGGCCGTGGTCACCTTCGAGAACGCCGAAGCCGATGTGGTGGAAAGCTGGTACAAGAGCCAGCTGAAGGATGTCAGCAAGGACGTGAGCAACAAGAAAGAACTGCGTGCCTCCGGCATACGCGTGCCGGAAGTCGCGCAGGACACCATGACGGTGGTGTGCAAGGCGGAACAAGCGAAGAAAAGTCCACGGGTGCAACTTCATTTGGGCTACCGCGTGAACGGCGCATGGGTGAGCAGCACCAGCGCCCCCGAACTGGTGGAGGGAGCCAAGAAACACGCCTACACACTGGCTGTGCGCTACAAGAAAGAGTTACTGACGGCCGCATTGGAAGCGCAACAGAAGGAAAAGTCCCGACTGGACAATGAGTTGGCGGACTTGGTGAAAGAGAAGGGTCGGGCCGAGGGGTCGATCGAGAAAGCGCGGCAGAAAGGAGTGGAAGCCGGACAAGAAAAACTACAGGCTGAAGCCGACCTGAAGTCGAACGAAACCACGATCGCGGCCAAGTCGGCAGCCATGGGTGCCGCGCCATCGGAAGAGCAAGCCAAGGAATTGCAGGACCTGATCAAGGACCAAGGCAAGCTGAAAGACAAGATCGATAAGGAGGCCAAGGCGATAGTGGATAGCGAGAAGAAGTTGAAGGACCTGGAGCAGGAAGTGAAAGACAACATCGCCGCGCAGGCCGCCAAGCAGTCGAGCATTGAGGCGCAAGCGGAGAAGGTGAAAGCCGCACAGAAGGCCTTGGAGGAAGTGAAGTAAGCGCGGGCCTACATTGCCGCCATGCTGCAAAGCCGCGGCAACACCATGGTGGTGTTGCACATCACCATCTTCATTTGGGGCTGGACCGGTATTCTCGGGAGGCTCATCGAGCAGAGCACCTTTCCGCTCGTCTACACGCGAACGGTCATTGCCATCATCGGCATCGCAGTGCTTGGTATCGCATTGCGGCAGCCCTTGGGGTGGCGCTCGCCCGATCTGAAACAATGGCTGATGACCGGTCTGCTCATCGCCCTTCACTGGATCACTTTTTACGGCGCCATCAAGATCAGCACTGCCAGCATTGCAGCGGGTTGTTTAGCCAGCAGCACGGTGTTCACTGCGTTGTTGGAACCGTTCTGGTTCAAGCGCAGCATACGCATGTACGAAGTGGTGCTCGGTGCTGTGGTGATCGCTGCCTTGCTCATGATCTTCGGGCTGGAGACGGAGCATCGCATGGGCATCGTGGTGGCCACGATCAGTTCCTTGCTCAGTGCTTGGTTCAACGTGGTGAACGGCGTACTGGTGAAACGCGACAATGCCTTCCGCATCGGTTTCTATGAAATGCTTGCGGTAGTGGTGGTGATGGGCTTGGCATGTGCGGTGCTCGGCGAGTTGCCTCCGCCACTATGGACCTTGGCCAACGACCAGATCGGCTACCACTTGCTGCTCGGCATCGTGTGTACCACCATCGCCTTCACCGCCGGTATCGCCGTCATGAAGCAGCTCTCGCCATTCACCGTGATGCTCGCGGTGAACCTCGAACCGGTGTACACCATCATTATCGCTCTGCTGATCTGGCCCGATAGCGAACGCCTCCACGTGGGCAGCTACATCGGCTTCGCGTTGATCCTCGGCTGCCTGCTGCTCAATGCGTGGTGGCAACGCCGCCTGAAAGCGCACGAAGGGGCGGAGCCGGAGCCGTTGGTGCAAGGCTGATCCTTTCATCCCCCTTCCGGTAGTCGACGTAATGCACGAAGAACTGCAACATCTCATCAGTGGTGCGCATCAGTTTGCTATCTGTGCCGGTGATGGCGCGCGGTGGATCGAACGCTTGTTGCGGATTGTCCGCGGAGTTGTCGAAAGTCCCTTCCACATGGATCACCGTACCGCTGTTCAGCGGTAGCATGTGTGGGAACGTGTAGGTGTATTGCCAACGGAAGTCCCAGTCGTTGATGCGCACCAACGGCACCGTATCGTTGGCAGGCGTAACGGCATACGCCAAAAAACGTGTGCCCAGCAAGTGCATGTGCGGGTTGATGCTCAGCACGCTGATGTCCTCCTTCACTTCCAGCATGGTGTGGAAGGTCTTTACCTCGCCCGGCTTCAAGTACAATGGTGGTTCAATGGGTGTATGCGTACTGCCAAGAAAGAGTTCGCGCAGCGGTCGTTCGGGTGCGCGCGGGGCGAAGTAGAGGTTGAAGTGGGAGTGATCGCTGGTATCGCGGGAAGAAGGACCGTAGTGCAACGTGTTGAGCAGGAAAGCACCGCGCGCGCTCAGGCGCAGGCCTCCAATGCCCTCGGGGTATTGGGCTGGTGCCATGCCGGGCAGGTAGTTGATCGCGCTGGGTACGAGCGCTGGCCAGGTCCCATCATCGTTCTGTAGCTGCAACCATGCAAAGGCGTCAATGCCTTCCACCTGTTCGGCATCCAGATAGGCCTTGCCCAAGAACGGATCGGCCTTCGCGCCGGTGGCGTAGTTGATCAACGCGCCGTTCATGTGGTGTACCGCCCGCCGGTTGCCGGGCACGAATTCGATGGCGCGCAGGAACGTATCGCGCTCCAATACGAAGGGCGCCTTGGTGATCACGAAACGATCGCGCGCATCGCCGGGGATCGGGAAGACATCCGGTATCCCCACCACGGCATCCGGCTTTCCCAACCCGCCATCAGGGACCTTAGTAGCGGTCTTCGCAATCAGCGCCGGATCGCCCTGAACGGCGCCTTGGTCAACCCACTTTGCGATCAATGCGATATCGCGTTGGGCGAGCACACGTTCACCGAGGAAGTGTGAGTAGGAAGTATCCGCGGGCCACGGGGGCATGTAACCGGCGACGGTCACCTTCTTGATCGTCTTCGCTTTACGGCGAACATCATCGTAGGTGATCAAACTGAACGGTGCCGCCTGTTCGGGCCGGTGGCAAGGCAGACAGTTCGTATGGATGATCGGTGCAATGTGCTCGGCGAAAGTCACCGTGTCGGGTAGCGGAACCGCATCATTGGAGTTCCGCCCATGCTCTCCACCGGCGCAGCCGACGAGCAACAGCAGGAATACCAAAGCGACGGGACTGTGACAATGCATCACTCGGCACTTTCGTCGTTGTACGCGCACTCCACGATGCAGCCCAAGGCCTTCACTTCAGCAATGGGCGGCGGCGCATTCGCGGCCAACGCGTTCAGGGCATCGCGCAAGTAGTGCTCGTTGGCGGTCCGCTTGCGGCCCTCGCGCACAGCGCTGTTGTCCAAGGCGCCACGGTACAGGACCGACCCGTCCAGAGCGATCAAGAAGGCTTCTGGTGTCACGCGGGCGCGCAGTGCATGGGCGAGCTCGCACGCGGGGTCCATCATCTGCGGAAAGTCGAGCCCGTGAGAACGCGCGAACACTGCTGCACTGTCACGCACGATGAAAGGAGCAGGGTAAAAGCCCACCATCGCCAAACCTGTCGGTAGTGCGCGTTGCAGGCTATCCAGCAACGGCACGTAGCCCAAGGTCATCGGGCATTCGGGGTCGAGGGTTATGTACAACGTGGCCTTGGCGCCTTCCATGACGCGGAGCCCGGTGAGGCTGCCGTCCAAGCGCTCAAACTCCAAATGATCCAAATGGGAACTCGTCATGTCCGGGCGCTTTGCTGGTTGTGAGCACCCGCATCCTAGCGCGCTCAGGCCCAACATCAACGAAACGCAGGACGGCATTCGCACGGAAGCGAATGTACCGGTCAACATGGCCGAGCTCCGGGAGCTTCTCCGCTTTTCCATCTTTGCGCCCGCGACGTCGCAGGTTTCCAGGACGACCGCCCCACATCATGAGCAATCAAGAAGACCGTCTCAAGACGCTTATCGGCCATGCCAAGGAGTATGGCTTCGTGTTCCAAAGCAGCGAGATCTACGATGGCCTGAGCGCCACGTACGATTACGGCCCATACGGCGCTGAGCTGAAGAACAATATCCGGCAGTACTGGTGGGCAGCCATGACCAAGCTCAACGAGAACATCGTGGGGTTGGACGCGGCGATCTTCATGCACCCCACCGTGTGGAAGGCGAGTGGGCACGTTGACGCATTCAACGACCCCTTGATCGACAACAAGGACAGCAAGAAGCGTTATCGTGCCGATGTGCTCTTGGAAGACCACATGGCCAAGTACGCGGACAAGATCGAGAAGGAGACCGAGAAGGCGAAGAAGAAGTTCGGCGAAGCCTTCAACGAAGAACAGTTCCGCGCGACGAACCCGAACGTACTGCGCGCACAGGAGCGCATCAACGCCGTGGAAGGAAGGATGAAGACCGCGCTCGAAGCGAACGACCTCGAAGCGGTGCGCCAACTGATCATCGACGAGGAGATCAAGTGCCCGATTAGCGGCACGGCGAACTGGACCGAAGTACGGCAGTTCAACCTGATGTTCGCTACCGAGCTCGGCAGCGTGAGCGGTGAGAGCAGCACGATCTACCTGCGACCCGAAACCGCACAAGGCATCTTCGTCAACTTCCTCAACGTGCAGAAGAGCGCGCGCATGAAGATCCCCTTCGGCATTGCGCAAACGGGCAAGGCGTTCCGCAACGAGATCGTGGCGCGACAGTTCATCTTCCGTATGCGGGAGTTCGAGCAGATGGAGATGCAGTTCTTCGTGAAGCCGGGCACCGAGATGGAATGGTACAACGCGTGGAAGGAGAAGCGCATCGCCTGGCACCGTGCACTGGGCATGCCCGTGGAGAACTACCGCTTCCATGATCACATCAAGCTCGCGCACTACGCCAACGCTGCTTGTGACATCGAGTTCAAATTCTCCTTCGGCTTCAAGGAGCTCGAGGGCATCCATTCGCGTACCGACTTCGACCTGAAGAAGCACGAGGAGTTCAGCGGCAAGAAGCTGCAGTTCTTCGATCCCGAGACGAACGAGAGCTACGTGCCTTATGTGGTGGAGACGAGCATCGGCTTGGACCGCATGTTCCTCGCCGTGCTGAGCGCAGCGTACGAAGAAGAGAAACTGGAGAACGGCGAGGACCGCGTGGTGCTCCGCATTCCCGCTCCCCTCGCTCCCGTGAAGGTGACCGTGATGCCGCTGGTGAAGAAGGACGGACTGCCGGAGAAGGCACGTGCGATCATCGACGGCCTGAAGCTCTCGCATAATTGCCAGTACGACGAGAAGGACAGCATCGGCAAACGCTATCGCCGTCAGGATGCCATCGGCACTCCCTATTGCATCACCGTGGACTACGACACGATGACGAACGACACGGTCACACTGCGCGACCGCGACACCATGCTACAGGAACGCGTGGCGATAGCCGACCTCGACCGGATCGTGAGCGAGAAGGTGGACCTGCGAAAGTTGTTGAAGCAGTTGTGATCTTCGGGACCTGATGGCCCGCAAACACCGCAACAAGACCCCAGGCTGCCCGAACTGCGGTGCGGATCTCCGCAAGGAGTTTGAATTCTGTCCGCATTGCGGCCAGGAGAACCACGACCTGCGTGTTCCCTTCAAGACCTTCCTGTACGAGTTCGTGGAGAACCTCACGCACTTCGATACGAAACTGTGGAACACGCTGAAGGTCATCTTCTCAAAGCCGGGGCAGCTGACGAAGGATTATGTGGAGGGCAAGCGGGCGCGGTACGTCCACCCGGCCCGGTTCTACGTGTTCGTGAGCGTCATCTTCTTCGCGCTGCTCACGCTGTGGATGGATCGCGCCGTAGAATCGGGCAAGGCGCTTACAACAAGTCGTTCAGGTGACCCCAGCCTTCGCACCGCGAGGTTGGATGACATACTTCCGGACAGCATTGAGCGGACCTTGTTCTGGGATAGTTTGGAGATGGATGATGTGGAAGTGGACGTCCCCATCGACACTCCGTTCTACCAAGCAGCGGCTGAGCGGATCCGCAAGCCCTCCCCGAGCGTTCTGGATTCCCTTCTGGCCGGAAGCGATACGGACACCATGCCGGGTACACGCGCATCGCTTCGTTCCGCGTTGGCCCACCTGCCGAACGCCGACAGCCTGAACGTACCTTATCGTGTGGTCGTCAATGGGGTTTTGACCTCGTTCACCAAGCGCGATGAGGAGGCCCTCTTCCATACAGGCGATATGACGGATGCGGATGTTGATTCTCTTCTGGGTGACCAACGCGATTCAGTGAGTTGGTTCGAGCGACGGGCGATCCGGGCGCTGGGCCGTTTGGACCTTGCTACTGCGACGGGAAAGAAACAGCTGGGTCATGCGGTAGTGAAAGCGGTTTCGGTGGTCATGTTCATCCTGATGCCGTTCACGGCGGTATTGCTACTGTGGATCTTCTTTCGAAAGCGGTACTACTGGGAGCACCTGATATTCTCGGTGCATATCCACACCATCTACTTCCTCTTCTTCATTGCGGTGCTGGTTATGGCCTTGCTCGTGCACACGGAGTGGCCGTCGTGGGTCGGCTTGTTGATCACACTCTTCTGTATCGTTTACCTGCTGCTCTGTTTGAAGCGGGTTTACGGTAAGGATTGGCTTTCTACGGGTCTTCGTTTCCTGCTGATGAGCGTGCCTTACCTGGCCGCATTTATCGTGCTCTTGATCGTGGGTTTGGTCTGGGGATTCTTCACGCTTTAGGTGCGTTAGGCGGTTTTTGAGCAACTTCTTGGCTCTTTGCGCGTCGGAACTCCGCTTCCGGCGACGTATTCGTCTGATAGTTGGCACTACAAATCGACGAGAACCAAGGTCATGGCTGAAGAGCAGGAGGTGAAAGGCCCCGTCCCTGACGGCCAAGCAGGGCATTGGATTACCTTGCGCGTCCTTTTCACGGGGGTAGTTTCCATAGGTGTGACGAACGGCAGCGAACAGTTGAACAGGACGGGCAAAGGGCTGGCAGCAGCCCTTTTGCTGGCTTTGGCGGTGAGCGGGGTGCAAGCGCAGAGCTTTTTGATCAGCGATGGACCTACGGTGAACAGCTGCACTGGCAACTTGTACGATAGTGGTGGCGCAGGCGGCGATTACGGAAATGGCGAGGATCTCACGCTTACGCTCTGCCCCAGTGGTGGTGCGAACAGCGGTCTTCCGACGTCCGTGACCTTCGTGAGTTGGAGCGTGCAGCTGCTTGGCGTTTTCGACCAGTTGGAGATACATGACGGTACATCGACCGCTGCACCGACGCTGGTAACCGGTTCGGGGCTGGTGTCATTAGCGGGCCAAACGTTCATCGCCACGAACCCAAGTGGCTGCCTCACCTTCCATTGGACAAGCGATTTACTGTTGGCCGGCGCTGGTTGGAATGCAACGATCAACACGGCCCCCGATGCGGGACTGAACGGCTCGAACTCCGTTTGCAGCGATGGGGCGTCGTTCAATCTCTTCAATTTTTTGGGCGGTACTCCGGATGCTGGTGGAACATGGACCGATCCCGGAAGCCTTGCGCATGGAGCTACCTACAACCCTGCCGTGGATGCTGGTGGTGCTTATACCTATACGGTGAGCGGTGGCAGCGCCTGTAGCAACGCCTCGGCGACCGTGACGGTGATCGAGAGTGCTGCGGTGGATGCGGGTAGCAATGGCAGCGTGAGCGTGTGCAGCAACGAGTTACCATTCAACTTGTTCGGACAATTGGGCGGAACGCCTGATAATACTGGCGCGTGGACCGGTCCGGGTGCCTTGCCTGTTCCGGCTACGTATACGCCGGGCACGAGCACGGCCGGTGTTTATACTTACACGGTAACCGCGCAACCACCCTGTAACAATGCCACCGCGACTGTTACCGTAACCGAGACGGTTGCCCCCAACGCCGGCTCGAACGCGACGGAAACCATATGCAGCGATGCGGCCAACTTCAACATGCTTTTGCAGTTGGGTGGGAATCCACAAGCCGGCGGCGTTTGGACCCGGCCCAACAGTACGGTGCACCCGAATAACATCTTCAACCCGGGGACGGACCAGCCCGGCGATTGGACCTACACGGTGCTAGGCACGGGGCCCTGTGCCGATGCAACTGCGGTGCTGACGATCGCAGTGATCGATGCCCCCGATGCCGGTAGCAATGGCAGCATCACGGTTTGCAGCACCGATGCTTCGTTCGTGCTGCTGGACGAATTGGGCGGAACACCGGACAACAATGGGACATGGACCGGTCCCGGTGGTGCTTTCGGCGGAACGTTCACGCCGGGGATCCATCAAGCCGGCGTGTACACGTACACGGTGCCCGGCCAAAGCCCTTGCGCCGCTGACCTGGCCACGGTAACGGTTACCGTGAACAATGCACCTGATGCGGGCGGCAATGCGAGCATCAGCAAGTGCAGTAACGATCCCATTTTCAGTTTGTTCAATACGTTGACCGGTTCGCCCGATGCTGGTGGCACGTGGGCCGGCCCAAGTGCCACCACCGGCAACTTCAACCCGGCCACTATGCTGCCGGGTGTATATACCTACACCAAAACGGGCCTGGCGCCATGCGCAGCCGCTTCGGCAACGGTTACTGTCAGTGTCAGCACGGCCCCGGTTGCTGGCGGTAATGCCAGTGTTCTCGTATGCAGCAACGATGCGGCCTTCAGCTTGTTCGCTGAACTCGCCGGGACTCCTGACAACAACGGTGCATGGACAGCGCCCGGCAATGTGCCGCACGGCAACAGTTTCGATCCGAGCAACGACCCGCCAGGCGTCTATACCTACACGGTTCCCGGGGTTGCGCCTTGCGCAGCGGCCAATGCAACGGTCACTGTATCGGTTACCCAAGCTCCTGATCCCGGCACCAGCGGCACACTCACTGTTTGCAGCAATGGCACTAACACCCCGTTGCTCCAATTCCTCTCAGGCGCCGATGCCGGTGGAACTTGGACACGGCCGAACGGCACGAGCCATCCTTCCGGCGCTTACGATCCGGCCAACGTGAACCACGCGGCCGGGGTGTACACCTACACATTGATCGGTGCGAACCCTTGTGCAAATGCCCAATCGACGGTGACGGTGACGGAGAACCCGGCAGCGCGTGCGGGTACTGACGGCACGATCACGGTGTGCAGTAATGGTAGTTCGTTCAACCTACTAACAGTGTTGGGCAATAGCCCGAACGGGAACGGCACATGGACCCCTCCAGGTGGTGGTGCCAGCAACGGCACGTTCGTGCCGGGCACCAGCTTGGCGGGACAATATCGTTATGTGGTGATCGGGTTGGCGCCCTGTACCAACGACACCTCATTTGCCACTGTTAACGTGGTGGCCCCACCGAACCCTGGAACCAATGGCGCAGTAACTGTTTGCAGCAATGGGGCCAGCTTCCCGCTGTTCGGTTACCTCGGAGGTACACCACAGGGCGGCGGTACATGGCGCAACCCCCTTAACCAAGTGGTTGCCAGCGGCAATTACGTTCCGGGAACCAGCATTCCCGGCATCTACACCTACACCGTTACCGGCACCACCCCTTGCGCCAACGAGAGTGCCGTGGTTACGGTAACGCAGGTGAGTGCCCCCAACGCCGGAGGTGATGATACACGCACCGTATGCAGCAACATGCAGCCGGTGAACCTGTTCCAAGAGCTGAACGGAAATCCGGAGTCCGGCGGCACATGGACCGGTCCTGGTGGTGCCCACAGTGGCACGTTCATTCCGGGTACCGACGCTGCTGGTGTATACACCTATACCGTGACAGGCACCGCACCGTGTGCCGACGACCTGGCTACTGTGACCATGGTAGTGAATCCTGCCCCCAACGCTGGTGGCGACGGAGCCATAACCGTATGCGAGGACGTGGTTCTCGTGGACCTCTTCACCGCTTTAGTAGGTCCTTTTGATGCGGGCGGAACGTGGGATGATCAGGATAACACCGGCCAACTGAGCGGTAGCATATTGAACACCGGTGCACTCAATCCCGGGACATATGATTTCGATTACGAAGTGAACGGGATCGGCATGTGCCCGGATGATCACGCGCATGTGGATGTGACGGTGGTGCAACAACTCGACGCGGGTACCAATGGTGTTGATAATGCGTGCGATACTGAAACGAACGTTGATCTCTTCGATGCGCTTGGAGGGAATCCCCAGTCGGGTGGAACGTGGCTGCAACTCACTGGCGTCCCGGCCCTCACGGGTGGGTTCTTCAATGCAGCTGTGAACGGTTCAGGAACCTACCAGTTCCGTTACCGTCTTGCCGGTACTGCCACGTGCGATCCAGACAGCGCAACTGTTACCGTGAACGTGGTTGAAGGCCCGAACGCCGGTAGTAATGGGGTGCTGAGCATTTGCGGCAACGGAACGGCGGTTCCGCTCATTACGCTGCTGGGCAACAACCCAGACGCCGGTGGCCAATGGAGTGGGCCGGGCGGCAATATGAACGGGGTTTACGATCCTGCGGCGAATGCGCCGGGCACCTATACATACACCGTGAACGGCACGCCACCATGTCAAGCCGATCAAGCAACGGTTCAGGTTTCGGAAACAACCGCGCCGAACGCTGGTGTCAGTGATGTAATCACGGTGTGCAGCAATGCTCCGGCATTCAGCATGCGAGATGAACTGAACGGTACCCCGGCCACCAACGGCACATGGGTCGGCCCCGGCGGTACAGGCGTTGGCAACACGTTCGTTCCAGGCGTGAGTCCGCAGGGGTTGTACACCTACACGGTCCCGGGTACTGCGCCGTGCGGTAATGCGTCGTCCACGCTTACGATCAGCGTAAGCCTCGCACCTTTTGCAGGCAACGACGCCACCTATACGACGTGCAGCAGTGCCGGACAATTCGTAATGGTGAATCAACTCGGTGGAAGTCCGCAGCTCGGTGGCACATGGACGGGTCCTGGTGGTGTGATCAACGGCATCTACGATCCGGCCGTGAACGATCCCGGCCTTTACATCTATTCGGTGCCGGGGCTGCCCCCATGTTCATCTGATGATGCCACGCTCGAGATCTTCGAGAACGATGAGGCGGACGCGGGCAGTAGTTCTGCCATCAACGTATGCAGTAACGGTGGTAGTGTCATCCTCTTCAATCAGTTGGGTGGTACGCCTGATCTGAACGGCGTTTGGACCGACCCGAACAACCAGACGTTCGGCGGCACTTTCGTTCCTAGCCAACACATCGAAGGCACCTACACCTACACGGTGCCGGGCCAATTCCCATGCACCAGCGATCAGAGCACAGTGGATGTCGTGGTGAATGATGCTCCGGATGCGGGAACCAGTAACAGCGTTGTGATCTGTAGTAACCAAGCGGCCTTCCTCCTGGTGGATCTGTTGGGCGATCCTGAATTGGGTACATGGACCAACCCCAACAACCAGTCCTTCAATGGTTTGTTCGTACCCGGTACGAGCTTGCCGGGAACGTACACGTATACGGTTGTGGGCACGGGGTCCTGTCCCCAAGCAACAAGCACAGTTACCGTCAACGTGAATACCGCCCCGAACGCGGGACAAGACGGTACGCTCACAGTGTGCAGCACCGGCAACTCGGTGAATATGCTCACTGTGCTAGTGGGTGAACAAGCGGGTGGTACATGGACGCGGCCAGGCGGACTCCCGCACAGCGGCATTTTGCTCCCGGGTACCAATCCAAGCGGAGTGTACACGTACACCGTATCGGGACAGGCGCCTTGCAATTCCGACCAGAGTACTGTTTCGGTGACCATCAACTCCGCAGCGAACGCCGGGATCAGCAACGACACCACCGTGTGTGACAATGGTGATCCGTTCGTATTGATCGATCTGCTGGATGGTGCCCCGGCGAACGGCGGTACATGGTACGATCCGACCAACGATGTTAACCCCGGCATCTACATACCCGGTCCGGTTGCTGAACCCGGGGTGTACATGTACACGGTGAATGGCATTGCGCCTTGTCCTGCCGCCTCCTCCACCATCACGGTTATCCAGAACGATGCCCCGAATGCGGGTGGCGACAACACGGTTACGATCTGTAGTGATCAACCGGCTTTCCAACTCCTTACACAACTCAGCGGAGGCCCGGATAACAATGGCCAGTGGTCCGATCCTGACGGCGATCCATTCTGAGGGCTCTACATACCCGGCAGCAGCGACCCCGGCACATACACCTACTTCATCGATGATGCGGCACCCTGTCCGGACGATCAAAGCACGGTGACCATTTTGCAGAACACGGCGCCGGATGCGGGGATCAGCACGGCGGTGTTGGTGTGCAGCGACGAGCCTGCGTTCTTGTTGATCGATCGGTTGGCGGGTTCGCCGATGGGTGGGGGAACATGGAGCGGCGGCACCAATGGGTTGTTCATCCCGGGTATTAGCGCAGCCGGCACTTACACATACAC
>CADECG010000017.1:0-1017 GCA_902825795.1 uncultured Bacteroidota bacterium
GCAACCGCACGATCCGGCTCTGCTCGGCCAAGGCCTGAAGGATGCTCTGGCGGATCCACCACACCGCGTAACTGATGAACTTGAAACCGCGGGTTTCATCGAACCGCTGCGCGGCTTTGATAAGTCCTAGGTTCCCTTCATTGATAAGATCAGGCAGGCTCAACCCTTGGTTCTGGTATTGCTTGGCCACCGAGACCACGAAACGGAGGTTGGCCTTTACCAACTTCTCCAGTGCCGTTCCATCGCCCTGCTTGATGCGCCGCGCCAGTTCAACCTCCATTTCGGCGTTGATAAGGCCCTCCTTACCGATCTCCTGCAAGTACTTGTCCAGTGACTGGCTCTCGCGGTTGGTGATCGATTTCGTGATCTTGAGCTGGCGCATCCTTGTTGTCACGGGCGGCTGGGGTGTTTATGGTTCGTTTTTGGGAACGCCAATTCTGCGTATTGCGAATCGGGCGCCGAATGTACGGCCCCCACCCGTAAGGGAACAAGCCGCATTCGCAACCCCGTCGTCGCCAAGAGTGCCTGACTTGCTCAAATACCTAAGCCGTAGTAGGCTTTCACGCCGTTCGGGTAGATGCCCTCGATCAACACCCCCCCCTTCTTCTGTTCAAGGATCTTGGCAATGTCCTCGGGGGTCCGGACCAGCTGTTGGTCAATGCGGGTTATGATGAAGCCCTCTCGAATACCGCTGCTCCGCAAGCGCCCCCCATTGATGGACTTGACCTTTACGCCGCTTTCGATCTTCAGGGCCTTCAATTCATCGGCCGATGCGGGAGCTACCTCCGCCCCGAGCACCAACCCAGCGTCGCTTGGTTTTGCGGCAGCGACCTTCGTAGTGCCATCCTTGCCGCGGAGCTTTACATCCAAGGTTCGCTCGGCCCCATCCCGCCAGATCGAAACGGCGACACTATTGCCTGCCCGGAATTTGCCGACTTGTTCCTGCAATGCAGGCACGTTGTCAACGGTCATACTTCCCACCTTCAGTATCACATCGCCCACCTCGATACCACTCGC
>CADECG010000017.1:1027-24375 GCA_902825795.1 uncultured Bacteroidota bacterium
TGCTTACTCCGATATACGCGCGTTGGACACTGCCGAATTCCAACAGGTCCCCGGTTACTTTTTTCGCGATGTTCACGGGTACGGCGAAGCTGTACCCTGCGTAAGTGCCCGTTTGGCTTGCGATCGCCGTGTTGATCCCGATCAGTTGGCCTGCGGCGTTCACAAGCGCACCGCCGCTGTTCCCCGGGTTGACTGCCGCGTCCGTCTGAATGAAACTCTCGATCGGGAAGATCTCGCGCATATCGTCGCGCTGCAGCAGATTGATGCTACGTGCCTTGGCGCTCACGATCCCGGCTGTCACCGTACTGGTGAGGTTGAACGGATTGCCCACGGCCAACACCCATTCACCAACGCGCACATCGTCGCTGTTGCCATAGGTCATGAACGGCAGTTCCGTCGCATCCACCTTCAGCAAGGCTATATCCGTGCTGGGATCGCGCCCGATGACCTGCGCCTCCAACATGCGTTTGTCGTTCAGGTGGATCGAGATCTTGTCGGCGCCCTCGACAACGTGGTTGTTCGTCACGATGTACCCATCATCGCTGATGATAACACCACTGCCCGCGCCCTGCTGCGCGTGCTGTTGTTGTGGTGCGCGGTAGCCCCAAAAGAATTCTTGGAGCGGGTCGCGTTGGGTGATCATGGTTTCGGTGGTCACGTGAACCACAGCATTCACCGTCCGTTCCGCAGCCTCGGTGAAATCCGGCACCACCACGGATGAGCCGCTTGGCCCCGGCAGGCTCACATAGTTCATAGGTACGGTCCGCCCAAGGGCTTCCGATGTCGCTTGCGTTGGAACGAACTGACCGTGTATCCACAAAGCCAGCAGTCCTCCGCTCAAAGCCATTCCGAAGTATCCGATCGCGTGTTTCATGGTGTTCGTGTTCAAGTGGCGCCGCATTGTCAAGTGGTATGCCGACGCGATCAAAACAACGCTCGTGTCATGCCCGCTGACAGCGCGGCGCTGTTAAGATCTGTGATCCACGCCAGGTGCGGCTTTGTGTGCCGGCGAAGGTCCGGGCAGCAAGCAACGGCGATATTTGCCGCGATGGACAAGCAGAAGCTGGTGTTCAGCAAATGGGAGGGGACAGGTAACGACTTCATCCTTGTTGATGATCGGATGGGCATCTTCCCTGTGCATGACATTCCGTTCGTTCAGCGTCTGTGCGATCGTCATTTCGGCATTGGTAGCGACGGGCTGATCCTATTGCAGGAGCCGAAAGAGCCCGGGACGCAGTACCACATGGAGTTCTTCAATCCCGACGGCAGCAAGAGCTTTTGTGGTAACGGAAGCCGATGTGCGTTCGCCCTTTACAGTACCCTGCGTGAAAGCACGACCAATGCGCGCTTCACGGCTATCGATGGTGTTCATTCTGCCGGGTGGAAGGCGGCCAGCGTGGCTATCGGTATGCGTGCGGTGGATCGGGTGCAGCGCATAGATGCCAACACCGACTTCATCAATACGGGCTCGCCGCACCTGATATGTTGGGTTGATGACCCGGAGACGCTTGACCTGGTGCGCGAGGCTCACCTGCATCGATATTCCGAACGGTTCAAGGCCGAAGGGGTTAACGTGAATTTCTTGCGATGGCGGAATGATCGGGTGGAGATGCGTACCTACGAACGGGGCGTGGAAGCTGAGACGCTGAGTTGCGGCACCGGCGTTACGGCCGCTGCTTTGAGCGCGATGGCGCGCGGTGTTATCTCCGTTACCTGCCCAGTACGAACGCGCGGTGGCGATCTGCACGTGGATGCAGCGAAAGAAGGGGATGGCTTCACCGGTATTTCGTTGATCGGTCCGGTGCGCCATGTATTCACCGGTGAAGTGCAGTTGCCGTCATGAAGCGGTGGAAGGTCCTTCTGTTGGTTCTCGGGCTATTGCTCGCTGTTGGTGGTGCCGTCGGTTGGAAGTTCTGGAAGCAGGTTTTCGGCCCTGGCCCTTCGTTCACCGAGCCGAACAAAGTGCTGCTGATCTCAACAGGTTCAGGTCTCGACCAAGTGGTGGACAGTCTTCTAACGCACGGAATGATCACTGATGAAATGGTCTTCCGTAGGGTTGCCGAACGCAAGAAATACAGCCATCGGGTGAAGCCCGGGCGCTACGTCGTTCAGACCGGTACCAGTCTCAACGACCTGATCAACAAACTACGCAGCGGGGAGCAAGACCCCGTGCGGATCACCTTCAATACGATCCGGCGATTACCCGAATTGGCCGGTAAAGTCGCCGGTTACTTGGAGTGCGACTCGGTGGCGATGCTCAGTGTGCTTTTGGATCCCGCCGTTGCGCAGCAGTATGGATTTGCACAGGAAGAGTTCATAGGCATGTTCATGCCGGATACGTATGAGATGTGGTGGACGGAGACGCCGAGCGATTTCGTGGCGCGCATGGCACGTGAGTACAGGAGCTATTGGAACGACGAACGAAAGGGAAAAGCAGCTGCCGTCAAGCTCGATCAGACCGAGGTAAGTGTTCTGGCAAGCATCGTTCAGGCCGAAACCGGTGTGCGGACCGATGCTCCGACCATCGCCGGTGTCTACCTGAACCGCTTGCGCATTGGCATGCCTCTTCAAGCGGACCCTACGTTGAAGTACGCACTTGGTCTGGATACCGTTAGCCGCGTCCTCAATATCGACAAGCAAATAGAGTCGCCGTACAATACATACCTGCATGCGGGCTTGCCACCCGGGCCCATCAACCTTCCGGAGAAGCCTTATTTGGATGCGGTGCTGAACGCCACGAAGCACGACTACTTGTACTTCTGCGCCAGCGAAACGCTGGATGGCCGCAGCGACTTCGCCAAGACCTATGAGCAGCACTTGGTGAATGCCCGTCGCTATCACCGTGCGCTGAACGAGCGGGGGATCTATCGATAGAACGGATGAAACTTCGCAGGTAAGCCTGCGTTGAGGTCGCTTCTATTTTCGCACGCTCCTTTTTTTGGGCATTGAAACAGACGACATGACCAAGATCAAATTCGGCACCGACGGATGGCGTGCCATCATTGCTGACGATTTCACCGTTGACAACGTGGCGCGCGTGAGTGTTGCAGTAGCGCAATGGGTGAAGAAGAACTTTCCGAACAACCCGAGCATTGTTGTGGGGCACGATTGCCGTTTCGCCGGGGAACTCTTCGCCGAAACGTGCACCAAGGTGTTCGTGAGCAACGGCATCAAGGTGCATTTGGCCAAAGGATTCGTCAGCACGCCAATGGTGTCGTTGGGCGCCGTCCAGTTGAAGGCAAGTTTGGGGGTGATCCTTACGGCCAGTCATAACCCCCCCAGCTACAACGGTTACAAGTTGAAAGGGAGCTATGGCGGCCCGCTCATCCCGGAGCATGTTCAAGAGATCGAGGATGTCATTCCATCAGCACACGGCCTGAAGCTGGCTGACATCGACCTGAAGAAAGCCCAAGCCGATGGCCTCATCAGTATCGTTGATCTCGAGGGTATGTATGTGCAGCATGTTGAGAAGAACTTCGACCTGGATGCGATCCGCGAAAGCGGTTTGAAGCTTGGTTACGATGCCATGTACGGTGCTGGACAGAACGTGATCCCGCGCATACTGCCGCAAACCGCATTGCTGCATTGCGTCAATGATCCTTCGTTCAAGGGGCAGGCGCCGGAGCCGATCCACAAGAACCTCATCGAGTTCAGCGAGCTGATCAAGAAGACGGGTATCGATTGCGGTCTCGCAACCGACGGCGATGCTGATCGGATCGGCCTGTACAACAGCAAGGGCGAGTTCGTGGACAGTCACCACATCATCCTGTTGCTGATCCACTACCTGGTGAAGTACAAGAAGTTCACCGGCAAGGTGGTGGTGGCGGTAAGTACCACGCCGAAAGTCGAGAAGATGTGCAAGCACTACGGCTTGGAATACCAAGTGGTCAAGATCGGCTTCAAGTGGATCTGCGGCATCATGATCACCGACGATGTGCTGCTCGGCGGGGAAGAGAGCGGCGGCATCGCTATCAAGGGCCACATCCCCGAGCGTGATGGTATCTGGATGGGCCTCACCATATGGGAGTACATGGCGCGAAGCGGGAAGACCTTGGAAGAACTGATCCATGAGGTGTATGCGATCGTTGGGCCTTTCAGCTACGACCGCAGCGACCTGCACATCAGTGAATCATTGAAGCAGGACGTGCTGAAGGCGTGCACTGAGAACAAGTACACCAAGTTCGGTGAGCTCGAAGTGCGCAGGTTGGAGACCATTGATGGTTGGAAGTACCACTTCGACAACGACCAGTGGTTGATGATCCGCGCGAGCGGCACTGAGCCCGTGCTGCGCACCTATGCGGAGAGCAACAGTTTGGAAAATGCGCGGAAGATCCTTGCCGCGTGCAAGGAGACCATCGGGGCCTGAGACAGCTATTGTTTCAGGAAGGGAGCCCGGGTGATGACGTTCCCGGAACCATCCGCGAGGCACACGGTGTAGTGCCCACTGGGCAGGCCGTCGAGATCCAGTTGGGATGATGCGGTGTTGCGCGAAACAAATGACGTGCGCACCACGCGACCGGTAGCATCCAACACATTGGCGATCGCTCCTTCACCGACAGTTCCATGTGCCAGCGTGATCGATGCTTGGGCAGGATTCGGGAAGACGAGCATCCCTGAGCCCGTGCGATCGATCGCGATCGCATCCGACAATTCCATGGCACCGTTCAAGTCCACCATCCTCAATCGATAGAACGTCAGCCGTTGTGGAGGCTCCATATCGTCGAACGAATAGTTGATCGTTCCCTGACTGTTGCCCGCTGCGTCCACACTTCCGATACTCGTGTAGGTGTATCCATCCGTACTACGTTGCACATCGAAGTAGGCACTGTTCGCTTCGGTGGCGGTGGTCCAGTTCAGGCGGTTCGCCGCCCCTTCAACATGTCCGCTGAAAGCCACCAATTCGATGGGTAGGACGCCGATGTCGCCCCAGCCGTTGGCATAACCGTAGAACCAGCGGCTGAAGCGCTGCCCATCGATAAGCTTGGCCAACTCATACTCAACACGTACGCGCCACTTGTACCGGATGTATCCGGCATTCTTGTAGATCAGTTCCTTGATCTCCGGAGCCACCACGCCGAGATCGGTCCATACAGCGCCACTTCCTGTGCTGCCGAGGCTGTTGGTGATAGGGTTGCCGCTGAAAGGTTGGCCCTCGAACACCACTTCCCACACGAGCCGCGCGTCGGTACGTTGTATGGAACTGCGCGTGCGATGCCCGATGCCGAAGAAGGTCGGGTTCCCGTAGTCCTGGCTGTTCACCGAAAGCGGGCTCACCAGATCGCTGAGGTATTGTCGGCTTTGTCGGCCGATGCTCCGAGCAAGGTTCCCGCGGAACCAATAGCAAGTGCCTTCGGTTGCCAGAGCCGGGTTGGCGAAGGGGGCGCCGGTGATCACATCGCTGTAACCATCTCCGTCAACATCGCCACCCCCAGCTACTGAATACCCCATTTGATAGCCAGCCCCGTTCACCTCCAACTGGTCAAATGATCCGACGGATAATCCGGTGGAGCTGCCGCGTACAACGAACACCAAACCTTCGTCCAACTGTGCGCCGTTCTCAAAAGTCGGCGCACCCACAACGACGTCGGCATAACCATCACCGTTCACATCTCCACCTTCGGAAACCGCTTTCCCAACCCGGGCATTCACCACGTTGCGTTGGAAGATCGCGGGTGCTGCGGCGTTCAAGCCCGCTGCGGTGCCATAATACACGAATGCCGCGCCTTCATCGGCCTGCCCGCTTTCCCATAGGTCGGCACCCACCACCACATCGAAGTAGCCATCGCCGTTCACATCTCCCGCACCGCTGGCGCTCACTCCGAAGTTCGATGCAGCCAGGTTCGGTTCGAGCAACGTTGCGTAGGGTGTAACAAGTCCTGTTACCGATCCGTGGAAAACAAAGGCTGCGCCTTCATTGGCCTGTCCGTTGCTGTAGTTACGCGCAGTAACGATGATGTCGGAGTACCCATCGCCGTTCACATCGCCAGCGGTATTCACGCAGTGCCCGAACAGTGTACCGATCGCACCTTGGGTCAACGTAAGCGTGGGTGCCAACGGAAGGCCGGTGGCAGACCCCATATACAAGGACGCTTCAACTATATCCGGAGCACCGATCAGCACTTCACTATACCCATCTGCATTGATGTCGCCAGCGGTGCCAACGGAGTATCCCAATCGTGAGGCTGCGCCTCCAGTGTATGTACGCGATGGCACGGCTGACAATCCGGCTGGGCTTCCCAAGTACACATAGGCCCTTCCGATGTTGCTGCTCAATGGTGCGCCCACGATCACATCGGCGTAGCCGTCGCCGTTCACATCCCCGGCGGTGCCAACGCTGAAGCCGAACTGTGCGCTGGCGATGTTCGCCTCCAAGGTGAGCGCCGGAACCATGTTCAAGCCGACAGCTGATCCCATGTGTACATAGACCAAGCCTTCGCCGGCCTGACCATTGTCAGCTTGCGGTGCGCCTATCAAGGCATCGGCGTAACCGTCGCCGTTCACATCGCCTGCCTGTGCTACGCTCCAGCCGAGTTCCGCATTCACAGCGCCACCGGCACGTGCGCCGCTCGCGATTGGATTCACATTGTAGGGACCACCGTGATAGATCGCCGCTGCACCGCTGGTACCGTAGATGCGGGCGCCAATGATCATGTCGCTGTAGCCATCGCCGTTCACATCACCTGCTATATACACGCTCTCGCCGAAGTTGGCCCCGGCGTTGTCCAGCTGGAAAGTCATGTTCGCTGTGCCGCCGATCCCCGTGGGGCTGCCGAAGTACAGGTACACAATTCCTTCATCTGCTTGGCCGATCTCGCTCAGCGGCGCACCGACCAGAAGATCCGCGTACCCATCGCCGTTCATGTCACCCGCTGTGCTCACAGCGCGGCCCAACCAACCGGTAGTGATGTTGTTCTGTAGCACAACGGCAGCCACCGTATTGAGCCCTGTGGCAGCACCGTGGAACACCCATACGGTTCCTTCCTGGGCCTGACCGCCGATGTTGTCGTAATAGGCACCCACAGCAACATCGCTGTACCCATCGCCGTTCAGGTCGCCCGCGCACGTCACGCTCCAGCCGAAGGAGCCGTCGAGCAGCGTGCTGCCGAAGAGCTGTTGATCGAATGCGGGATTGATCGCCGCGCCCAGCGCTGCCGCACTTCCCCAGTAAACGAACGCGGTCCCTGCATCCGCGTTCACGTTCAACCAGTCCGGCGCGCCAACGATGACATCGCTGTACCCGTCGCCGTTCACATCACCGCAACTCGCAATGCTGCGGCCGAAGTGCGCGAAACCAACGTTCCGTTCGAGGCGATGAACAGCAACAGGATTGACGCCTGCAGCGGTGCCCAAATAAACGAACACCACACCCTCCTGGCCACTGCCGTAATCAGCCAAATAGGCGCCGACCATAACATCACTATAGCCGTCGTTGTTGATGTCGCCGGAGCATGCAACGTTGCTTCCGAAGTTGTCGCTCACGTGGTTGGGCTGAAGAATCACCGCTGGCACCGCCGTGATGCCCGTTGCTGATCCGTGGTACACGAACGCTCCGCCTTCGTTGTTCTCGGCCGCGCCGCTTTCCCATGTACGGGCACCGACGATGAGGTCGCTAAAGCCATCATTGTTCACATCGCCAGCAGTGCTGACCGAGCAGCCGAACTGCGCCCCGATCTGATCGCTCTGGAGCACGATGCTTGCGGCCGCGCCGATCCCGTTCACCGAGCCGTAGTAAACGTAGGCCGCGCCTTCATTGGCTTGGCCCAAGGTGGTTTGCCATGCACCGATCACCACGTCGCTGTAGCCATCTCCGTTCAAGTCCCCTGCCGTGGCCACGCTGATCCCGAATTCCTGGGTGGAAACGGGTCCGGTGAGCAAGCGGTTGGGCGTAGAACTGATGGGGTCGATGGTGATCGGATAGCGTGCGTTCTCATCTTTCACCACGATCGCCAGGACGTCGCCATCCAGTTCCAGATCAGCATGAAGCGTGTCGCCATCGGCATCCCAAACCAGTAGTTCATCGTAGGTGGCACAGGCCTGCCCGTCGGCTGAGAGGAATACGATGCGGTCGGTTCCGGCGAGCACCATCCGCAGATCAGTGGTCACGCGTTGCTCAACGCGCAGGCCGCCGTTGCCCATCGGCGCCTGCTGCACGATAAAATTCTGCCTGAGGCCATGCGCGCTATGCTGGTAGTGAGCGGTCATGGATGAGGATCTCCAGAACGCCTCAGAATGTTCGTGCTTCAAGGCTTGTGGCAACCAACCATTGAGACCCGTGCTGCTTCGGCCGTGTCCAAGCACCTCGAAGCCGATGTGCCAGCTCTGGGCATCGTCCAACGGTGCAAGGCCGAAGCCGGTCCTTTCAACAGTGGCCTTCATCCCCTGAAAGGGATTGGAAGCGAGCAGCACATCCTCGGCCTCCGAAGGCTGGAAGTTCAGTTGCTCAACATCCAATTTCGCCTTGCTCGCCGTTGTGTCGGGCACAACCGGCATGGCGCCGTTACCCTGTGCTGCCGAACGGCTCGCCACAAGCAACATTGCGATGAGGAAATTCAGGGTGTAGTGTATCCTCATCCGTAAGCCGTGGAGCGTAGGCTGTAAAAAGGCCGCCCAAAGTACGCCCCGTTCACCCCCAAGGTCAATGTGTTGCGGGCAAGACGGCCGCTACCTTGGGCCGGTTGCCGATATCAGCGGCACATGGTGATACAGGGGTCATATGCGCTTGACTTTCCGGCGAATAGCTTGGCTTATCGTTGTTCTTGGACCCCTTATCGTTCAGGCTCAACCAGATACCCTTGAAACGGGTCGCCGGGGGGGGCGCGTGGCCTTGGTATCGGGGGGCTGCTTGGGTATCACAGCCGGCGCATGGGTCGCGCTGGATCAGGCTTGGTATGATGGCTACGCGCGCATCGGGTTGCACAGCTTCAACGACGGCGGGGAATGGCTGGGCATGGACAAGGCAGGGCACATGTGGAGTGCATACAACGGTGGCCGATGGGGGCACGCCATGTTGCGTTGGAGCGGTGTGGACGAGCGCCGATCCACCTTGTTCGGTGGAGCAATGGGCTTTGTATTCCTCACAGGAATTGAGATGCTGGACGGATATAGCTCGGGCTGGGGATTCAGTTGGTGGGACATGGCTGCCAACACTGCAGGCGCCGGGTTGTTCATTGGCCAGCAGTTGGGCTGGAAGGAGCAGCGGATCTTGATGAAGTTATCGGCACACCATACGCCGTTCGCCGCCCAACGCCCAACGCTGTTGGGCACGGGTGCTGCCGAGCGTTTGCTGAAGGACTATAACGGCCAGACGATCTGGCTCAGTGGCAACGTGCACGCTTTCGGGGTAGGCGGCGAACGATTTCCGAAATGGCTGAATGTGGCTCTTGGCTATGGAGCCGAGAACATGGTGGGCGGTGAACCGAACGCCCGGGAGGGGACGAGTGCTTACGGACCGCGCTATGCGCAGGTATTCCTGTCGGTAGACGTGGACCTTACACGGATCCGTTCGAAGTCCTCAGTGGTGCGCACGTTGTTGTTCCTTGCCAACAGCATCAAGATCCCTGCTCCAACGCTTGAATTCCGTGGAGATCGTGTCCTCGTTCACGGCTTCTACTTCTGAGTGATCAGCTCGGAAGCGTGCCCTCCAGGATCATCAGCTGCACCTTCATCACCGCCGCTACAGTTAGGCTGTCGAGGATCTCACCGCGCTGCACCAGATCATAGAGATCAGCGAACGGGATCTTCTTCAACGCGAGTTCTTCGTTGTGGTCCGGCTCCGGCTCATGGAAGGTGAGGCCACGTGCTACGTAGAGTATGGCGTGCTCGTCGCTGGCGCTGTTGCTAAGGTCCATGCGCAGGATCTCGGTCCACCGCTCCGCTACGATGCCGGCTTCCTCGCGTAGTTCGCGTTTGGCACCGTGCAGCGGTGGCACGTTGCGCGGGCTTCCGCCCTCGGGGATCTCCCAACCGTAGGTGCGCGTCGGGTACCTGTATTGGCCGACGATCCATGTGTTCATCTCATCGTCCAGCGCCACCACGCCAACGGCCAATGCTTTGAAGTGAACGACGCTGTACGTGCCCGGCTTGCCGCCGGGGTCGATGATGTCGTGTTTGCTCACCGCTATCCATGGCGATGAATACACTTCCTCCTCTTTCAGTTTCGTCCACGGCCCCAGTTTCTCCATGGCGCAAATGTGCAGTGGGGAGGCGCCTTAGCGCTGCGTGGTGCCGAGTTTGAAGACGATGCTCACTTCCTGCACGCTGCGCACGCGTTTGCCCTTGCGCATGCCGGGTGTCCAGCGGATGGTGCGGATAAGCCGACGCGCTTCGTCGGTGCAACCACCGCCCACGCCGTGTATGGCGCGCACGTTGCCGATGTTGCCGCTGGCTTCGATGGTGAATTCCAGATGCACCGTTCCCTCAATGCTGCGCGCGAAAGCATCGGAAGGGTACTTCATCCGTTCGCCCAAATACGTTGGCAGCCCGCGCATGCCACCGATGATCATGGGTTGCGGCAGGCTGTCCAGTTCTTTCGCGCCGTATAGAACACCAGAGCTATCGGCGTTGGTGACGACAGGGCGTGGAAGCGTCCGTTTCTTCTCTTGGCGCGCATACTTCTTAGCATCGAACGTTACGCGCAAGTGATACTCCGTTGCGCGTGGTTCACCATCGAAGGTGGCGGGCAGCCAACGCACCAAGTTCCCTATGCGCAGTGCCTCGGCATCGCAAGCGGGGTTCAGCGATTGCCAGATCCGCATACCGCTGGTGCGGCCATCGGCGTTCACGGTGAAGATGAGGTTCACGGGCCCGGATATTCCTTGGGCCAGTTCGGAAGCGGGGTAGATCAGTTCGTCAGCGATGAACTGTTCCAGATCGGCCTTGCCGCCGTAGGGTTCCGGATCCACGGCTTGCGCGAGCAGCGCGTTAACGGAAAGGAGAAGCACCGGCAGGAAGAAGCAACGGAAGGGCGTTCGCATAGGGTCTAAATTTGGCACATGTCCAGCAAGTTCCGTCCCGGCGACAAGTTCATTTTCCTTGATGAGCCCGGTGGTGGTACCGTGATCGAGCTGCTGGGCCACAACCGCGCGAAGGTGAAAACCCATGACGGCTTCGAGTTGGAATACGCACTATCGGCATTGGTGCCTATGAAGGCAAGCGCGGACCGGTACATCGTCAGCGATCATCAAGCACAACTGATCGCGGCCAACGACCGCATGGAAGAAGAGAAGAAACGACAAGCCCGCAAGGGTGCTGCGCTGCGCCCCGGGAAGACCGCGCCACGACCCGAGGACAACAGCGTTGCGGAGGTGGATCTTCACCTGCATGAATTGGTAGAGGACGAAACGGTGATCAGCCAGGACGAACGGCTGCGCTACCAGCTCGCATACTTCGAACGCTCCTTGGAAGCGGCCATCCGCAACGGCAAACGGAAGTTGATCGTCATCCACGGTGTGGGAGAGGGGATCCTGCGGGAAGAGGTGCGCAGGACCTTGCAGTTCTATGAGAGTGTGCGGTTCGAGGATGCCGATCCGCGCCGCTACGGATCAGGCGCCACCGAGGTGACGATCCTGCGGCATTGATGGAAGTGGCGCACCTTTGCCCTCTGGCTCTGTCGTCCAGAGGAGGAGTCTTCGACGACGAAGGATCTTTCAGATAGTGCTCCTGTAGCAGAGAGATCCCTCTTCGAGGCCTCATCGGGATGACAGACCGGAGTGAGACCGCAGAGTTGTTCATTGATATCCTGTGCATCGCTTCGCCGCCTCGGGCAACCGGGGAGGAAAGTCCGGGCAGCAAAGGGCACCGTGCTTCCTAACGGGAAGGGGCGTTACCGGTAACGGTGGCGCTACGGACAGTACCGCAGAAAAGCAAACAGCCCAAGGCCGCGCGCAAGCGCGGAACGGCAATGATGAAAAGGCGGGGTAAGAGCCCACCAGCGCCATGGCGACATGGCGGCTTGGCAAACCCTACGGGCTGAAAGACCAAATAGGCCGGGAGTGTCCACTGACTTGTCAGTGGGCAGCGGGCGGCTCGTCCGTTCTCGGCGGGTAGGTCGATAGAGGCAGCGCGCGAGCGTTGTCCCAGATAAATGGCGAAGTCCGCCTAACGGCGGAACAGAACCCGGCTTATAGATGCACAGGCCTTACACGAAGGGCCCCGATCTCCGCTTGCGGAAGGAAGGGCCCTTCGCCATTTGGGGGGTGACCACAACGATCATTCGACGACCTTCGTTGCCCCTATAGACCGCATGCGCTTACTCAACATTCTCATTTCTCTTCTTGCAAGCCTCTGCCTTTCGGCCCAAGGCCTTGCACCCTTCACCACGCAACAGGACCGGCTCTACGCGTTCGACCAAGGCGCCTTCACGGAACTGAGCACGCGCAAACCAAGCATGGTGCGCAACATCGGCGGGCGGTTGATCTACCTCACGGAGAACGGCGATCTGGTGCTGTACGATGAGGGCCGCATGCAAACGATCGAACGCGGCACGCGCCCGAAGGTGATCGCCAGCGATGGCATGGCGGCTTACTACGTGGGCACTTCGCTGAAGGTGATCGGCACCAATGGTGCGAAGTCGATCGCTTACAACTGCGCCGACTTCAATGTGCAGGACAGCTTGATCGCGTTCCACGACAACGCGCAGCACATCCTCGGCATGTATTGGAACAAGCAAGTGCTTACCGTGGCCGATGTGATGAGCGAAAGTGATCGCCCACAATGGCTCGCTGGCCCGAACACGCTGCTGTTCTACGATCACGAACGGCGCACCATCTATCTCACATACCGTGGCGAGACCTTCGAGCTGTGCCGCACCTCCGACTTCGCACGGGTGAGCACCGGTGGCGATATCGTGGCGTATGTGAACGGCGACGACCAGACGTTCCATGTGTTCGATCACGGACAGGACAACATGATCCACGATTTCGCACCGCAGAATTTCCAGGCGGGCGATGGGCTCGTCGGCTTCGTTGATGTGAACGGCGCGTTGCGCTGTTACAACAACGGCATGCTGTACGATGTCAGCGATTTCGCGCCGGAACAATACTGGGTGCAGGACAGCTTGCTGCTGTTCGTTGAGCAAGGCATGCTGAAGGTGTTCCGCGGTGACCGCGTGGAGGTCCTTGAGCGCTACATACCGGAGAAATGGAAAGTGTTCGGTGGACTGATCGTGTACTTGGACCTCAATCGCACCGTGCGTTCATGGCAAGCGGGCAAACGCACCCAGTTGAGCAAGGAAGCTGCGATCGCGGACTTCGAACTGCACCGCGATGTGGTGCTATGGCGCAGCAATGCGGGCACCACCAAGGTGTGGTGGCAAGGCAAGGTGTACGAGCACTTTTGAAGCTTCAAGGCACAAGCGTCAAGCTTCAAGGCCCAAGTCTCAATGATCCAGACCCAGGGGAAGGCCGCTCGGACGTTGACATTTGGTCTTGCGTCCTGTGGCTTGCGTCTTCATTGCATTTGTGCCGCAGGGAACGCAGGGGCCCTTGTGGTGGTGCCTGCCCGTTCCACCGTCCATAGGCCGATGGGGTTCTTCTTGCCCAGCAACGCGATCTCGCCCATGGGCTTGCGCGTGAAGCGGTTGTCGGTAAGGCGCAGCATATCGAGCAGGTCCTTGCTCACCAGCAGGTCCACGCCCAAACGATTGCAACTGCTTTGGATGCGCGCAGCGGTGTTCACCGCGTCGCCGCTGAAGATGGGTTCCTTCTTCACCAACCCCACTTCGCCGGCTGTAACCGGGCCGTAGTGCAAACCGGCCTTGAACTCCGGCACCAACCCGTAGGCCGCCTTGTAGTGTTCGGCCCGCTGTTGCAGCTTCTCACGGATGCGGAAGAAACACTCGAGGCACCGTTGGTCCTTGAGCCCGCGTTGCAATCGCCACGTCACGCTCACTTCGTCGCCCACGTACTGGTAGATCTCCCCGCGCGTATCGATCACCGGGTCGGTGATGTCGGCGTACACATCGTTCAGCAGGTTGAAGAACCGCTCGTGCCCCAGTTCCTCGGCGATGCGTGTGCTGCTGCGCATATCGAAGAACATGAAGATGCGCTGCTCCTGCCGCGGCTTGCTGTAGCGACCGAGCAACAAGGGCAGTCCGCCGCTGCCGTACTGGTCGCTGAGGCGCACGGCGATCATGGTTACACCCGCCAGGAGGATGTAGAAGATCACACGTCCGAGGAAGGCCAGATTGAACACGCGCTCGATCGCATCGGCGCCATCGTCCTCAACCGACCGCAAGGTCGGCAACGCTGCATCGGTGATCACGATCGTGCAGGCCACGCAAACGGCCACGATCGCAAAGGCCGGGAAGAACGCCAGCCGCCGCAGCCTCGGTCGCAGTACGAACATGTAGAGGCCGCCGGCGAATACACCGAGTATGGCGGCGCGCAACGTGTGCGCCTGCAGCAACGCACCCAACTCATTGGGCAGTCCGCGTTGCTGCAGCACATTGCTCTCGAACAGCGCCGCGAGCACCGCAATGATCACCCAGGCCACGGTGATGCGGAACGTGCGTTGGAGGCGCAGGATGGTGCGGCTGCGGGTGGCCATGCGGTGAGTGTGGAGATTGCGGCGATCCCCAATGGACGGGGTCCGGCCGCTGCGCGAATGTATCCGGACGGACGCGTGGGGTGCTGCGCCTGATCAGCGTACGGAAGGGGGCACTGGTTTCCGGAGCGACCGGGGCCAGAGGTACCAGCGCGCCACGCAGGCCAAGCCCATGACGAAGAACACCAAGGCCAAGGGCCGGGTGCAGTCGTCGCAATAGAACTCACCGAGCATCCAGGTGCCGTTGGCGGCGATCCAGCACACCACGGCCAGGCAATGCAGCAGTTCGGACAGGTCGGCGCGGCTGCGCCAGGCGATCCAAGCGGCCATGAGCAGGGTGGGAACGAGCATAACGGTGCCAGCGATCTTCCAATCCTGCACCCAGCATACGTCCTTGAAGAGCCAAAGCACAACGTGGAAGTTCTCGCCACTGCGGATCGATCGGAACAGGTTCATGGTATGGTTGTGGTGCGGAAAGATCGGCGAAGGGGGCAACAGATCCTCCGGCAGTACGTCTAATTTTCACGCATGAAATCGCGCTTCGGGGCAACGGTCTTGTTGGTGTTGAGCGCGTTCGCCCTGCTCGCACAGGGCAAGAGCGTACTGCCCTATTCCATTACCGTAAGCGGCACCATAACCGGCGAAATGACCGGCGATCCACTGAAAGGGGTGAAAGTGAGGGTGCTGCGCGATGGTGAGTTGAGCAACCTGATCATCACCAAGGGCAATGGCCGTTTCAAGATCGAACTGGAACGCAACTGCTTCTACGCCTTCGAATTCACTCGGGACGACCTTGTGGACAAGCACGTGACCATCGACACCAGGGGTGCACCGCCCTTGCTCGATGTCCCGTCGCTGACCATGATCATCGACATATCGCTCTTCACCCCGGTGCCGGGCATGGATACGGAACTGTTCGAGGAGCCCATGGGCAAGGCGGCCTACAAGCACAGCAGCCGCAACATCATGTGGGACCTGCAATACGAGCAGGAGATAGCCACTTCCGTGCGCAAATTCATGGCCGAGTACTACAAGGAGGTTGACCGGATCGGTACCAGTGGTTCTCCGGCCAAACCCGAGACTTGGCCGCCCAATTGATAACCCGGGGGGGCGAACTGCCGTAACAAGCCTCCCATGCTCACACAACATCACCGCCGGGTTCCCACGCCATTGCTTCATGCAATGGCCGTGGCCGTTGCGATCGCCTCCGGACCGATCGCCAGTGCCCAACGGACGGGCATCGATTATGAGATCACCGTAAGGGGCCAAGTGCTCGACGAACTCACCGGCGACCCGATGCCAGGCGCCATGGTGCTGGTGAAGCGCGATGGACATGCACAGGATATGATCGTTACCAACACCGGCGGCTTCTACGACGTGCTGTTGGAACGCGGCAGTGAGTACCAGATCATCTACACCGTGAAAGGCTGTGTGGCCAAGCGTGTGGAGATCAGCACGAAGCACGCCCCGGCCAAATTGGATGTACCGAGCATTACCATGACAGTGGATATCACCCTGTTCCCCGCACTGGTCGGGCTGCCGGTGACCGTTTTCGAGCAACCCATGGGCAAAGCGGCGTATGTGGCCGCAGCGCGGAACATCGAGTGGGATGCGGAGTACGGCAAAGCCATGCGCAACCGTATCAAGGCCTTCATGGTCAAGTACGACGCGCTACAGGAAAAGCAGCAGGTTCTGGCTGGGCGATAGGCTTGACCCGGCCGAGCTCATGTGCCCACTTTCGTTCCGCGATAGACCATGAGGACGGCGATCACATCCGCAGCGGTACTCATTGTTGCTGCCGTGGCCTTTGGTCAAGGCAGTTCGTCGTTGCCGTACACCATCACCGTTTCGGGCCGGGTCCTCGGCGAGCTCGATGGCGATCCCATCAAGGGCGCCTTGGTCATCGTGCGTTGCAACAGCGCATCGGAGGAGATGCTCGTACCGAACGGTCGGGGCAAGTACACCACGGACCTGCGCCGGGGCCAGCGCTATGAATTCACGTACTCGGCCCCCGGCATGGTGGCCAAACGGGTGTTGATCGACACGCATGGCGCCCCTCCGTTGCTCGATGTGCCCTCCATCAGCATGACCGTGGACATCACGCTCTTCCCTCCTGTTGAGGGGGTTGACCCGAAGCTCTTCCTGGAACCGATGGGCAAAGCGAGCTACAAGCACAGCGTCCGCAACATCGTTTGGGACAAGGCCTATGGCGAAGCCATGCGTGCCAAGACGCGACGGTACATGGCGGGCTACGACAAGAAGGTGAACGGCGATTTCGTCACCGATCAGCACTAGGCCGTTCGCTCAGCGGCGTAGGCCTCCGCCAACTTCACGCACTGCACCGCCTCTTTCACATCGTGCACGCGCAGGATGCTCGCGCCGTTGAGCAGGGCGATGGTGTTCAGTGCCGTTGTGCCGTTCAAGGCATCCCCGGTTCCGGTGCCGAGCACCTCGTTGATCATGCGTTTGCGCGATAGGCCCACCAGCACTGGTGCGCCCAGCGCCTGTATCCGCTGAAGTGCCCGCAGTAGGGCGTAGTTGTGCGCAGTTGTTTTCCCGAAGCCGATGCCGGGATCCAGTATCACATCGGCAATACCGGCGTGGCGCGCGGCGAGCAGTCGGCCGCTCAGGAACAGCGTCACTTCGGCGGCCACATCGGTGTACTGCGGATCGATCTGCATGGTGGCTGGTGTGCCCTGCATGTGCATGGCGATATAGGGAACGCCGAGCTGGGCAACGGTGGGCAACATGGCTTCATCCAATAGCCCGGCACCGATATCGTTCACCACGACAGCTCCGGCGGCAACGGCCTCGCGCGCTACCGCACTACGCCAGGTATCCACACTGATCCACGCATCCGGAAAGCGCTGGTGGATCGCAGCGATCACCGGGAGAACGCGCTTCAACTCTTCGCCTTCATTCCCTTCGGCACTGCCGGGCCGTGAGCTCTGTCCGCCAACGTCGAGGATCGCTGCACCCTCGCCCAGCATTCGTTCCGCGATGCGCAATGCTTCGTCCACCGTATTGGCCCGGCTCTCGGCGAAGAACGAATCGGGCGTGGCGTTGATGATGCCCATCACCATGGGGAAGCGCGGCTGTACCAGCCGATCCTTCATGCGCCACGTGATCGTCGGTCGTTCCATTGTTCTGCGTGCAAGTTGCGCACGAAGACCGCAACCTACCATGCGTGGATGGCACCACATAGCTTCGCCGCGATGGAAAAGACGGAGGAGCAATACGATGCGGTGGTGCGCGAGTGCGTGGCGCTGTTCGAGAAGAAGGCGCAGGACTACGGCACGGCGTGGCGCATCCTGCGGGTGAGTTCCCTCACCGATCAAGTGTTCATCAAGGCGCAACGCATCCGCACCTTGCAGCAGGTGGGCGAAAGCAAAGTGGGGGAGGGCATCCGGCCGGAGCTCATCGGCATCATCAACTACGCGGGCATGGCCTTGGTGCAACTGAAGCTCGGCGTGGTGGAAAGCCCCGACCTGTCGCCGGCGGAAGCGCGCACGGCCTTGCTCACCGAATTGAACGGCGCGCGCGACCTGATGCTGCGCAAGAACCACGATTACGGCGAGGCATGGCGCAGCATGCGCGTCAGCTCGTTGGTGGACCTGATCCTGATGAAACTCTTGCGCATCAAGAGCATCGAGGACAACGCGGGCAAGACCCTGGTGAGCGAAGGCATCGACGCCAACTGGGCCGACATCGTGAATTACGCGGTGTTCGCGATGGTGCGGTCGGAGGAAGGCGCCTGAGCGTCGGAGGTCAACACTTCGTTAACGCCCGTGCAGGGGCTCGTTCCCCACTTCTACTTTCGCCGCGATCCAACGCCCCATGAAATACATCGTCCTCGTTTGCCGCCTGATCGTAGGCGCGTTGTTCATCGTCAGTGGCCTCATCAAGGCCAACGATCCCATCGGTTTCGGCATCAAGCTCGATGAGTACTTCGCCGAGGACGCACAGAACCTCGTTTTCCTGGCGCCCTACAGCATGGCGCTGGGCATTCTGGCGTGCGTGGCCGAGATCGTTCTCGGGTTCGCGGTGCTGTTCGGTGGACGCATGAAGCTGGCAGTGGCCGCGCTGCTGTGGCTCACCATCTTCTTCGGTTGGCTAACGGCGTACACGGGCCATTGCAACGACATGCACGATGCCGGCACGCCGATGAAGTACACGGTGGTGGAGAACGGCGAGACCATCGAAAAGGAAAAGCATTGCGTGAGCGATTGCGGCTGTTTCGGCGATGCCATGAAGGGCAGCATGGGCCGCAGCCTCACGCCGTGGGAGAGCTTCACGAAAGACCTCATCCTGTTCATCCTCATCATCCCCATCGCGATCGCGTCCTTCCGAAAGAACGGCTTGAAGTGGAACACCGCGGCCGACGACAAACTGCTGTTGCCGCTGGGCCTGCTGCTCGTCGCATTCTTCAGTTGGGTGTTCACGTGGTGGGGCCCGGTGTGGTTCACGCTCATCGGTATGGGCGGTTATTTGGGGATCAAGCGGCTCTTCGGTGGGCAGAACGATGCCCCCTTGAAAGGGGGACAGAAGGCGGAGTGGGTCACCGCGCTCTGGGCCACGTTCATCTCGCTGCTCTTCATTTGGTGGTGCCTCGAGCACAATCCCGTGCGCGACTACCGTCCGTACGCCGAGGGCAAGAGCATCCTGGCGCAGAAGAACGACAAGAAGGACCCCATCATCGAATCGTTCCTGGTGTACAAGAACAAGCAGACCGGTGAGGAGAAAGAGTACTCGGCGAGCAATTACCCGTGGAACGACAGCGTGTGGGTGGCCACGTGGGAATTCGTGAAGCAGCGCAACAACATCATCGACCCGGGCATCCAGAGCCAGGTGAGCGACTTCGCGCTGACCGACAAGGACGGCAACGACCTCACCGACGGCATTCTCACCGAAGTGCAACCGGTCCTGGTCATCATCGTGAAGAGCGTGAAGGACGCCGACCTTGAACACATGAAGGAGATCGCCGAGCTGTGCAGACTAGCGCAGGAGAAGAGCTGGTACGTGTACGGCGCGAGTGCCAGCGATTGGACGGAGATCGAATCGTTCCGCCACGATCATGCGCTGAACTTCGAGTTCACGCAGTGCGACGAGGTGACGCTGAAGACCGTCAACCGCAGCAACCCCGGTATCATGTTGTTGAAGGAAGGTGTGGTGAAAGGCCAGTGGCACCATAACGACACACCGACGTTCGACGACGCAGCGGCCGCCGCCGCGCCGTAGGGACGACGCTTGCGTCTTCCGTCGCGCGTCATCGCGAGGAGGAACGACGAAGCGATCCAGCTGATGTTGAGCCGGGCACTGAACCTCGGCGTGATGCACAACAGCCCATGGATCGCTTCGTACCTCGCGATGACGGGAGGCCCTCGGCCACCAATTGCACAGGTACCCGTCTACCTTTCGCGAACAGGCCCCCACCATGATGCACCGTTACCTCTGCGTTCTTCTGTTGTCCATTGGTCTTCTCGCTGATCGCACCGCTGCGGAAGCGCAGACCGTCTTCATCCCCGACACCAATCTGCGGGTCTGGTTGAATACCGCCAAGCCCAACAGCGTGGACGCGCTCGGCAATTGCGACAGTGCAGCGTGGAACGCCCAGCCACCGAATTCGGTGGGCTTTTCGTTCACCGTAGTGCCCAACTTCGGTAGTGTGGATCTGGAAGGCATGCAGTACCTGAAGATGCCGACGTTGTACATGAACGGCACATCACTGGATACCATTTCCGTCACCTATCCGGGGCATCCGCCGGGCATGACCCAACTGGTGATCACCGAAGTGGATGTCAATTCGATCAACGGCCAGTTCTGGCCCCTGCCCAATGGTTTGGACATTTTCAACGCCACGCGCTGTGGGCTCACGGGCTTGCCCGCTTTCACGGGTACGCGGCTGTGGATCCGCGAGAATGACCTCGGCGGACAAGTGCTGAACGTTCCGCCCACCGTAACCTCGTTGCGGTTGAACGATTGCAACATCACACAAGTGCCTTCGATCCCGAATGTTACCGAGCTGGAGGTGAACGACGATCCGTTGGGCACGTTGACGAACTTACCCCCGGGCCTGTTGTCCTTAAGCGCCCACAACGCAGGGCTGAGCACACTGCCTGCATTGCCGCCGAACCTTCAAACACTGGTTGTGAGCAGTAACGCCCTTTCGTCGCTACCGCCTTTGCCGAACCTTTTGATGACGTTGGACATTACCAACAACCAGTTCACGGTGCTGGACAGCCTACCCCCATTGCTGTACACGCTGTATGTAAAGACGAACCCCATACCTGTGTTACCCGCCTTGCCGGCCAGCCTGTGGCGGTTGGATGGTTCCTATTCGGGCCTCACCAGCTTGCCCTCGCCACTGCCGCCGGCATTGACGATACTGACCATGTACAACACCGCTGGGCTCACTGCGCTGCCCGCCCTGCCATCGAGCTTGGCCTTTCTGGAGATCAGCGGCACAGCAGTAGCGCAGCTCCCGGCGTTGCCCCAGAGCCTGACCTACTTACGTGCCATGAACAACACGGCCCTAACCTGCCTGCCCGCGCTCCCTCCCCAGGTGTTCACGCTCCGGCTTGCCAACAGTGGCGTTAGCTGCATCCCGAACATCCCGCCAGCGTTGGTACCCGGTCTGAACAACATTGGCATCGCACCGGTCGTCTGTAACCCCGGCACCAGCCCGTGCCCCATCGTCGATCCGCTGATCATAGGTACCACCTTCAGTGATGCGGATGTGGATGGTGTCTTCGACGTCGGTGAAGCCACACGCCCCAACGCAACCGTGATCGCACAACCCGGCGATCTGCTGGCTGGTAGCGACATCAATGGCAACTACGTGCTGCCCGCCAACGTCGGTTCGTTCTCCGTCACCGGCGTTCCCGGCCTGTACGAACCGGTGACCACCGCACCCTATGCCGTGACCTTCACTGCGCTTGGTCAAGTGGACAGCCTCAACCACATCGGCTTCAATGTGATCCCGGGTATGTACGATCTGGTGACCACCATCACCAGCACCAATGTGCGCCCCGGCTTCAATACCGGCGTGTGGGTAACGGTGCACAACGTGGGCACCGAGCCGACGACCGCAACGGTACAACTCACCTTCGATGCAGCACTGAGCTACGTGAGCAGCAGCGAAGTGCCCGATGCCGTGAACGGCAACGTGGTGGACTGGACCACGCCGAGCATTGTTCCCGGTGGAAGTTGGACGGTATGGGTTGAACTCTACGGACCACCGGCCTTGGTGCTTGGCTCACCCGTGGTGCAACAAGCAACGGCCACACCATCGCAACCCGACCAAACACCAGCGGACAATACTTACATCCTCAACGATGTGGTGGTAGGCAGCTTCGACCCGAACGACAAGAAGGTGGAGCCATCGACACTTTCACTGCTCGATGTTGCCAGCGGCACGCGAGTGGAATACACCGTGCGCTTCCAGAACACGGGCACCTTCCCGGCGGAGCGCGTATTGATCACCGACACCCTCAGCAGCGACTTGCAATGGGCCACGATGCAAGTGCTGGGTAGCAGCCACACCCATACCTGGTACATCCACAACGGCGTGCTGCATGTGCTGTTCGAGAGCATCAACCTGTCCGACAGCGTGAGCGACGAACCCGGCAGCCATGGCTTCGTGAAGTTCAGCTTCGTGCCGAGCAACACGCTCATCACCGGCGATGCCGTGGGCAACATCGCCAACATCTACTTCGACTTCAACGAACCCGTGATCACCAACGACGCCCTCTTCTATGTGGAGACCAGTCTCGCGGTGGACGGTGCCGATGCCGATGGCTTGCGCGCATGGCCGAACCCGGCCCAAGATGTCTTGTTCGTTGCGCTGGATGGTGCAACCATCGGCACACTGAGCGTGGTGGATGCGACCGGCCGGGAAGTGCTGTCGACTACCATCGGTGCACGCGCAGAACTGCACATCGGCGCGCTCGCTGCCGGCCCCTATCTCTTGCGCTGCACCAACAGCAAGGGTGTGCGCACCTCGCACTTAATGAAACACTGATCACGTGAACATGATGCACCGCTACCTATCGATCTGCGTGTTGGCCTTCGGCCTGCACGCCACGGCGCAGACCATCTTCATCCCCGACACTAACCTGAGGGTGTGGATGAACAATGCCAAGCCGAACAGCGTGGATATCAATGGCGACTGCGATACGGCGCTGTGGAACGCACAACCACCACAAGGCGTCTATTGCCCCGTATACAACCTGCCCAACAATAGCACAGTGGACCTTCAAGGTATCCAGCACTTGAAGATGGACTACTTGCAGATCTCAGGCGCTACCAACGACTCCATTCATGTGCTTTGGCCCGGGTACCCACTGTTGGTGGAACAGATCGCGCTTGAGCGCGTGAACACGGGCCTGTTTTCGCCCGCCATGTTCCCTATGCCGCCCTCGGTCCAGTCGTTCTACTGCGACCGTTGCGGTATCACGCAATTGCCGGGCTTCAGTGGGCCCTTTATGTTCATCAAGAACACGGACCTCTCCGGCCAGGTGCTCAACGTGCCTCCAACGGTGATCGTCCTGGACCTGGTCAATTGCTCGTTGTCGACCTCACCGGCCGTTCCGAACGTAACGAACCTGACCCTTGACAACAACCCATTGACGAGTTGGGCCAACCTGCCAGCGAACCTCGGGAACTTGACCGCGAACAACGTTGGGCTTTCGACGCCACCACCTGTGGCGGGTTCCACCACGCTCACGTACTTGGAGATCCGCAACAATGGGCACACCGCCATTCCTGCCCTGCCGCCCACGTTGGAATACTTGCACATGGACGACAAC
>CADECG010000017.1:24385-27089 GCA_902825795.1 uncultured Bacteroidota bacterium
ACCATCCCGTCGCTTGCTGGTACCACGCTGCGGTCGCTGCACGTGAGCAACAACCCCCTTACGGCGTTGCCGCAGCTTCCTGCCACGCTGGAGTATCTCTATGCGGAGAACACGGCGATCACCACGTTGCCCAATCCGTTGCCTCCAATTTTGAAACAACTCAACGTGTCCGGCGACCAGGTCACCACCATCCCTCCATTGCCGTCCACGTTCCAATGGCTTTGGATCGACAACTCGCAGGTGTCACAATTGCCGGCGTTCCCTTCATCGTTATTGCAACTCGATGCCTTGGATGCCACCGCGCTCACCTGTTTGCCTGCGTTGCCGACGGGCATGTACAGGGCCAAGTTGGCCGGCAGTGGCGTCACCTGCCTGCCCAACATCCCGCCCCAGTTCGACATCACGTTGAACACGCTCGGCATCGCGCCCGTGGTGTGCGATCCCGGCACCAGCCCATGCCCCATTGTCGATCCGCTGATCGCGGGCACCACGTTCAGTGATGCCGATGTGGATGGTGTTTTCGACGCAGGTGAAGCAGCAAGGCCGAACGCCACCGTGATCGCGCAAGCCGGCGATCTGCTGGCTGGAAGCGACATCAACGGCAACTACGTGTTACCCGCCAACGTCGGTTCGTTCTCCGTTACCGGTGTACCCGGTCTGTATGAACCGGTGACCACTGCGCCGTACGCTGTCACCTTCACCGGTATCGGACAAGTGGACAGCCTCAACCACATCGGCTTCAATACGATCCCCGGCATGTATGATCTGGTGACGACCATCACCGGCACCAACGTGCGCCCCGGCTTCAATACCGGCGTGTGGGTGAACGTGCACAACGTGGGCACCGAGCCGACGACAGCCACTGTGCAATTGACCTTCGATGCAGCACTGAGCTACGTAACGAGCGACATCGTGCCCGACGCCGTGAACGGCAACGTGGTGGATTGGACGACGCCGACCATTGTTCCCGGCGGAAGTTGGTCGGTGTGGGTTGACCTCTACGGACCACCGGCCTTGGTGCTCGGTTCCCCGGTGGTGCAACAAGCAACGGCAACGCCATCGCAACCGGATCAAACACCAGCGGACAATACTTACATCCTGAACGATGTAGTGGTGGGCAGCTTCGACCCGAACGACAAGAAGGTGGAGCCATCGACACTTTCATCGCTCGATGTTGCGAGCGGAACGCGCGTGGAATACACCGTTCGCTTCCAGAACACGGGTACGTTCCCGGCGGAGCGTGTGCTCATCACCGACACGTTGAGCAGCGACCTGCAGTGGGCCACGATGCAAGTGTTGGCGAGCAGCCACACCCACACGTGGTACATCCATAACGGCGTGCTGCACGTGCTGTTCGAGAACATCAACCTGCCCGACAGCGTCAGCGACGAACCCGGCAGCCATGGCTTCGTGAAGTTCAGCATGGTGCCGAGCAACACGCTCATCACCGGCGACGCCGTGGGCAACATCGCCAACATCTACTTCGACTTCAACGAACCCGTCATCACCAACGAGGCGGTCTTCTATGTGGAGACAGGTCTTGCGGTCGGCGATGCCGCCGCGGATGGCTGGCACGTATGGCCGAACCCGGCGGAAGATGTGTTGAACATCGTCAGCAAGCAGGCACTGAACGGAGTATTGACCGTACTGGACATGACAGGACGAGTGGTGCTGTCGCAGCCCGCGGTCGGCTTGCGCGCGCAGTTGCGAACCGATACGTTGGCGCCCGGACCGTATGTGCTGCAATGCAGCTCGGCCACCGGTGTGCAAGCGTTGCGCTTCGTGAAGCGGTAACGCACTTGCCCAAAGGCGGCTGCGGAGTGTAAGGATCGCCGACCTTCAAAAAATTACCCACCAAAGGGGATTTTTGATCGCGGCCCTGCGCTTCTCTTCGCCATATGATGGAAACACAGGTGGTATCGGATCGGCCTACCCCCGCCGCGATAGGAGATGTGAAGCACGGACCGGTGGGGCATGCCGTTCGCGACGTGTCGCGCGCGCAACGCAAAGCCGATCGCGACGAGCACCGCTTGCGCCGCGAGGCGCGGGTGCGGGCCGAGACCGTACGGTGGGGGTGAGGGGGAGTAGTGCCGACAGGCCACTCCCTCGATCGGTCGACCGCTCCCTCGGCGGAACCTGAATGGACATGATGGGATCCACGGAAAACTGCAATTTGGTCATGCGTTGGGCATCAAGGCCAAGCGCGAGCCACATGATCGCAGGCCTCCTTCGCATGGCAATGGCCGTGCTCCTTGTGCTGTCCACTGTACGCTGCGGCGCGCAAGCGTGCACGAACGACACCGATTGTGATGGGATCGCCGATGCCGTGGACGAATGCCCGAACACCTACGGCGTCATCGGCTCGTCGTGCAGCGACGGCCTCACGTGCACCACCAATGACGTGATCAACGCGAGCTGTCAGTGCGTGGGCACACCGGTGGTGTGCAGCGACGACGGCAACCCGTGCACCACGTCCACGTGCGTGGAGAATCTTGGTTGCGTGCAACAGAACACGGCCGGTGCGTGCAACGACAACAACCCGTGCACCATCAACGAACAGTGCATCAACGGCAACTGCATCGGCACGGCACTGCCCGACAGCGACGGCGACGGCATCTGCAACATCAACGACAACTGCCCGAACATCCCCGGCGTCATCGGCTCGTCGTGCAGCGACGGCCTCACGTGCACCACCAATGACGTG
>CADECG010000017.1:27189-40868 GCA_902825795.1 uncultured Bacteroidota bacterium
ACAACAACCCGTGCACCATCAACGAACAGTGCATCAACGGCAACTGCATCGGCACTGCTGTTCCTGATAGCGATGGCGATGGGCTCTGCGATACCGTGGACCCCTGCCCGAACACCACCACTCAGGTGGGCACCCCATGCAACGACAACCAAGCGTTCACCTACAACGACATCTTCACCAGCGCGTGCGTGTGCGCCGGAACGCCGGGCCGCATCGCCATCCGCGTCTTCCTGGAAGGGCCGTATGGCGGTGGTACCATGCTCGATGTACTGCGGGCGAACGGTCTGTTGCCGCTCAGCGAACCCTACACAAGTCTGGGCTACAGCTATGTGGGCGGAGGATCGTACAGCATACCGGCCAGCGTGCGGAGTGTGAGCGGCAGCGATGCCGTGGTCGATTGGTTGGTGTTGGAGTTGCGCTCGAAGACCACGCCCTCGTTGGTGGTGCACAGTCGGGCAGCGCTGGTGCAACGCGACGGCGATGTGGTGGATGTGGACGGCGTTTCGGCACCGGGCTTTCCGCTGGCCGCCGGACCCTACCTGTTGGCGGTGCGCCACCGCAACCACCTGCCCGTGATGGTGGATATCGGATCGCCGCTGGCCTTGGGACAAACCACCGTGAGCGTCGACCTCACCTTGCCGGGCACGGCCACCTACGGCACCGATGCGCGCCAGAACGTGGGCGGGGTCATGGTGCTCTGGTCGGGCGATGTGGGCTTCGACAACGAACTGAAATACACCGGCACCGGTAACGACCGCGATCCGATACTGGTGGACGTGGGCGGCACCGTGCCCACCAACACGCTCAACAACGTATACCGGCAAACGGACGTGAACCTCGACGGCACCGTGAAATACACCGGCACCGCCAACGACCGCGACCCCATACTGGTGAACATCGGCGGCACTGTGCCCACCACCGTGCGCGTGGGGCAGTTGCCGTAGGGGGGCTACACCTTCATCAACCCGTAGCGCAAGGCGAACAGCACCAAACCCGTTTTGCTCTTGATGTTGAACTTCTCGAAGAGCGCGATGCGGAAATTGTCCACCGTGCGGCGGTGCACGCCCATGCGATCCCGAACGCAGTAAGGCGGACGTGTGGCTAGATCGCGCCCGTCGAAGGACCAAGTCCCATTTTGTCCGGTGAGTTGCACAAGATGGATCACCGGCCACCGGCGATGCAGTGGCGGAGTATAGTGGATCCAGGGCATCGAAAAAATACCGTTCGGCAGGTATTGCGCCAATGCGGACCGAGGACTCCATTAGCGCCAACCATGGATCGATAGGTATGTCGGTACGAGGTTGACGGAACAGCCATGAACAGGGAGTACTGTATTGATCGCCAAGGCTTGAGCATTCGCAGCTCGCCATCCTTCCCGCAAGGAGCGGTCAGCGGCAATACCGGGGGGCACGCCCCTTCACTCGGGGTCATTCGCCGCGGCTGATCAACGTGTCGAACGAACGGATACGTCATGGGAACCTCGCTGAGTATCCGGGTCGTGGATGGCAGGACCGGTCAAGAAGAGCGAGTGGTATTGCGCAGTGGGCAGTCCGAGGTCCAATTGGACCATCTCTTGGCGGAGCTGCAGGATGTCCTGACGCTCTTGAAGAACCGATCGCCGGAAGTGGGGATCGAGATCACCGCGCGAACGCCGGACCCCCTGTTATTGATCGACCTTCTTCGACGCCGGACGCAGAGAGAGCCTTCCACCTCAGGGGCCATCATGAGCAAACGTGAGCTCGAAGTGCTCGACCTCATCATGCAGGGGCTTACCAACAAGGAGATCGCCGAGCGGCTGTTCATCAGTTTCGATACCGTGAAGTGCCACCGGACCAGCATCCTTGCCAAGACGGGATCGCGCAACACGGCCGCGTTGGTGAACCGCTACCACAACATCTTCAGGGACCGCGGTTGAGCAGATCAACCCTTTAGGGTGATTGATACACCAGTGAGTGCGCGGATACGTTTGCCCGCATCACGATCACCCTTGCCATGAACAACGAAAACGACCTGGAGACACTGACCCTAGAAGCTCTTTCACCGTTCGCTGATCCAGCAATGGGAAAGGAGGCAGCAACGCAGGACCTCTATGAAGCCTTGGGCGAATTGGAAGCGGTGGATCCGTTCGCGGCCACTATGGCAACGGGCGCTGTCGCCCCGGCGGATCCGCGCACGAGCAACCGGAATGCGACGATCGCGGAGCTGAACGACACCGAGATGGACGAGGTGTTGTACAACGTGGCCGGTGAATTGATCGAACGCGCCGAGACCGGACAGGTCATGGGCCAGTTCGAGTTCGGCGGCACCAAGGCCAGCCTCGGGCAGCAAGCGTATGTGAACAAGTTAGCCGATGCATCGGAGCGCTTCATCGATCGCATGCGCGAACACTTGGAAGCGCAGCCGATGGCATCCTTGACCGAGAGCGAGATCGATCAATTGGTTGCGCAGTATGCCGGTGAGCAAGAAGGCTTCACTCCTGTGCAGGACCAGTTTTTCGATAAGATCATCAAGACGGTGGGCAATGTTGTGAAGTCGGGTGTGAAGGCCGTGAGCAAAGTGTTGCCCATCGGGCCGATCCTCGACAAACTGAAGAAGCTCATCAAGCCCTTGTTGGAGCGCGTGCTGAAGTTCGCGATCGGCAAATTGCCGAAGAACCTGCAAGGCCACGCGCGCACCTTGGCCAAGAAATTCCTGGGATTGAACGCCGAAGCATCGTTCGCCAACGAAGTGGAGACCGAGGCCGGTGTGGATGTGATCCAGCACGAATGGAATGCAGCCGTTGGCACGATCGCAACGGCGCAGACCGAGGCGGAAGCGAACGCCGCCGTTGACGAGTACAACGCGATGTCGGCCAGCGAGGACACCAATGATCTGAACGCTGCCCGTCAGCGTTTCGTCCAAGAGCTGAAACAGCTGAAGCCGGGACAGGACCCGCAACCGGTGATCGAGAACTTCCTGCCCGTTGCGTTGGTGGCACTGCAGCCGGTGATCAAGATCGCCATCAGCATCATCGGGCGCGACAAGGTGATCGGCTTCCTCGCCAAACCGTTGGCGAGCCTGGTGTCGAAGTACATCCCCGAGAGCGTGTCGGTGCCGTTGGCCACGAAGATCCTGGACATCGGACTTGGCGTGATGGGGTTCGAGACATCGGAGGAGGCGCCATCCGTGGCGGCTTACGAAGCCATCGCCAGCACGATCGAGGAGAGCATCAGCGGCATGGACGTGAGCAACCTGGTGGAGGAAGCAACCTCGGAGAACCTTACCACCGCGCGGCGATCGATGCTGAACGCGTTCGAAGCGGCCGCTGCGAACAGTTTCCCCAATGCATACATCAAGGAGAAGCTCCGCAATACCACCAGCGACGGGGTATGGATGCTGATGCCGCGCAATGCGAAGGGCAACTACGCCTACAAGAAGTACAGCCGCGTGTTCGAGGTGAACCTCGATGCTGCCAAGGTGAAGTCCATCCGCACTTTCCGTCACCTGCCGCTGGCCAATTTCCTCAAGGACAAATTCAACATCGACCTGAGCACGCCGGTGAAAGCGCGCGTGCACGTATACGAATCCATCAAGGGCACATGGCTGAGCAAGATCAGCTTGCACGAGAAAGTGCCGGGCCTGGGCAGCGCAGCGCAGCACGCATGGAACCAGTTGCACCCGCTTTCGCCGATCGCTGCCGCCACGTTGCTCGGTGAGGCCGGTCTGGGGCGCCAGTTCTCGCCCATGTTCACCACCAGTCGCCACCGCATCGGCATCGGGCAGCGCTTTTTTTATCTCGAGCTGGGCCGCTCGCCGGTGCGTCGGCCGGTGCCCACGAAACCGGGTGGCGGAACAACCCCACCGCCACCGCAGCCGGCCCGGTCGGGTGATGTACAGGCCGTGCTCGACTTCAAGCAAGGGCTCATCCGCCTCAACACGTTCTTCAGCGAATCGGATGCAGTGGACATCGCCACCAAGTTGCGGAGCAACGATTACGCCGGAGCCGCGAAGAACATCGAGACGAGCATCCGGGGCACGTTGCACGGCATCCTCCTCAACAACGTGGGCAGCAAGGTGAAGATCATCCATGAAGCGAGCAGCGAACAGTACATGGACCAGTGGCTGGGGGCCGCCGTGCGCGCCGTGGGCGGTGCCGCCGCCGGTGCCGTTGCCGGTGTCGCCACCGATGTGCTCAAGGGCCAATTGGAGAAGCTCGCCAACTTGATCACCGACAAAGCGGTGGAGGCCGTGGAGAACTACTTCAAGGCCAGGGCCGCTGAGTTCATCGCTGCGCAGGCCGAACCGAAGGACGGTGTAACGGTGAAGCTCACCTTCAACAACTTCCCCGGTATGGCCGCCATCAGCACCTTGGTGCAGGCCGCCAAAGGCAAGCTCACGGTGGGCCACATTGCCGATCTGGTGCTGCCTCCGAAGCTGCCCATGCCCGATGTACAAGTGAAGGCCGACAAAGTGTTCAACTAGTACCATGCTCGCTGAAGCTGCCATCGATACGGGTACCGTGCTGCGCGCTGCGCTGCGCCGCCAAGCCCACCACTGGGCCGAGGCAGCCGAGCAACTGCAGGACCGCGAGAAGCTCATGCACGCGTTCGGGAGGTCGGGCATCCACCGCGTCATTGCGCAACGCTTGGAACGCTTCCTGGAAGAGAACTGCAGCCGCGTGTTGCACACCGCACGCAAACTGTTGGAGCGCCTGAAAGGCGATGCCGACCGATCGCAGCTGGTCACCCTGCAGCGCGAATTGCTCGGGTTGCGCGAGCTGTACGTCTCCACCGAGACCGCCGTGCACTTCTACACCGACGCGGTGAATACGCGCACCGGCCCGCACATGGCCTCCATCCTGCGCGCCTGCGACATCATCTGCAAGCGGTGCATGGACGAAACACTGGCGCCGTTGGGCCGCACCGCGCCCCATGTGCTCACCTTCATCGATCGCGGGCTCGGGGCCAGCATCCTGCGCAGCGAGCAGCGGTTGTGGAACGGCGCCATGAGCCCAGTGGCCGCTGTGAAAGTCACGTACTTCAATATGCTACGGCCCACCTCGCTGGTGCACGAGAGCGGCCACCAAATGGCCTTCATGCTCGGCTGGAACGAAGAGCTGGCGGCCGCCTTGGCCAGCACGCCCGACGTACCGCCCGCGATCGCGAAAGTGTACGGCGCGTGGGCCAGCGAGATCGCCGCCGACATCTTCTCCGCATTGCATTGTGGCTACGGCAGCGTGGTCGCGTTGCACGATGTGGTATGCGGCAACCCCTTGCAGGTGTTCGCCCATCGCGCCGACGATCCGCATCCCACCGGATACGTGCGCGTGCTGCTCGCCATCGCGTGGTGCCGCATTTGTTATGGCGCCGGACCGTGGGACGCGTTGGAGCATTCCTTCAAACAGCAGTACGACATCCGCATGATGCAGATGCCCGGACTGGAGATCACGCGAGGTTGTGCGGAACAGGTGGAACGCATGGCGCACCGCTGTCTGCACACAGCCTTCAAAGCTTTCGGCGGCCGCACCGCGGCGCAGCTGGTGGATCCGCAGCGCGTATCGCCGAAGACGCTCGATGAGCTGGAGCGCTCCGCCGGACCGGCCTTGTATACATCGCCCATCTGGCTCCACCGGGAACCCCTGCGCACGTTGGCCCTCAACAGCCTGCGCATTGCCACCGAAGCCGATCCCGCACCGCACTACCGCCGCCAGGAACGCTGGATGGGCGCACTAGGAACAACCGTTGAACTCAACTGACGAAACCATGGCTCAGAAACCAGCGAAGAAAAAGGCCGCGAAAAGGACGGCGCCAAAAAGAGATGCACGGAGAGCACCGAAACCGAAGAAGGATCTGAAAAGCTCCGATCCGCGTGACAGCGACCGCATTGTTCTCACCCCCGCCATATTGTCGAGCATCACATCCTCGATCACTTCCAGGCTAGTCGTGGACCTGATCAAGGAGCTGGGACTGCACCGCCCACCTGCTCAGGAGGTGTTCCCAGCCCGTGATAATGATGTCCATCCGCAGCATGCGCAGGAGCGTGTGAATCGGCTTCCGGCTTCCATGTACAGCCTTCCGGCAAAGAGTCAGGGACCGCAACCCGAGCGGCCTGCACCGCGCAAACGCAACGCTCGCTGATCATCAGCTTACCCCGATCCTCTAAAACAAAACCACATGCATTTCCTGGACTGTATCAAGTACGGAGCTGAACAGCATGTTCAACTTCCTGATACCGATGACGACAATGCGATCGAAATGGTCGATCCCATACTCGAACCGATTCCCGAAGGAAGTGGACCGGTCGGTGATCCCCCCACGTACTCCATGGCCGATATGGAACGGTTCATCTCCATGAATGGATCGGAAGCGCTTGAGGACGCGATCGAGAAGTACTGGCTCGACGTGCGGGACGGGACGACGGCGACCCTTCCGTTCGGTGAAGGGCCCGGGATCCTTCTGTTCGACCACAACGAGCGTATCCATCATCACCTTATCTACGCCTACTTGGTCGAAAACACAGGCTTGGTGGACGTGATGAGCGAGTTCATCGGCCGGTTCCAGCACGATGAGAGTCTCACGAAAGTGGGCTTGGTGAACGGCATCAACATCCACGATCTGATGGAGAACACTGAGCAGCTCTTCTTCAAGGACGGCGGGTCGCGCAGCATCAATTCCAACATCACCAGCAACGTGCGCCCCGACGCTTGGGGCACGCGCGCGAACGCCTATCATAGGTTGCTTGGCATGCGGGCGCGCAAACCCTTCCGCACGGTGGGCAATATTCAGCCACTACTGCCGACGGAAGGCTCCAACGGCACCTTCATCGCCGCCTTCGAGCGTTTCCTGAAGCTCTTCTGGGAAGCCTACACGAACGTGAACAACCGAGTGGGCCAGAACTTCACGGACATGTTCGCGATCACACAATCACTGCAGGACCTGCGCTTAATGCTCATGGCAAGGAGATCGGCCGACGCCACGTTCACAGCTTCCCGATACGCGGAGTACCATCTCTCACGTGTGGAGTTCAACTCCGTCAACATGATGTTCTGGCTGCGCTACCTCATCAACCCGGGCTCATCACTTACGCAGTACATGCGACTCGATGGGAACACTTCTGGTGATGTATTACTGCAGCTCGGCGAGCGTTTGTTCCCACGGGCGAAGTATCCCACACCGGTGGTGCATTCGAAATGTCAGGCCTTGTTCGATCTGGCCGATGTGATCGCCGATTTCCTGCGCAGTGCGGAAATGGGTTTGTATGAGCCGGTGGGGGTAATGGATCGCATCATCGATGCGCACGACAACGCCTTGGCAACCGCACAGAACCGAGCCGACCAGACGAGCCTACTGAGCATTATCCACAACTGGCATCTCACCACCGGTATCGACATCAAAGGCGATCGACAGCGTATGCTGCAGCGCGCCTGAAACACACGAACGCCCCCGACATGTCGGGGGCGTTCGTATTCCAAGAGTGCAGTGATCACCTCACCACATCTTCTCGCGCAGGCCGTTCGCGTGTGTGATCCAGCTCTCGCTGGGGCCGTAGGAGCTGCCATCCTTGTCGAAGAACCAAACTTCGCCGTAGCGCTGCGCGAAGTGACCGTGCAGCCCCGGCACGCGCGAGGCCCTGCGCAACAATCGGCGTTGCACGAACGCCGGTAGCCCATGGCATACCGTGTTGAGCAACTGCAACAGCGCATCGATATACGTGGCATCGAAGCGCTCTTCCCGGGCGGATGGCGCAGGGTCATCATCATCCTCGTGCTTGGCTTCCGTTCCGGTCGGCGCGATGTACGCTTGTAACTCCTCCAACGTGCATGGAGGGAACTGATGGGACGGCAGTGCCGGTCCATCGTTCAGGGTGTAGTTGCGGTGTGCGATATGCATGGCGCTTCGTTCTGTTTTTCGTGGTTCAACCTCAATTCCCTGCTGTTCGGGCCTCGTATTCCGCGCGGCTGCGCATCAGCAGCATCTTCAGTTCCCCGGCCCTCCCAGCCGACCAGCCCATCATCCTGCCCAGGAACTCAATACCGCCGATGCGGTACGGGCCTTGGCGGTGCGCGTTGGCGTAGAGCACATCCACCACCAGGGTGCCGAGCGTGGGGTGGTCGAGCAACAGGTTAGCGGCGAAGAACCATTGGTTGTGCGCCCCGCTGCGCACGTAGGCCCTGTCGATGAGGTACGTGTAGCAATCGTCCTTGGGCCATTGGCGCGTACACTGTGCGAAGGCATCGGCGAGTTGCGGATGATCGCTCCATTGTTCGCGCGCCAGTTCAACGAGCAGGGTGGGGTCGAAGGGTTGTCCCGGGCTGGGCTTGGTGCTCTTGTACCAAGCGAGGTATTCGTTCTCGTAGGCGTTGCGGTGTTGGCGTTCGTTGCGCATGATCGGGCGGGTTTTGTTCCCGACGCCCCATCCCCGGCGTCCTCCACCGTATGGCGGAGAACCCGGGGCAGGGGTCGTTTTGGGACCGGTACACTAAGCCGGTCCGCTGTTCGGTCACGCTGCTTTTTGCGTCACCTCTTCGCTCATCGGGCTGATGCCGCTGGTGGCAACGGCTTGCACGCGGAAGGAATATTCCTTGCCGGTCACGAGGTCCGTCCTCTCGTGGTACGTGCGGGTGGTGGTGAGCACGCGCTCCCATTCCACCGTGCCCTCCTCCCGCATCTCCAGGTAGTAGAGCACCGCGCCGTTCACCTTTTTCCAGCGCACCTTCAGCAAGCCGGCCACGGCGCTGCGCGTTACGCGCAGGTCCACCGGTGCCTCGGGCGGCGGCATCGGGGTGCGCTCCTTGACCACATCGAAGGCCGCGCTCAGGATCAGCGACTTGTCGCCCTCGCTGATGCCCTGCACGTACCCGCCGAAGTCCTTCAACATACTGCGCAATGCCTTCTCGGCGATCCGCTTGTTGTTGCTGGACACTTTCCCACCGTTGAATTCCATCGCCTGGTTCGCGTCCTCCAGGACGTCGCAGGCGGTGGCCAAGGCGGGCAGCAGGGCCTGCAACGTCGGGTATGCCGCGTTGCCCAGGATGCTGTCGTGAACGTTGCGACCTTTTTGCACCAGTGCTGGTGAGGTAAGACCGCTGATACCGAGTTTAACTGTGAACTTGTCCATGAGGCTGAAGTTTTTAGTGTGCCGGTTAAGTCCGAACACGGCCCCTTCTACCTGAGCATCGGTAGCGGAGTTGCTCATGGTTGCCCATGATTCTTGCTCATGGGAACCCCCGAAAAACGACTGGAAAGCCCCGTCAACAGCGGGAAGTGGCCTCTACCGAGCGGACCCTGACGAGGAGATGCATCACTGTATAAGGAACGCGCGCGCGCGCAACCAAGGCGTGGGCGAAGGCCGTCGACATGCCGCGTAACTCGACCACGGCGCTGCGTACTTCAGCCAAGTTGCGGCGTACCTCAACCAAAGCGCTGCGTACTTCAGCCAAGTTGCGGCGTACCTCAACCACGGCGCTGTGTACTTCAGCCAAGTTGCGGCGTACCTCAGCCAAGGCGCTGCGCACTTCAGCCTTGTTACTGCGTACCTCAGCCGAGACGCTGCGTGCTTCAACCTTGTTGCGACGCAGCGCGACCACATTGCCGGACCGGCGCCTACCACTGCCCGTTTCCGAAACCCATGGCCCGGCCCATCAGCACGGCGGCCTTCACGCCTTGTACACCCATCTTTTTGTAGATCGAAGCACGATGCGATTCAATGGTGGCCAAGCTGCGGAACATGCCATCGGCCACTGTCTGCCATGGGGGCAGGTCGGGTGCGCACACGCGATCCAGTATCTTCTTCTCGATGCTGCTGAGGCTTTCCAGTATGGTAGCGTGCGGTATTTCGGCGACACTTCCTTCGGCCAGTATCGGCAGCAGATCGTTCGGCTGGTAATGCCCCTTGGTGTGCACCTCGTCCAAGGCCTCATCCACATCGGCTGCGGCATTGGTCAGTCGGCACAGGAGGCCGCACGCACCGGCGCCCAACGCCCCGAGCACGGCGTCGGCTTTGCGTTCGCAGAGGATAGCGAGCACACGCGTGGCGGGCCAGTTGTCCTTCACCCAAACAATGGTGCCCGGTCCGTTCGCACCCCTGATGCCCACCACGGCAAGTCGCGGAGCGCTGCACTCCGCCGCGAGGTTCGTGAACGCATCGCCGTGCCCCTCGGCCAGCACTACCCGGTAACGCCCCAGCCGTTCAATATGCTCCACCAGTAGGCAGCGCACCAAGGCTTCCTCCTCTACCACCGCCACCGTAACGAGCGACTTCGTGGGCATGCGCGCAGTGCTATTGATCAACGGATCGCATGCGATCGCAACAACGCCACAGGGTTCAGATCGGCGTTCCGTTTTGACATGTCGTAGGGGCTCTTGCGGGAACGCCAATGTTGCGCGATCATGCGAACGCGATGCACGAATTCTGCTGCGCTACCCGTTTTCGGGCCAAAAACCGGAAAATGGGAATCCAAGATGATTCCGCCGGAAAGCCTTGATGCACGGGAAAAGTGCGCGTTGCACGAACCGTTTGCCACCGATTTCGAGGGCCCCGGGTACCGGGAAAAATACCCCCCTTAAAAATTTTGTTCGACCTCAACACTTCAATTGCTTCGCCTCGAGTAATCACCAACAAGTGTGCACCATGAAACGGTTTCAACAGGCATCGATGCTTCTTGCATTTGCGCTGACTTCAACAGAAGGTATGTGTCAGACTGGTGAACCAGTGGTACTAACGCTGTCAAATGACAAGCCGGACAAAAAGGACATTGGGGCTAAACCACTTGACGCGAGCGCGACGCACCCCTGCCAAGACTACTACGTTTACTACGTCGGCAAGGGTGAGCCTCGGCCGCCGCAGTTGCAATGGGTGGAAGTGAAAGATTTCGGCACACTGCCCGGTGCGGTCAGGTTCAGTAGTGACCGACCGGAGGAGGTGAAATATTACCGGGCCGCCATCGGGCGTGACTTGTGCGGTGTGCCGATCCGCATGACCAAAGGAGATAGTGCAGGCCACTTCTTCTTGCAAGCAGCACATGTCGAACTTTCTCGGTCCGTACTGCCGACCAAACGCGGTGCTTCTTGTTTGGATGGTTGTGACCCCTGCTCCGCCTTTTCCAAATACCGAGTGGTCTATGATGTTTCGACCGATGAGATCTGTGTGCAGCGGTGGGAAAGACCGCGCGGGAATAGACCTGCGCGCTGGGTGCCCGTGAATGACAGGATCATTAGGCCAGGAGTGAATCGAATGGTGGATGTGAAGTATGTGAACTACAATGCTCTGCGCGACAGCTTGAGCTTGGACTTCCAATGGGACCAGTACAACCTTGAGGGCTCTGCCGATTTCCAGAATGCTGTGATGCGCGGCCCAACCACACCCCCGGCTGCGGCTGCCGCGGAGTCGCCCGACAAGACCGAGGAGGGGAAGGGAGCTGGAGGTACGAAGCCCGACTCGACGAACGCCACACTTTCCATTCGGGGCTTGTCCACGGAGGATTGCGACAAACTGAAGAAGGGGGTTGAGGCATTGCGCAGCGAGCACGTTGATCTGATCACTCAACTCAAGAAGGACCATACCAAGGTCGACCTGAAAAAATTCAAGGCCACTGTGAAGACCATTTTGGAGGATCAGGTCGGGCTGCTCGACTTGGATGGCGAGATGGCCTATCGCAATCAACTCGATAGTGCCTTCAAGGATTGCAAGGCGTCTTGGACAAAGGATGAGGCTAAGATCAATGCAGCGCTCATAACCATTCGCGGTGCGCGGGACACCTTACAGCGAAAACTGGACCTGGACGCGTTGGCGGCAATGTCTGCAGAATACGAGGCGGTGGAGAAGAAGGCGAAGGCCGCACCCGTTACACCCTCGCATTACGATTTGCGCGATACACTGGTGAACATTGCCCGAAGACATTTCCCGAAGAGGTTCGCCGGTTCGGTGGATACTGCCGTACTGAAGGCCTTGGCCGACGTGGTTGATAAAGCGAAGGATGGGGGACTACTGACATCCAACGCGGCGGCCGCATACAAGAAGAAGGTTGATGGCATGGCTAAGACCTACGACGACCTGACCACCTACCGCACGAACTCGCTTGCGCCCCTTCAGATGCACGATTACGATGTACTGCGCTTGCAGTTCAAGAAGAACGGTAAGGCGCTCAACGCCTCAGCATATGAGATCCACACCAGCGGGGGATGGAAGATCGACTTCAGCAGCGGTGTGGTGTTCTCCCAAGTGCGCGATGAACAGTATTTCTATAAAGCACTGCGATCGGTTACAACGACCAGTTCCGATACAACAGTGACCACCTCCGGCGGTGATACCACCATCACCATCAATAATGTGGATTCGACGCGACACTTCGGCACTGTTGGCGCTGAAACGCCGAACGAGGTGGATTGGGGCCTTACGGTCATGGCGCATTTCTATCCTCGCACAGGCTTGGTGTTCAACCCTGCTATCAGCCTGGGTATGTTGGTGAAGCAGGATGGCGTATCGCCCATGCTCGGCTTCAGCATGTTGTACGGCCGAAAGCACCGGGTAGCCCTTACCGGCGGTGCCATTTTCGCGAACGTTTTGCGCTTGGATCCAGGCTACGCGGTGGACACCGAGTACGGAGTAACATCCGACACTGGACTGAACTCGGAAGTGCCGAATACTGAACGTGTGATACGGGTCGGTTTCTTCGCCAGTCTCCCCTACAATTTCGCTGGGGCCCGCCTCACCACGCGCTAATGCCTGCATCATGAAAGCGAAGACCATATTCAAAGCCACCACGGGATCCACCACCGTTGGTATAGTTCTTTGCGCATGTTGGATGGTGACCACGACCTGCGGCAGTGGTGCACCGGAAGCGATGTCCGATGCCGTGATCCCGATGGACAGCGCGACCGTCCCTATAGACGATAGTCTCGGCCCGGTATTCGGCTTCGTCAGCCCATGCATCGACCAACTACCTGCGATCATTGGTGCTTCAGGCCTCGGCTTCACGTTCGGTCCGGAGAACTTCAGTGTGCGTGCGAATAAACGAGTCCACGAACAAGACCTTTCCGATCGCATCCGAAATGACAGTTTGATGAACGTCGCTGAAGCGGCAGGTGCGGGCGCTTGGTTTTGGCAAAAGCGGACGTTGAAGGTTACGTTTCTGCGGGGTGATACCGTTGTGCAACGGCGCATTCGCAACACTGCTCGGATGTGGGAACGCGTTTGTGCCGTACGCTTTGAATTCGGCGCGCACGCCCAACCCGATATTGCAATTTCGCTCGATACCGGAATCGGCACATGGAGTGCGATAGGCATCAATTCCCTTCGTAGACGACCCGGGCAAGCAAGTATGAACTATGACGACCTGCACGCCAAAACGCGGCAGCGGTTGTATGATTACTACGTTTTGCATGAGTTCGGCCATGCTTTGGGGCTGATCCATGAGCACCAGTCCCCACCTGCCGGTATACAATGGGACAGTGCCGCCGTGTACGCTCATTTTCTGCCACCTAACGGCAAGTGGGATTCCGCAATGGTCCAGAGCAACATCTTTTTCAGGTATGCCTTCGACGAGGTGAATTGCACCGCCTTCGATCCCACATCGATCATGGTCTACGCCATAGACAGCACTTGGACTTTGGACCGGTTCCATGTTGCCTCCACGCATCGCATTTCGCCCAACGACGCCCGATTCATGAGTGCGGTATTCCCTTCAACTGGTAGGGTCGGCG
>CADECG010000018.1:0-17746 GCA_902825795.1 uncultured Bacteroidota bacterium
CATAGCACGCCTCGGCAGTGGCCTTGGTGGTCTTCCAGTCGGTGGTCTGTTTCAGTTTCAGCAAATAGGTGCGCAGCGCATTCACACTGGCCGCGTCAGTGGTCACTTCGTGGAAAGCCTCGATCATCAGCGTATGCGTTTCAGCGGGGAATTGCCACCAATCGTAGCTGCCTTGGAAATTCTTCCAGTGCATGCCGAGTTCTTCGCTTTGTGTTGCGCGTTGCTTCAACGACTCCATGATCAACTGCGCCGTCGACTTGTCTCCGAGGCGGTGCAGCGCGAGCGCGATCATCGCCTGTTCCTGCAAACCGTGGCTCAACCACGTTGTTGCAAGTCGCTTCTTGTAGAACTCCGTTGCGGTGCTCGTGGCGCCGTCGATCGGCCAGCGCGGGAAGAAGCTTCGCGCATAGAGGAAGTGGATTTCCGTGCTGTTAGGCACATAATTCTCGATGTCCTCCTTCTTGGTGCGCTTGACCAGCTCACGATAGTCGCGGTCCACCTCGGCATCAAGCCATTGCACTGCGTTCTTCAGCATCGCCTGCGTTTGTCCATCGGGGCGCAGGTCGGCGGCGCCGAGTTTCTCCAAGTGCCCGAATCCAGCAACGATGTGCTGCGTGATGTACCGGCTTTCGCGCATGCCGCTCCACCATGGCCAAGCGCCGTTGGGCAGTTGCATGTCGCGCAGCTTCTTCAATGCAACGGCTTCCTCACCGGCCATGCGTTCCATGTCGAAGAGCAGCGCGATCCGCTCTTTGCGCTCGCGGTCGCTCGTAGCGTTCATCACCCAGGGTGTTTCGGTGAGGATGATGTTCTTCAGATCAGTGTTCTTTTCCAGGGCGCTGAGAAAAGTTGCCTCACCCTTGCCGTCTCCAATGGAGAGGGAGGCTGCCTTCCACGCGGCGAAGACCTGCTTGATCACAGGTCGTTCCGCGACAATGTGTGCTGCCAACGCGTTCGCGTAGTAGCGGCTGAAGGTCTGCTCGGCACACTCGTGCGGGAACTCCATCAAGTAGGGCAATGCTTGCACGGCATACCACGCGGGGTTGGGCGTGTACTCGAGCTTCAGCGACTGGTGCTTCAGTGTAGTACTCGTGTTGTTCTTCAGCTTCTCCAGCGTGAACGTCTTTGTTCCAGCCTTGCTGCTCCACAAGGGAAGGCTCTCCGTCACAAGCACTTTGTCCGTGAGGATGGGCAGCGGCTTCTCCTCGCCGTCCGAATGGCCGGATGCATCAGCCGTGATGCGCACGCTCACCACATCCACACCTTCCGGCACCGTGATATCCCAACTCACATTGGCGCTTTGCCCCGGCGCAACAGTGAATGGTTGTGATGCGCTCTTGAGGCCGAACAATCCGCTCACACTCTTGTTGGTATAGGGGTCGAAGAGTTCCAAGGCCGCAGTGCCTTGCTGCTTACCCCCCTCCAGCGCCGAGACTTTCGCAGTTAGCGTGATGTGATCGCCTGCGCGCAGAAAACGCGGGAGGTTCGGTGTTACCATCAACGGCTTTTGTGTGATGGTCTCCTTGGTGAACTGCGCCAGTTTCAGGTCTTGCGCGTGCGCCAAGCCCATCAGCTTCCAGCGCGTGAGCGCCTCCGGCATGGTGAAGCGCAACACGATGCTCCCGTCTTTGTCGGTGAGCAGGTCGGGGAAGAAGAAGGCTGTTTCGCGGAAGTCGGTTCTTACTGGCTGTTGGCCATTTGCCGTTGGCTGTTGGCTGATTTGTGCCACGTCCTCGGACTTGGTCATCGGGTCTTCGGTAGCTACTAGCGCGGCAGTGAATGCGTATGACCCCTCTTCACTATCCGAATCGCCAGTTCCAGCAGAATGGCCCGCTATCATGTACGCACCTTCACTCCGCGCACCACGCATCCAGCCGTAACGGCCTCCCCAGCTATAGGTGTTCAACCACGGATACGCACGCACACTATCCGCGGGCATCTCCACTTCGCGCCAGATCTGCTGGCCATTGCTTTCGCCGAAGGGCTCCACACGATCCCATCCCATTCGCGGGTAATTGCCCCCCCAGATGCTTATGTCCCAATCGTGTTGCACAAAGTGGTCGAGCGAAGCATCGTACATGCCCGCCAGCAATTGCGCAGTGACTTTCTCTCCCTTTTGTCCGGTGATCTTCAGTCGCCATTCTTCCTTGGCGCCAGGTAACAGCTTGTCGCGGAAAGTGCTCCACTGCAGTTGCAGTTCTTTGTTGGTCCATGGCACTATTATGTACTTCGTCTCTTGGTGCGAGCGTCCGCGCTCCACACACAGGAAGTGAACGGCGAAGCCGCCGCGATCTTCTTCCATAACGGGGATCTCCACGCGCTGCTGGCCCTTGTTCAATTTGAACCAACGCTTAGCAGTGATGATGCCATCGCGCTCGACCTCCATCAGCACGTTGGCTTCGGGGAGGGCGGTGCTGATGAGCAACACGGCCTTCTCCCCGGGTTCGACCTCACCCCTAGCCCCTCTCCCAAGGAGAGGGGAGTGCATGACTTGTTGGGCGTGGAAGGCTTCGTCAACGAAGCCGGTATTCTGGATGTCGGGATCGAAGAGGGTGACGTGCTTTTTCGCTTTCACCTCATTGCCTTCGGTATCCTTTGCGATGACCTCGATCAGGTAACTACCGACCGGCCAATCCTTGATGCCGACGAGTGCCAATTGCTTCTTGTTCGCTCGGTATGCAGCACGCGTGAGCGTGGTGGTCTTCACCTTCCACTGCGTTGGGTCGTCGCGTGTTGGGTCGATGGCTGGTTCGCCGTCGAGCACGCGATCAGGACGATCCCACAAGCGCATGACATCCAGCGCGCCAGCGGGAGGGCTCAGTTCGTGGATGCGCACATCCATTGGCACGTCCACGTCTTGGCCGTTGAGGTTCTGTATGCGCACATCGAGACTGTCGGTGGCGCTCCGATCAATACTCTCGCCTACGTTCAGGGCGATGTCGATGCTCCGGTAGCCGACGCTCAATGAGGTGTTGCTGCTTTGTGTTTCGCCGTTGATGTCGGTAACGCTTGCTTCAACCGAATAGGTGAATGTTGGATCCGCAGCGCGCGGTAGCGATACATCGGCAGTGGCGGGGAACTTCACCGTGTACTTGCCGGTCGCATCCGTTTCCGTTGTGCCACTTGCGATCTCTGTTGATCGGCCCCAGCCGGGAAAGCCGCGCCACCCCCAACCACACCACCACGGCATCCGCGCTTGGCGCGTCACGGTCCATTTCACTTGTGCGCCGTCCAGGGGAACACCGGCGTAGCTCTTGGCCACGCCCGTTACTTCGGCTTGTTGTTCCAGCTTGGGCGTTGCGGTCACCGGATCGAAGACCACTTCGAATGTTGGTCGCTTGTACTCCTCCACTTGGAAGTGCTGACCTCCGTTGGCTTCTTGCAACCGCATGCTACCTGTAAGCCCGCCCGGCGCGGTGAACTTGCCTTTGAAGGAGCCATAGCTGTCGGTGGTAACGTTCAGCGAATCCACCAACTCCCCATTCGCATCGAAGAGCCGGACTTGTGTTTTGATGTTCGGCCGCACTTCCGTTGTCTTACCATTCTTCACCGTTGCGATGCCCTTGAATTCGATGGGCTGGCCGGGGCGATAGATGGCGCGATCAGTAAAGAGGAAGGTGCGGAGATCGGGTCCGGGAATACCTATCCGGCTTCCACCGCCGGGGATCCAATGCTCCTCACTGATGAACTCGTCGCCGTCCTTGGTCAACGACCAGATCACTTCGCCGCCTCGCGCGTTTACCGGTGCACGCAGCATTCCTTCCGCGTCACTGCTCATCAATTCAGAACCTACGAATCGGTCATTGCCGTTCTGCCAGTTCCGCAAGTAGTGTTTGGCGATCACGTTCGATAATGGGGTCCCGGTGCCGCGATCGAGAACTTGCGCCTCCTGCTCGTCGCCTTTACTGCGCTGAGAAATTGATAAGCGTGTACTCCAAAACGATGCATGCACGATCACGTCCGTGCGCTTCGTGAACGTCTGCGCATTGCTCACAAGGATCGTGTAGTGCCCGTACGTCAACCCCTCCACCGGCAACTCGACCATATGTGCATTCATGTCACCATCATCAAGCAGTGTTACGCTCCACTCTATGATGGGCTTTTGCTTCAGCAACCATTCGTCGCGGTCCTGTTGCTGCTGGCCATTGATCGTTACCTGGTCTTCCACCACACGCAACCATACCTGCTTGGCGTTGGTGTAGTCGAGCGCAATGCGGAAGGGTGCATTCGGCAACACGGCCTCCTCAGCATGCAATTGCAACGCAGGCTGTTCCAGGCGGGCCTTCAGTGCCATGCCATTCTTGGCGCCAATCGATCCCGGGAACTTCGAGATGGCGGCATCACATAGGTCGCGCGCGGTCTTCTTCTCCCACTTCCATACATCGCCCGCCAACCGGTTGTATTGCGCTCCTTGTTCCACGTGCCAGCTCGCGATGGCGTGCATCACTTCCGCGCCACACGCATCGTTGGGTACGCGTGAGTTGAGCGTCGTGAGCGCCTTCAGATAGAGACTGTCTTTGTTGGCTAACGTGCTGCGCTCCCGCACGAACGAAAGCCGCCCAAGCGCGACATCCACCAACGCATCGGGTGTTGCTTCACTCAGGTGCAGCTTCTCCAGTTGTTGGTACAGGCGCAGCGCTTGGAATTCCCAGCTGGTGCTGTCGCGGTGCCAGAACGGCTTGTTCGCGAAGTCCTCGAACAACGCAAACGCGCGCGGGTCGCTCATTCTGAAACTCCACGACGGCTCCGCGAGACGTGTCTCGGTATTGCGAAAGACTTCAAGGGCACGGTGGGCGAGGATGTCGAATAGTGTTGACCTCACCCCCGGCCCCTCTCCCAAGGAGAGGGGCATGTTCACGAGATCACCAAGTGCGGTTGTTGGGGTTGTTGCAAGCGAATCGTAAGGTTCGAGAGATGCGCGGAACTCCGCGATCACCTTTCGCATGTACTGTTGTTGCGTCCATGTGGCGGGGTCGGTGGTAGACATCCCCCCGCCCCCTTCAAAGGGGGACGCATCCGTGTTGGTCCGGTCCAGGATCGTCCAGCGGTCGTTCTCGTATTGCTGCCAATAACGTTCGGCAACAACGGAATGCAGCAGTTGCTTCAGCGGATATCCAGCGGTTGCGGTACGCTCTTCCAATTGTGCGATCACAGCGAACGCATCCGCGCCGGTCATGCCCTGCTGTGCGGCGCGGCGCATGAGGGCGAGGAACTCGTCACCCCAGTTGCCTTGGACGCGCGCCTCTTGCAAGATCGCCTCGGTTGCGGTCAGGGCATCGGCATAGTGGCCAATGTTCTCGAGTGAATCAATACGCGCCCAACGAGGATCCGGGTCGGTCATGTTCAGTGTAAGCGATTTCTTCTTGGTGTTGCAGGCGATGATCGTGGCGATCACACAACAGAGGAACAGAATGCGGGGCATGGATCAGGGATTCCGAGGGTAAGAGGGCCAAAGGTGGAACAGCAACAACGAACGTGATCTCCGTTGCTCAACGTACATGGTGCACGGTGTCGCGATCACCCGGTCGCAAAGCGCGCTTGGTCCACTTCGGGGTCAAGTGGGGCCGCGTTGAACAAGTGCGCAGCAAGATGCTGCGCGCACCATGGCGCCAAGAGCACACCGCGCGAGCCAAGGCCATTGAAGACGGCTTGGTGCGGCGCGACCTGTCCGAGGAGGGGGCGACGATCGCGGGATGCGGGGCGGACGCCGGCGGTTACCTCACCCCCATTCCCCCTCTCCTTGGGAGAGGGGCCGGGGGTGAGGTTCATGAGCTTCCTCAACAACTCCTCCCTCCCACTTTCCGACGGCCCGCTCCAAACATCGGCCCACGCGAATGTGCTACCGAGCTTGTAGTTGTTGTTGCCGACGGGCAGTAGGAAGCCGTTGCGATGCACCATCGCTTCCGTGGCCAATTCGGGAAGGTGGAGTGTCATCACTTCGCCTCGCGTTGGGACGAGACCTGGAAGTGTTGCGAAGGGACCGTTGCACCATACGATCCATGGTGCCGAGCAGCCGAAGACCTCCACACCGTCTTCCGTGATGAGCATATCCGTCGGCAACACTTCATGCTCGACCAATGCGTTCATCGCGGTCCACTTTGATCGGTGTGCTTCCCGCATGGCCTCCACATCCAGCCATGCGCAGCGCTTCACAACGCCATAGCCGTGGGGCGCATTGAACTTGTCTGCGTCGAAACCCGGCAACGCTCCATCCGACAAGAACGGGCCGACTTCCGGATCGCGCATACGTTGGGGCCAGTCCTGTGCCTCGCGCTCGTTCGCGAAGAGGCGCACCAGCGGAAGCGGATGCCACAGCACCTGTCCATACTCGCGTTCCAATGACCGATAGAACGGCTCAGCGAGTTCGAGCAGTTCCGCAGCACGCCAACTGGCTATGATGCGGCGCATGGCCACCGGGTTAACGATGCCCGCGGCCGCCGGCGATGCCGCGTTCGCTTTCGGCACATCAAAGACCACTGCACGCTTGCCCATGACGTGGAGCGTTTCACTCAACACTACACCCGCGATACCGCGACCGATGATGATGATGTCGTGGGTTTGCTTCATGATCAAGTATTCACCGCCACGACGCCACGGGCGCCAAGTAAGCGCCACGAAGATGGCCGAATGATACTTGATCCACCGGCTGTTCACTTGCGTTGCGCGCTCGTTGCGTCCGTGGCGTCGTGGCGGTGGTACTCTACTTTCGCGCCCCGATCAACAGACCGCAATGGCGAACATCAACGACTACAATTTCTCCGGCAAGAAAGCACTCGTGCGTGTGGACCTGAACGTGCCGCTGGATGCGAACATGCACATCACGGACGATACCCGTGCGCGAGCGATCGTGCGCACGGTGAAACGCATCACCAGCGACGGCGGTAGCGTGATCCTCATGAGCCACCTCGGTCGTCCGAAGGGCAAGCCGAACCCTGCGATGAGCCTGCGACCTGTCGCGAAACACTTGGAAGGATTGCTTGGTGTGCCGGTGCGTTTTGCGGAGGACTGTGTAGGTGACAAAGCCAAGTTGGCCTCGGCTTCGCTGGTGCCCGGCGATGTGATGTTGCTTGAGAATCTGCGCTACCACGAGGAAGAGGAAAAGGGCGATACGGGTTTCAGCCGGGCGCTCGCCGATCTGGGTAACGTGTATGTGAACGACGCTTTCGGCACCGCGCACCGCGCGCATGCCAGCACCACCATTGTCGCGAAATTCTTCCCGAAGGACAAGATGTTCGGCTACCTGATGCAAGCCGAGATCGACAGCGTGGGCAAGGTGCTCAACCACCCACAACATCCCCTCACGGCCATCATCGGTGGTAGCAAGGTGAGCAGCAAGATCGATGTGTTGGAGAACTTGCTCGGCAAGTGCGATGAGGTGATCATCGGCGGTGGTATGGCCAACACCTTCATCAAGGCCAAGGGCGGACAAGTCGGCTCGTCGCTAGTGGAGGATGATCACTTGGAGACCGCGCGTACCATCATCTCAAAAGCTGAAGCGAAAGGCGTGAAACTTCACCTGCCGACCGACGCCGTGGTAGCTGACGCCTTCGCCGATACGGCCAACACCGATCAGTGCGCTGCCGACGCCGTGCCCGATGGCTGGATGGCATTGGACATCGGCCCGGAAAGCATCAAAGCGTTCCGCGCGGTGGTGCTGCGCAGCAAGACCTTGCTCTGGAACGGCCCCATGGGCGTGTTCGAGATGAAGAGCTTCCAAGCGGGCACGATCGCTGTTGCGAACGCCGTTGCTGAAGCAACGGCCGGTGGTGCGTTCTCGCTCGTTGGCGGTGGCGACAGCGTTGCCGCCGTGAACCAGTTCAACCTTGCCGACAAGATCAGCTACGTGAGCACCGGTGGTGGCGCCATGCTCGAGTACCTCGAAGGCAAGGTGCTGCCGGGGATCGCGGCGATAGAGGGATAGAACGGTGGGCGTTCGTCATTGCGAGACCTTCTTAGGTCGAAGCAATCCATGCATGGTGCGGCGTAGTGCCAAGTTGATCGGCTCGGTGCAATGTTCTATGTCGCATGGATTGCTTCGTCGCAAAACCTCCTCGCAATGACGCCATGCGGTGAGTTCCCCGCTACTGCGAACTGTGCCGCTTCACACCCACCATATCACCTACGCGGCATACCACACCACCCATGGCGGCGTAGCTGGTCGCGGCGATGGCCTTCGCGGTGCTTTGCCGCTTTTTGAAATCCCACACATCGCGCAGGAAGAGCGGGAAGTTGTGGTCGTTCAGGAGATCGAAGGCCACTGAGATAGTGGGCTCCAAGCTCTTGGCCGTGTGCCAGATGCCGAAGGGGATGAAGAGCGTTTCGCCGGGGCCGACCACGAAGGTGATGGGCGTGGCATTGCGGTACAGCGGGTACTTGTCCAGATCCACGTGCTCAATGTCCGGGATGGCGCTTTTCCATTTGTCGTTCGGATCGGGGTAGAGGTACTTCTCCTGCCCGCGCGGCCACACGGTGAACTGCTTGTTCCCATAGAGCTGGTTGATCCAGGCGCTCAGGTGGTAGTAGTCCAAGTGCACATACGGGAACTTGCCGCCGACACCGCCGACGAACATCTCCACGGCGTTGCCCCAATAGCCGCGTTTGAACCAACTGCTCTCCAGCCAATTCGGTTTCGCGTAGCCGAGGTTCAGCGGATACACCATATCCACCAGCTCCGGCAATTGCGCACGCAGCTCATACTTGCAGGGGTATGGAACGGGGCGGCTCGTGTCCTTGCCTTCCACCAGGTCCATCACCTCCTTCATGGTGTACTCGGTGCCGTTCACCGTGGTCTTGCGATCGCCGTAGTTGGCGCGGAACCAATCCGGGCTGAAGGTGCCGTTCGCCTTCCACACCTTGCTGGCGTTCTTCAACACCAGCGGTATGCCGGGCAGCCAATGTTCGTTGTAGAACTGCTCGTACGTGAGGTCGGCTACGTCGATCTTCTTGACTTCCATAGTGCTGATTTTCGTTGGCTTCGTACGCGGAACGCAGCGTGAAGTTAGGGGCGCGGAAATGCACCGGGCAGCCTGCCCATCATCCCCCTACCCCCTTCGAAGGGGGACCAAACCCTGCTCGACCCGATCACTTATTGATCTCCGTCGTCCTGGCGGCATCCACGGCGAACGTGGCTTGGTCCACCGCCAACGGCTTCTTCGCGGTTTCGACGAACGTTTCGTTCCACAGCACCGTGAGCGTGGTGAACTGCATGTCGGCGATCTTGCCGGGGATCTCCACAGTAACGGTGAACGAATCCTCGCCACCGCCATTGAGCACCACTGGTTTCGATTTCGATTTCGCCGTGGCGAACACCTGCCCTGAAGGGATGCGCACGCCCACCTTGCTGGCGTCCACAATGGCCATCGTGCTGCCCACGTATTTCACATTGAATTTGGCATCGGTCCGGTCCGTCTCCTGGCTTGCCTTCACCAAGTTGACGGTGAACGGGCCGCCGCTCACTTCGTTCTTCGCTGCGGGCAACGTGAATTCCTCAACGGTGGCAACGGTGCCTTTGCTCGGCGCCAGTTGGAAGCCATCGGCGAAGTCGACGGATAATGTTTCGTGGTGGTAGTTGGTGCCGCCGGTAACGTTCAGCGTCGTTGCCTCTTTCTCGTAAGGCCGCACCATGAAGGCTTTTTCCTTGAAGGCCATGGCTGCCCCACCCATCGTCACCTTGAACTTGGCGGGGTCCACGAACACGTAGTCGTTGGTCTTGTTCGTCACCTTGAAACGGAACTTGCAGAACGTAGCCTCGGCCAGCACGTCTTCCATATCAATGCGCACCTCGGCGGTCTCCACGGTCATGGCGCCGAAGGCATAGCGGTGGTCGGCCTTCATGGGTTTGTCCTGTGCGGAACCCTGCAAGGATGCAATGCTGAGCGAAAGGGTAAGAAGGGCGATGGACGAAGTCTTCATGAGTATTTGTTGTGGGGTTGTGGCGCGCCGTACGCAAGTGGCGTTCCGAAAAGTGGTGAAAGTCGTGGGATCGGGGGCGAGCGAAATGCAAATGCGGTATCACGCGGAGGCGCAGAGGGCGCTGGGAAATGCAAGTGCCCATTGTGTTTGATGCCGATCAACAAGGTGCGAGCGGAGTTCACCGCCATCCTCTATTCCTGCGACAGCGCAACGAACAACGTACTCGTTTCCGACGGCGTGCTGGGGTTGCGCTTCAAGAACCAGCCTTGAACGGTTCTCTTCAGAACACCCCCGGAAAAACAACCTTCCGCTCCTTCGGGTAATCGGAGAACGTGCGGTGGTACCAGTCGTGGTGGTTCTTGGCGCGCGGCACCAGGTTCGCGAAGGTCCACACCATGAAGCTGAGCGCGGGCAGGTTCCACGCCATGATGGCAAAGCCCGTCCATTCGATGATCTCGCCGAAAAGATTGGGCGACGAGATACGGTCGAACAGAAATCCTTTCGGGATGCGGTAGCCCGTTCCGGTCTTCGCGCGTAGGTTGATCAGCATGGTGTCGGACTTCATGTTGATGAACATGCCGCAGGCGAACACGATCGCACCGATGATGAAGTGCGCACTCGTCAACCAGCTCGCGTCGTACTGTTCCGCCGGAGCGAGTTCCGCGAGGTAATAGCCGTTCAGCCCGGCGTTCATCAGGTTGAACAGGATGGCGTTGCACACGATGAACACCGGCATACGCTTGGGCGTTGCGCGAATGCGCAACGGATAGATCACCGTGCGGTTGACATAGTGCGCGATCCACAACGCGAACAGGATCCACGCGTAGTTGGCGAACGCGTTGCTGCCACGGAACAGGAAGTACACCATGATGCCGAGGCTCGGCAACTCCATGATGAACCAACCCAACTTGTTGTTGATGGTGGGCCCCCACTTCGCCGAGGTGTGCCGACCGAACGGCGCGGTGACGAAGAACATGGTCACGTGCACGATGATGGCCAGCGCGATCCAGCCGTACGTGATCCATTCCAGTGTGCGCAGTTCCATGTGCTAGTTGATCACACCCCTCTCCTTCTGCCATTGGTAGAAGTCGCGCAGGGTATCATCCAATGGCCGCGTGGTGTGCCCGAGTTCCCGTTGTGCTTTCGAGCTGTCCATGTTCGGGTGCCCGTTCCTCAGTGCATCGATCGATTCGATGTTGAAGCGCGCCGGCGCGCCCGTGATCCACGACCACAACGCAACGAACGGCAACAGCGCCTTTAGCAGCCCATAGGGCAGCACGCGCCGGGGCGTGCGCTTGCCGGTAACGCGCTGCACGGCCTGGGCCAGTTCCTTCATGCTGTAGTACTTGCCGCTGAGCACGTAGATCCCGCCGTTGCGGCCTTTGGTGATAGCGGCCACGATGGAGCGCGCCGCATCGCGCACATCCACCATGTCATAGCCGCCCTCGGGCAGCACCGGCACGTTGCCCCGGAGAAAGTCCAGCAGGGCGGCGCCCATTTTCGAGGGCTTGGTATCGTACGGTCCCACCACGCAACTGGGGCGCAGCACCACCAGCTCCAACGCATCCTTCCCGTGTTCGGCAAAGAGCACTTGCTCGCCCATCGCTTTGGAATGGTCGTAGGCGTAGTCGCTGCGGGTTTTGTAGGGCCGCGCTTCGTTGTACGGTATGCTGTGCGGCAACTCCGTTACGGCGTGTACGCTGCTGATGTGCAACAGCCGTTTCACGCCTTTCGCAACGGCGGCCGCGTGTATGTTGCGCGGCCCCTCGGTGTTGGTGCGGTACACGATGCCGGTGGGGTCGCCATGCACGCTGATGATGGCGGCACAGTTCACCACCACATCGCAGCCCGCGCACAAGCGCAACAGATCGGCCAGCACCAGCACGTTGCCCTGCACGCGCTCCACATCAAGATCCAGCAGCGCGTGGTCGTCGGCGTTGTAGAAGGCGCGCACGCGGTGGCCTTGCTCCAGGAGCACACGGCACACCACATTGCCGATATGGCCGCTGGCGCCAGTAACGGCTACTTGCATGGGGGGAGCAGCATCGGTGGGGGGGCTGAACATAGCGCAACGCACGCAGCCGTTCATACAAGCGGTTGACCGCTTCGTCAGGAATGCCTCCCTGCCCGTCGATCTGTGCTTGCCTTCGCCCGCTTGGTTGGCAGAGCTTTAGGGTACCGCAAGAAAAAGAACATGCAACCCAGCGTACATACCTCAACGGCCACCGCCAGCCGCATGGCGCCGCAAGTGCTGCTGCGCCGCTACAAGCCGCAAAGCACCATTACCGCAACCACCATCGCCGAGAACGTGGAGGCCAGCCGTTTCCTGCCCGGCCCCGCGCCCGAAGCCGTTATTGTGGAGATCCCCGCCAGCGCACGCTTCGCGCTCAGCTTCGTGGAGAACGACCCGTGGACGGTGCTTGGCCTCGACCGCGTAACGCACCTGCTCGCTTGGGTGGCCGAGGGCGAACTCTTCGAGCGCCTCCGCGACTTCCACATCGACAACCCGCCGCCCGGCATCCACTTCAAAGTGTTCGCGCAACTCGAAGAAGCCAAGCGTTGGGTGAAGGAGATGTTGGCCGTGGGCTGAACCTCACACGTCCTTCCCTTCGTCTTCTTGTCGAACTTCCGTAGCACCTTGTCCTGGTCGCTGCGCGCGCACACCCCGTGGCCTACTTCTTCTTCTTCGCGGGCTTCGCTTTCGCCGGCTTCTTGGCCTTCGCTGGCGGCGCGCTGCGTTGCACCCACTGCTCCTCCACGGCCATGCGCCAACCGGCGTACGTAAGCCGCATGCGCATGGTCTTATCGCCCGGATACTCGCCCTTGTTCACCTCCATCCGCTGGTTCAGCATGGTTTGCCGGGCCATGCGCAGCGGCACGAATGCGCCACGCTCGCTTAGGGCTTGTTTGAAGGCCGCGCGCAAGGTCATGGTCTTGGACGCGGGTGCTGGTGCCGACTTCTTTTTCATGGTGGTTGCTGTACGGTGGCGCAAGTAAATATCGGGTGCGCGACAGCCGTTCCGTAACCCGGCACGGCACGGGCAAAAAAGGGGGGTAGCCTCACTGTTCGTCCCAGGGCCATTCCTGTTGATAACTCGCACAAACCCGCTGTGGACGTGCGCTGCAGCGCGAAAATGGAGGGTTCCGGATATCCCGAAAAAAAGGGAGGCGCGGGCGTTTTCCAACTGGCACATTTGGCCCCACCCCTACGCAGGGCATGAGCGCACCATCGGAACACATACAGTGGGTACCGCTCCTGCACATCGTGCCGGGCACCAACACACGCACCGTGAAACCGCGCACCGAACGCATAGCCGACTACGCCCGCTCCATTGCGCGCTACGGCGTGCTGGTGCCGCTGCTCGCGGAGCAACGCGATAGCACCTACCACCTGCACGCGGGCCACACACGCTTGGCGGCGCTGCATCAGGTGCGCGACGACAAACACCTGAGCCGCTTGGCGCAGCGCAACGGCGTGGACCTGCACCGCGTGCCCGTGCGCTTGGTGCCCAACAACAACCGCAACCACTTGCTGCTACCCATGCTGGAGAACAACCTGCGCGACCCCCTGAACGATGTGGACGCCGCGGCACTGGTGCAACTGCTGGTGCAGCAGGTCGGGGAAGTGCAATGCACCCAATCGTATGGCGCTTATGCCGAGCAGCAGCACATCGGGGGTGTGCGTGGTGCAGTAGAACCGGTGCGCACCGGCCTTCAGCGCAATGGCCATCGCGTCCGATCGGTTTCACGTGAAAAGCATTTGAGTCCCGGCAGACTTCGATTGAAACGTAGAGGCGTGTCGTTCATTCAACGCCGGCCTTTGATCAATTCCGCACGCCTCTGCATCAACCATCGCCGCTAACCCGCTGCCCTACCCTCTCCTACCTTTGCCCCCCCTTTTTTCAACACCCTGTGGAAAACTCCGATGCATACGACCTGATCGTGGTGGGTGCTGGCCACGCAGGCTGCGAAGCCGCAGCGGCCGCCGCCAACATGGGAAGCCGTGTGCTGCTGGTTACCATGAACATGGGCGTCATTGGCCAAATGAGCTGCAATCCGGCCATGGGCGGAGTAGCTAAGGGCCAGATAGTCAGGGAGATAGATGCCTTGGGCGGCTACAGCGGCATTGTCAGCGACCGCAGTATGGTGCAGTTCCGCATGCTCAACCGCAGCAAGGGTCCCGCCATGTGGAGCCCCCGCACCCAGAACGACCGCGCTCGCTTCGCTGAGGAGTGGCGCAAAATGCTGGAGGACACCCCCAACGTTCACTTCCTGCAGGACAAAGTGGTTTCTCTTGTTGTTGAAGAGGCTTCGAGCCTTGAGCCAGGAGACATGAGCTTTGAAAAGCTCAAGGCTCGAGGCTCGAAGCTCGGGGCCCGTCGGGTCACCGGAGTCCAAACGGCCTTGGGCGGTACCATCATGGCCCCAGCTGTCATCCTCACCAACGGCACCTTCCTCGGCGGCATTATGCACATCGGCGAGAAGCAGTTCGGTGGCGGCCGGGCAGGCGAACGGGGTTCGCATGGCATCACCGAGCAGCTCGTTGAACTGGGCTTCGAGAGTGGCCGCATGAAGACCGGCACGCCCCCGCGCGTCGACGGAAGAAGCATCGACTACAGCCAGCTCGAAGAGCAGAAAGGCGACGAGCCTGCGGGCCGCTTCAGCTATTTGCGCGATGCCCTCTCCCCTACCTCCGGAACCGGAGATGTCCGTCCCCAACTCCCCTGCTGGATCACCTACACCAACCAGGAGGTACACGACACCTTGCGCAGCGGCTTCGACCGCAGCCCCATGTTCAACGGGCGCATACAAGGACGGGGGCCCCGATACTGCCCCAGCATCGAGGACAAGATAGACCGGTTCGCCGACAAAGACCGCCACCAGATCTTCGTGGAGCCCGAGGGTTGGAGCACCATCGAAACGTACATCAACGGGTTCAGTACAAGCCTCCCAGAAGATGTTCAACTGAAAGCCTTGCGTCTGCTTCCCGGCTTCCAGAATGCCCGCATGTTCCGCCCGGGCTATGCCGTGGAATACGACTACTTCCCCCCTACCCAGCTCGCCCATACCCTGGAGACGAAACTGGTGGGTGGTCTCTATTTCGCCGGCCAGATAAACGGCACTACGGGGTACGAGGAAGCGGCTTGCCAAGGCCTTATGGCGGGCATCAATGCGCACCTCAAACTGAACGAGAAAGAACCCTTCGTCCTGGGTCGCGACGAAGCATACATCGGGGTGCTCATCGACGACCTTATTACCAAGGGAACGGAGGAGCCATACCGCATGTTCACCAGCCGTGCGGAGTACCGCATTCTGCTCCGCCAAGACAACGCCGATCTACGCCTTACGCCCCGAAGTTTCGCCCTTGGCTTGGCAAGTCCCGAGCGCTTCGAACGGGTGGAGCGGAAGCGTCAATACACCGCCGAACTTGTGCGGTTTTTGAAGGAGGAAAGCGTGTCGCCGGAAGTGGCTGATGCGGTGATCGTTCCACGTGGAACATCTCCCGTGAAGCAGAAGATGAAAGCCTACGACCTGCTCCTTAGGCCGCAGGTCAACGCCACCGATATCGAGGCTCTGGCACCCGGGGCTTGGTCGCTCGCCCAAACCTTCGGCGACCTGCGCGAAGAGGTACTGGAGCAGGTGGAGATCAACGCGAAATACGACGGCTACATCCAAAAGGAACGCGATACCGCCGACAAGCTTTCTCGCTTGGAAGACGTGCCGCTCGATATGGAAATGGAGTACGCTCGCCTCACGTCATTGAGTATAGAGGCGCGCCAGAAATTGGACAAAGTGAGGCCCGCAACGCTGGGACAAGCCAGCCGGATCAGCGGCGTTTCGCCCGCCGACCTGAGCGTGCTCATGGTATACCTCGGGCGGTAGCGCTTCATTCGCGGATGAAGACCCAACGCCCAAATAGAATCAAGCCTAACCCGTCCCACTCAAACCCCTCCCGGTGCGCCTCTCATTTGCGGCGCAACAGAGAACAGGGTAGGGGTGGGGCCATAGATCGTTCCACGTGGAACATGTAGCCCAAGAAACCCTTTCGGCCTGCCCCATCTGTGCCGACCGCGACATCGTCCCAGAAGGGGAGGTGAAGGACCACCATTTGAGCCAAGAAGTCTTTCTGCTCTCCATGTGCACAGCCTGTGGGTTCGTCTTCACCAACCCGCGTCCCGAGCAGGCACATATCGGCAGCTACTACGCCTCCGAGAATTACATCAGTCACTCCAATTCCGCATCAACGCTTTCTGATCGCCTGTACCAGATAGCACGCCGATGGGCCCTTCGGAAAAAGCACCGCTTGGTGCGTGGCTACAAACCAGGTGGCAGGTTGCTTGATGTGGGCTGTGGCACAGGGTCCTTCTTGGGCTACATGAAGGAGCACGGCTATCAGGTAGCAGGAGTGGAGCCAAGCGATCGTGCCCGGGCAACCGTCAACCAAATGCATCCCGGTGCAGCCGTTCCAGCCATGGCGGAATTGGAAAGGAACCAGCCCTTCGAGGTGGTTACCCTATGGCACGTTCTGGAACATCTACCCGACCTCCAAACCGCATTCCGCGAATTCAATTCGCTCCTTCGTCCTGCGGGCCATCTCTTCATTGCAGTTCCTGACCGCACTAGTTGGGACAGCTCACATTACGGCAACCTCTGGGCCGCCTGGGATGTACCTAGGCACTTATCTCACTTTCGGCCCAAGGATGTTGAAGCCTTGATGGCGCAACACGGTTTCAAGCTCGTCTCGACACGCCGTATGTGGATGGACGCGCCATACATCTGCATGCTGAGTGAACGATATCGGGGTAGGGGGCCGCTGCTCGGTTTGATTCTTGGCATCCTTAAGGGGTCCTGGAGCAACGTTGTTGCTTTGGTCCTTGGGCGCTCTACATCGAGCACGCTCTACATCGGCCGCAAGCGCTGAACGCTCGGGAAGGTCCAAATTCTTCATTCTGGGCGGGTCTGCACCATTCTCTGGGCACGAACCCCTGCCGACCCGAGATCGCGCGTCTCGTGCGGCGCAATGCGTCCGCGGAAACAGCCTGATTATCAGTCCATTATGGACTAGGGGTCAAATTCTTGTCCTAATTAGGCTTCAGACCAATTCAAGACCTCTCTCGACCAGAAAGGACGTCCCAGCCTCCCGTTACCTTCGCGGCCCATTTTTCAAAGCCTATGTCTACAGCAACAGCAGCACCCGCCAACCGCGTGGCCTCCATCCTTTCCGAACTCGGTATCAGCGCTCAGCAAAGCGGGGTATCCACGGGTTCCAATTGGCTCGGGGGCGACGGCGAATTGCTCGCCTCCTACTCGCCCGTGGATGGTGCGTTGATCGGCACCGTGCGCGGTGCCAGCAGGGCGGAATACGACAAGGCGCTCGCTGTGGCCCAGGAGGCTTTCGTGCAATGGCGCCAATGGCCAGCGCCGAAGCGCGGAGAAGTGGTGCGCCAATTCGGCGAGGAGCTGCGAAAACACAAATCCGGCTTGGGCAAGCTCGTGAGCTATGAGATGGGCAAGGGCTATCAAGAGGGTCTTGGAGAGGTGCAGGAGATGATCGACATCTGCGATTTCGCGGTTGGCCTTTCGCGCCAGCTCCATGGCCTAACCATGCACAGCGAACGTCCCGAGCATCGCATGTACGAGCAGTGGCATCCGCTTGGAGTAGTGGGCATCATCAGCGCATTCAACTTCCCCGTGGCCGTGTGGGCTTGGAACACTGCGTTGGCCTGGGTTTCCGGCGATGTGTGCGTTTGGAAGCCCAGTGAGAAGACGCCGTTGTGCGGTGTTGCTTGTCAATTGATCGCTGCGGAAGTGTTCAAGCGCAACAGTGTCCCAG